>DGYA01000082.1:355-11161 GCA_002396505.1 Cyanobacteria bacterium UBA5018 | reverse complement strand
GTGGTGTTCACCAGCGGCGCCACCGAAGCCAACAACCTCGCCATCAAAGGCGTGGCGGAAGCGGCCCTGGCGGCCGGCGGCAAGCGGCGGCGGCTGGTGAGCCTGGCAACTGAACATCGGGCCGTGCTGGATCCGCTGCGCTACCTGGAGCGCCATGGCTTTCCGCTCACCCTGCTGCCCGTACAAGCCGACGGCCTGCCGGATCAAGCCCAGCTGGAGGCGGCCCTGGGGCCCGATGTGCTGCTGCTCAGCGCCATGGCCGCCAATAACGAGATCGGCGTGCTGGCGCCCCTGGCCCCCATCGCCCAGCTCTGCCGCCACCGGGGCGTGCTGTTTCACTGCGACGCCGCCCAGGCCGCCGGCCATATCCCCCTGGCCATGGAGCAGCTGGGCATCGACCTCCTCAGCCTCAGCGGCCACAAGTGCTACGGCCCCAAGGGCGTCGGCGCCCTGCTGATTCGCCCGGGGGTGAAGGTGGCCCCCCAACAGCACGGCGGCGGCCAGGAGCAGGGGCTGCGGGCCGGCACCCTGGCCGTGCCGCTGATCGTGGGGCTGGAGGCGGCCCTGGAGGGGGCCATGGCCGATCGAGAGCTGCGATCCGAACGCCTGGGGCGGCTGCGCGATCAGCTCTGGCAAGCCCTGGAGGCCCTGGGCCAGGTGCGGCTGAACGGCGCCCTGGCCCCCCGCCTGCCCCACAACCTCAATGTCTGCGTCGGTGGGGTGGACGGCACGGCGCTGCACCGACGCCTGCGCCAACACCTGGCGGTGAGCAGCGGTTCGGCCTGCAGCCAGGGAAATCCTTCCCATGTGCTGGCGGCCCTGGGCCGCAGCCGCCAGGAGGCCAGCGCCTCGATTCGCTTTGGGCTGGGGCGCGGCACCAGCGCAGCCGAGATTGAACTGGCCATCGAAGCGGTGGCTGAGGCAGTTGCCCAGGAGCGCAACTGATCAAACGCAGCTGATCAAACGCCAGTGATCAAACGCAGCTGCGGCGTTCAGGGTCGGCGGCGGGCCAGGCGCAACTTGGCACTGCGGCTGCGGGGGTTGGCCTCCTGCTCCTGCTCGGAGGCCACCAGGGGCTTGCGGCTGATGCGCTCCAGCCGCTCATCGCTCAAAAAGGCGTTTTTAACGCGGCGATCCTCCAGGGAATGGAAGCTGATCACCCCGAACAGCCCGCCCGGCACCAACCAATCCGGCGCCTGCAGCAGCAGCCGATCCAGGGCTCCCAATTCGTCGTTCACGGCGATGCGCAGGGCCTGGAAGCTGCGGGTGGCTGGATGGATGCGGCCGTGGCGGGCCTTGGGGGGGTAGCAACCGGCCACGGCGTAGGCCAGCTCGGCGGTGCCCCGGCCGGAATCCCGCCAGGGGCCCTCCTGCTTGATCCGCCGGGCGATGCGCCGCGACAGCCGCTCCTCGCCATACGCATAAATCAGATCGGCCAGCTCCGCTTCCGGCAGGCGATCGATCAGCTCGGCGGCGGTCTCCCCGGCCTGGGGGTTCATGCGCATGTCCAGGGGGCCGTCGGCGCGAAAGCTGAAGCCGCGGGCGGCCACATCCAGCTGGGGGCTGCTCACCCCCAGGTCGGCCAGCACCAGGGCTGCGGGCTCGGAGGGGTGGAAGTCTGCGAAGTTGGTGGGCACAATCGACACCCGCTCACCGAAGGGCGCCAGCCGCTCGGCGGCGGCGGCGCGGGCGGTGGGATCCTGGTCGAGGCCAATCAGGCGCAGGCTGGGGTGGGCCTGCAGCAGCAGGCCGGCATGGCCGCCGCCCCCCAGGGTGCAGTCCAGCAGCAGGCCGCCCTGGGGCCGCTGCGCCAGCAGCTCCGCCAGCGGCGAGAAGCTGGCCAGCACCGCGTCGGCCAGCACCGGCAGGTGCTCAAAACAGGAAGCCATATTTGGCATGCTCTCCTTCCTAAGATCCCGCCAGCTCATCCCTTCCCCCCCCCACGGCCCCATGACGCAGCTGGAGACGCGCACGGAGCCGATGGTGGTCAACTTCGGGCCCCATCACCCCTCGATGCACGGGGTGTTGCGGCTGGTGGTGACCCTCGACGGAGAAGACGTGGTGGACTGCGAGCCGGTGATCGGCTACCTGCACCGCGGCATGGAGAAGATCGCCGAAAACCGCACGAACGTGATGTTCGTGCCCTACGTGAGCCGCATGGACTACGCGGCGGGCATGTTCTACGAGGCGATTGTGGTCAACGCGCCGGAGCGGCTCGCCAACGTAACGGTGCCCAAACGCGCCAGCTACATCCGGGTGCTGATGCTGGAGCTGAACCGCATCGCCAACCACCTGCTCTGGCTTGGTCCCTTCCTGGCGGACGTGGGCGCCCAGACACCCTTTTTCTATATCTTCCGCGAACGGGAGATGATCTATGACCTTTGGGAAGCGGCCACCGGCCAGCGCTTGATCAATAACAACTATTTCCGGATTGGTGGTGTAGCGGCCGATCTGCCCTATGGCTGGCTGGAAAAATGTCTCGACTTCTGCGATTGGTTTGGCCCAAAAATAGATGAATACGAAAAACTGATCACCAACAATCCGATCTTCCGCCGCCGCATCGAGGGTCTGGGGGTGGTGACTCGCGAGCAGGCGATTAACTGGAGCCTGTCGGGCCCGATGCTGCGCGCCTCCGGCGTGCCCTGGGACCTCCGCAAAGTTGATCACTACGAGTGCTACGACGACTTCGACTGGGATGTGGCTTGGGAGAAAGAGGGCGACTGCTTCGCTCGCTACCGGGTGCGCGTAAGCGAGATGCGCCAATCGCTAAAAATCCTGCGCCAGGCCTGCGCCATGATCCCCGGCGGAGCCACCGAAAACCTGGAGGCCCAGCGGCTGGCCCAGGGCAAGAAGAGCGAGTGGTATGGCTTCGACTATCAGTACGTGGCCAAGAAAGTAGCTCCCACCTTCAAAATTCCCTCCGGCGAGCTCTACACCCGCCTCGAATCGGGCAAGGGCGAAATCGGCATCTTCATCCAGGGCAACGACGACGTCACCCCCTGGCGCTTCAAAATTCGCGCCGCCGATCAAAACAATCTGCAAATCTTGCCCCACATCCTCAAGGGGGCCAAGGTAGCTGACATCATGGCGATTCTCGGCTCAATCGACGTAATTATGGGCTCGGTGGATCGCTGATCGGCGCGCCCTGAATCGCCTGCTCGCCAAACTGCGGCGCTCTGCCTATCTGCTGCCGACCGGCCTCACTGCCTACCTATGGCTGAAGGGCGGCTATCCAGGGCTGCCTGGCTTCAGCTGTCCGCTGCGGGCGCTCACCGGCATCCCCTGCCCCGCCTGCTTCCTCACCCGCGCCACCTGCGCCAGCCTGCGGGGGGATTTCAGCAGCGCCCTCCAGCTGCATGCCTTCGGGCCGCTGCTGGCGGCAGGGCTGGTGATCTGGTCGCTGGCGGCGCTGCGGCAGCGGCGGCTGGGGCTAGCGAGGATTAAGCCTTGGCATTTAGCCGCCACCGCCCTGGCCCTAGGGGCCTACTGGGCGATGCGGCTGTTGTTCAGCTATGGCCTGGGCCTAGGCGGCTTGCTGGCATTTCCCGCTTTTATTGCTTTGCCGGCCTTTGCTACTGGATAGGGGCCTGGGCAGACTTGCCAGGAAATTACGCTTGAGGAGGCCGGCATCAAACCGAGAGGAGGACGGCATCAAACCCAGGGGAGACTTGAAAATGGGAGACTTGAAAAAATTCAGCCAAGCTAGTGAGGGCAACTCAAGATAGAACACCCTTGTGGTAAGCGGCATTCTGGATATAGAAGCTAGATACAGGTACGGCAAAAACAGCCCCCAGGCCGCAGGTAGCCATAGCAACCACAAACACCAACAGACCCACCAGCACCTGGACACCCACAAACTCCCAGCCCTTTTGCGAACCATAAACAGCCTGGAACGAAGCTTTCAAAGCATCCAAGATCGAAGCATCACCATTGAATACCTTATTCACATACACCGGTAACACCAGCGCCACGGCCAGGCCGGGCAAGATGCAAAGCAAGGTACCAATGGTAACAGCGCTCGAAAACAGCACACCTGCCAACAAATAGCGCCAGGGGCGCTGGAATAGGCCCCGAAAAGCAGCCTCCAGCGTAATTGTCTCGCCAGTGTCATAGTGCATGGCGGGCACTGCCACGAACAGCACCCCCACCAGGTTTGAGCAGATCACGTAAGGCAGCTGACCCAATTGACCCAGCTGAACCACCAGGGCCGCAGCTGTGATCGAATCCGCACTGCTGCCATTGGTTAAACCGAAACCGACAAGGATAATTAGCAGATAGATAAGAAAACCCGCCCCACTGATCATCACGGTGGCCAGCCAAATCAGCAGGATTGCTGGTAAGTGCAGAAGAAAGGCCTCCCAGGCCCGGTTGAAGCTGGGCTTTTCGTAGGCGGCGGGACAGGCCAAGACATAGCTGCAAACCTGCAAAAATGTAGGGGCGTAGCGGTCTTGGCGCAAGCACAGGCCCCCAGCGGCGGGTGGCAACATGGCTGGCATGGATCCCAACAGCTGGTTGCAGCTCTGCCGCAAGGTGCGCTTTGGCGACACGGACGCCGCCGGCGTGATGCACTTCCACCAGCTACTGCGCTGGTGCCACGAGGCCTATGAGGAGAGCCTGGAGCGCTTCGGGATCGGCGCTGATGAACTGTTTCCCACCCCCGGCAAAACGCCGCCCATCGCCCTGCCGATCGTCCACTGCCGCGCCGATTTCCGCCGCCCCCTGGGCTGTGGCGATCCCCTGGCGATCCAGCTGGAACCCCAACGGCTAGATCCTGGCTGCTTTCAAATTCGCTACCTATTCCGCTCAGCCAACCAAGAGGTGGCCGAAGCATTAAGCCGCCACCTGGCCATAGAAGTGGCCAGCCGTCGCCGCTGCGCCCTGCCGGAGCCTATCGCTCGCTGGCTGGAGGCCTCCAGCATCGGCGGCGGGCCGCGGCCCCTTTAGGCAGGTGGCGCCAATCAAAACAAGATTCAAAAATCGCCTGGGTTCGATCTAAATAATCACGAATAGAATAAAGGGCGCCTCGAAAAATTGACCATCCCATCCGCGCAGCCCCAGATTGACGCCATTTCGCCCTTGGTAACCAGCAATGCAGCTGTCGCCGGCATTGATAGCATCACAGACTTTACGCCTGGCTCTAACCGGCTAGTGCTTAGCGCCGCCATCTACACAGCACTCAGCGGATCAGAGATTAAAGCCAATCAATTTGAATCCATCGCTGGTTCCACCAGCGCCAATGTGACTGCTACAGCCACCAAATCCAGCACCAGAATCACCTATAACATCAGCAATGACGCCCTCGCCTATGACGCCGATGGCAATGGCTCTTTGGCAGCCATCCAGATCGCCACACTGGGTAGATTCAACCCCTATCTACCTTCCGATGTGGCCTCGGCCCAGTCCCTGTTCCCCGTAATATCCAGTCAAGATTTCATCGTTTTAAGATGAATATCTAACGGCAAAAGCTAGCGATTAAAGTTAGCAATCAATTATTTCCGGCCTCCGCAAAGGGGCCGGGTTTTTTTAATGGAGCAGCCGCAGGCAAATCAACGCAATCCACCGCCTGCCGCCCGGTTCGCCCTGCACTGGGGAATTCCGGCAACCCATGGCCGAGCCCGGTTCGCCCTGCACTGAGGATGCCCACAGACCATGGCCGAACCCGGTTCGCCCTGCGCTGGGGATGCCCACAGAGCAGGGCCGGGCCGGTTCGCGCCATGCTTATGGCCCACATCCGCCACAGCTGCCCTCGATGGCGCCCTTGCCAGCCCCGGAGCCCTCGTTTCTGCTTGAGACCATCGCGGCCCTCGATGCGCGAAAACTGCGCTTCGAGCTGAACCGCATGGCCCTGCCCAAGGGGCTGCAGGGCACCTTTGGTCTGATCCGCCATCCCGGGGCCTCCTTAGCGGTGCCGCTGCTGGCCGATGGCCGGGTGGTGATCTTGCGCCAGTACCGCTTTGCGGTGCAAACCCGCTTGCTGGAGTTTCCCGCCGGCACCTTGGATGATGGAGAAGAGCCCCTCTACACGATGCAACGGGAGCTGCAGGAGGAAGCGGGCTACAGCGCCGCCCGCTGGGATCCCCTGGGCACGCTGCTGCCCTGCCCTGGCTATTCCGACGAGGTGATCCACCTGTTCCTGGCCCGCGAACTGACGCCCCTCAGCCAACCCCCGGCCGGCGATGACGACGAAGACATCGAGGTGCTGCTGCTGACGCCTGCTGAACTGGATGGGGCCATGGCCAGTGGCGATGAATACTTGGATGCCAAGAGCGTGACCGCCTGGTTTCGGGCCAAGCAACTGTTGGGAATTTGATGGCTCCGCCCCGCTGGCTGTTCTGGCATCGCCGCGACCTGCGCCTCGGCGACAACCTCGGCCTGGCGGCCGCCGCCGCCGCCACACCGGCGCTAACCGGCGTCTATGTGCTCGACCCCGAGCTCCTGGCGGCCGAGACCATGGCACCGGCGCGGCTGTGGTTTCTGATCGAAAGCCTGCGGGAACTGACCGAGGGCTGGCGACAGGCCGGCTCCAGGCTGCTGCTGCTGCGCGGCGATCCGCTCACCCTGCTGCCGGCCTTGGCCCGCGCCATGGGCGCCCAGGTGGTGGCCTGGAACCGGGATGTGGAACCCCGGGCCCGCGAGCGCGACCGGCGGGTGGCCGCCGCCCTTCAGGCCCAGTCCGCCCGGGTGCTGGCGGATTGGGATCAGCTGTTGGTGGACCCCAGCGCCATCCACACCGCCAGCGGCGATCCCTACCGGGTGTACGGACCCTTCTTGCGCAACTGGCGCCATCAGGTGGAGGGCAAGGCCGCCCTGGGGTCGGCGGCGGCCGGTGGCCTCGACCCCCTGGCGGCTCCTGGCGACCTGATCGATCTCAATCCAGCGGCCCTGGCCGATCCCCAGGGCTGGGCCCAGCTGCCGTTCATCGCCGCCGCTGAGCTAGCGGCGATCCCCCATGGCTTCGCGGCGGCGGCCGAGTGTCCCTGCCGGCCTGGGGAACGGGCAGCCCTGGAGCAATTACAAAACTTTTGCCATGGCCAAGCAGGCAAAATTCCACTGCTTAGCTATGAGCCCGGGCGCAATTTTCCCGCCCAGCCCGGCACCTCCGCCCTGGGTGCCGCCCTGGCGCTCGGCACCCTCAGCCCCCGGCAGGCCTGGGCCGCGGCCCAGGAGGCCCGCAGCTTGGCGGCGGGGGAGGAGTCGCTGCAGGCGATCCGTGTTTGGGAGCAGGAACTGGCCTGGCGGGAGTTCTATCAACAGGCCCTGTTCCATTTCCCGGAACTGGCCGACGGCCCCCACCGGCCGCTCTGGCAGCAGTTCCCCTGGGAAAACAACCCCGTGAGGTTTCAGGCCTGGTGCGACGGCCTCACCGGCTTCCCGATCGTGGATGCAGCGATGCGACAGCTGAATACCAGCGGCTGGATGCACAACCGCTGCCGCATGATCGTGGCCTCCTTCCTGGTGAAGGATCTGATCTGCGACTGGCGCTGGGGGGAGAGGGCCTTCATGCAGCGCCTGGTGGATGGCGATCTGGCGGCCAACAATGGCGGCTGGCAATGGAGCGCCAGCAGTGGCATGGATCCCAAACCGCTGCGCATCTTCAACCCCAGCACCCAGGCCAAAAAATTCGACCCCCAAGCCGAATACATCCGCCACTGGTTGCCTGAGTTGGCCCGAGTCAGCAGCGCCGATCTGATCTCCGGCGATATCGCCCCCCTGGAGCGCCGCGGCTATCCAACACCGATCGTGGATCACCGCCAACAACAGGCCCACTTCAAGGCCCTATACGCATCACTCAAACCAGCCTGATATCAGCACAGCTAATCGGCTTGATTTCAACCCAGCAAAGCAAATATATCAGGAGCCGATCCCCTGGTAGATTTCCAGCACATAGGCGCAAGAGATTATCTTAAAAATACCAAGATTGACTGAGCTCAAGCCGCCAGGGCGGTGGCGTCCTCGCCGATCAGCTGGCAGAGGCCCCGCACCACCTGATGCTGCTGCTCAAGCGTTAGCTCAGGAAAGATCGGCAGGCTGAGCACCTCAGTGCAAAGACGCTCGGTTACCGGCAGGGAGCCGGGACCATAGCCCAGGTGCTCATAGGCGGGCTGGCGATGAATTGGGATCGGGTAGTAGATGATGGTGTTGACGCCTGCCGCCTGCAACTGCTGTTTCAGCCAGTCGCGACAGCAGGCTTCCGGCAGATCAAAATTGGCGCTGTCCGCGGAAGGAGTGCAGCTGGTATCACAACAGATGCTTGCAGCCCGCGAATGGGGAATGCGCACTACAAACTGATTCCAACTGTGACCGTTGGCGACATCCATCGGCAAATGAATGGCATCAAGATGGGCCAACTGCTCGCGGTAGCGCGCCGCGATGGCGCGGCGGCGCTCCACCCAGGTGGCTAGGTGGGGGAGCTTTACGCTAAGCACCGCAGCCTGGATGGCATCGAGGCGAGAGTTGTAACCGAGCTGGGTGTGCAAATAGCGGCGGGGCATGCCATGTACGGCCAACTCACGCATCGCCTGGGCCAGGGCCCCATCCCGACAGGTGACGGCACCCCCATCACCGGCGCCACCGAGATTTTTTGTGGGAAAGAAACTGAAACAGCCCACATCTCCCCAACTGCCCACCGGCCTACCGGCCCAGCTGGATCCAGTGGCCTGGGCACAATCCTCCACCACCTTCAAGCCATAGCGGCCGGCGATGGCACAGAGCCGCTCCATATCCACCGGGCGACCGAACAGGTGCACTGGCATCAGCACCTTGGTGGCCGGCGTAATCGCAGCCTCCAACTGATTCAAGTCGATCAAATAGCTGGCTGGATCGACATCTACGAACACCGGCGTGGCACCCACCGCACTCACCGCCTCCGCCGTGGCGAAGAAACTGAAGGAGGCGGTGATCACCTCGTCGCCGGGGCCGATGCCCAGACCCCTCAGGGCCAGGATCAGGGCATCGGTACCGCTATTGCAGCCCACCGCATGGGGCACCTGAACCGCCTCGGCGAAGGCGGCTTCGAAGTTGGCAATGGCGGTGCCGCCGATGTACTGGCCGCTGCGCAGTACCTGAAGAACGGCTTGGTCTAATTCCTCGCCGAGGAGATCGAGCTGCTCGCGGAGGCTGAAGGGGGGCACCTGCATGGGGGCAACTTTAAGGCCGCTACCCGGCGGCCAGAGTTCAGCGGCCAAACCAATCCAGACCAAGCCAGACCAGTTCAGGCGCTGGTTAAATCGGCCACCCGGCGGCGGCGGCCCCAGCTGCAGCATCTTGGATGCACTCTCAGCAATGCCAAATGCCGATGGCGGATCCAGGCTTTTGGGGCAAGCGCGCCGCGCCCTGGGCCGGTTTGCTGCTGCTGGCGGGGCTGCTGGCGGGCTGTGTGCCAAACCAGCGCACACCCAGCTGGGCCATCTACCCCCTGCTGCGGCGGGTGCCCCACGACGGCCTGGCCGTGGTCAGCCAACCCGATGGCTATGGCCTGCACATCTGGATCGAGACAGACACCCGCCGCCAGGGGCTCTGCCAGCCCCGCTGGACCCCCGATGCGGCGCGATTGTTCAACGGCAACGGCACGGCCCCTTTTAGCGCTGGCCTGGTGCCCCGCCAGGAGTTTTTTGACGCCGTAGCCCGCCAGGACGTGCGGCGGGCCCTGCGCGTCGAAAGCGAGGCCCTGTGCAAGGCCAAGGCGCCGCAACGTCGCTACCGCTGGCAGGAGCCCCCCCGCCTCGCCCAGGAGGTGAAGGCAGAGCGTTTCCCGCTCTTTGAGCAGCCAGAACTGCTCAGTGATCCCAATGCCATCGACCGCAGTGAACAGCGGCTGCTGAACAGTGGCTCCTGATGAGTGGCTCCAGCGCTGGCGAGCCAAACGCTGGCGAGCCTGCCGCTGCCGACAAAACCACGCCCCAGGCCGCCCCCTAAGCCCAGCCAAGCGCGCCTGCGGGGGCCAGGGCTCAGCTGGTCACACCGCTTCAGCTGGTGACACCGCTGCGGGAGAATCGCCGCCACGCCTCCAGCTACCCAACCCATGCTCCTTGATCTGCGCGGTAAGAAAGCCCTGGTGACGGGCATTGCCAACAACCGCTCGATCGCCTGGGGCATCGCCCAGCAGCTGGCCGCCGCCGGCGCCGAACTAGGCATCACCTATCTGCCAGATGAGAAGGGTCGCTTTGAGACCAAGGTACGCGAACTAACCCAACCCCTCAATCCCACTCTATTCGAGCCCCTCAACGTACAGGATCCGGCACAGATTGCGGCCGTTTTTGATCGAATTCAACAGCAATGGGGCTCGTTAGATATACTTGTTCACTGCCTGGCCTTTGCCGGCAAGGAAGAGCTGATCGGCGATTACAGCGCCATCAGCCCCGAGGGCTTTGCCCGGGCCCTAGAGGTGAGCGCCTACTCGCTGGCGCCCCTATGCCGCTACGCCAAGCCCCTGTTCAACCAGGGGGGCAGTGTGATCACCCTCAGCTATCTGGGCGCTGAACGGGCGATCCCCAACTACAACGTAATGGGCGTGGCCAAAGCGGCCCTAGAGGCTTCCGTCCGCTATCTGGCGGCCGAACTGGGCCCTGAGAAACAGGTGCGGGTAAATGCAATCAGCGCCGGGCCAATTCGCACCTTGGCCAGCTCGGCCATCGGTGGCATCCTCGACATGATCCACAACGTGGAGGAAAAAGCCCCCCTGAGCCGCACCGTCACCCAAGAGGAGGTGGGCAGCACCGCCGCCTTCCTGGCCAGCCCCCTGGCCAGCGGCATCACCGGCCAGGTGATCTATGTGGATGCGGGCTACTGCATCACCGGCATGTGAGC
>DGYA01000082.1:0-239 GCA_002396505.1 Cyanobacteria bacterium UBA5018 | reverse complement strand
CCAGCCCCCTGGCCAGCGGCATCACGGGCCAGGTGATTTATGTGGATGCCGGCTATTGCATCACTGGCATGTAATTAAATAATCAGCATTCAATAATTAACTTTCTATGCCCGCTGCCCCCTGCCCCAGGGCGACAGCACCGCCGTAGCCCTGGGGCAGCGCCAGGTCCCACAGCCGCATCGACTGCGACGCGGCCCGGCCCGGCCCGCCAGCGCCAGGGGCTCCGCCACCGCCGGCTG
>DGYA01000008.1:8462-9085 GCA_002396505.1 Cyanobacteria bacterium UBA5018 | reverse complement strand
GCTTGCCCTTGACGATGGCGTTGAGCGCTTCGTTGCGGCCCTGCATGTCGTCGGACTTGACCGTGAGCAGCTCCTGCAGGGTGTAGGCGGCGCCGTAGGCCTCCAGGGCCCACACCTCCATCTCTCCCAAGCGCTGGCCGCCCTGCTGGGCCTTGCCCCCCAGCGGTTGCTGGGTGACGAGCGAGTAGGGGCCGGTGGAGCGGGCATGGATCTTGTCGTCCACCAGGTGCACCAGCTTGAGGATGTGGGCATAGCCCACCGTTACCGGCTGGTCAAAGGGTTCGCCACTGCGGCCATCGATCAGCTGAATCTTGCCGGGGTTATCGGGGTTGTACACCCATTCCTTACCCGGTTGCTTGGCGGCTTCCTCTAGATAGGCCTGCACGGTTTGCTTCGATTTCTCAGCGCCATGCATTTCATCGAAGGGCACCACCTTGACGCGGCAGTCGAGATTGGCGGCGGCCCAGCCCATCAGGCACTCAAATACCTGGCCCACGTTCATGCGGCTGGGTACCCCGAGCGGGTTGAGCACGATGTCGATCGGCGTGCCATCGGGCAGGTAGGGCATGTCCTGGGAGGGCAGGATGCGGCTGATGATCCCCTTGTTGCCGTGGCGGCCGGCC
>DGYA01000008.1:0-8281 GCA_002396505.1 Cyanobacteria bacterium UBA5018 | reverse complement strand
GTGGCGGCCGGCCATCTTGTCGCCCACCTGGATCTTGCGGCGCTGAGCCACGTAAACCCGCACCACCATGTTTGCGCCCGGCGGCAGTTCATCGCCCTGCTCGCGGGTATATATGCGCACGTCGACGACGCGGCCGCGCTCGGTGTTGGGCACCCGCAGGGAGTTGTCGCGCACGTCGCGGGCTTTTTCGCCGAAGATTGCCCGCAGCAGCTTCTCTTCCGGCGGCTGGTCTGATTCGCCCTTGGGCGTAACCTTGCCCACCAAGATGTCGCCGCTTTCCACATAGGCACCGATGCGAATGATGCCCATCTCGTCGAGATGCCCTAGGGTTTCTTCGGCGACGTTGGGAATTTCGCGGGTAATTTCCTCGGGTCCGAGCTTGGTTTGTCGCGCTTCAATCTCGTACTTCTCGATGTGTACCGAGGTGTAGAGGTCGTCGGTAACCAGCCGCTCGCTTACCAGGATGGCGTCTTCGTAGTTGTAGCCCTCCCAGGGCATGTAGGCGATCAGCACGTTTTGACCCAGGGCTATCTCGCCCCCTTCGCAGGCGGAGCCATTGGCCAGCACCTGGCCGGCGATCACCGGATCCCCCTGGCTGACAATCGGGCGCTGGTTCAGACAGGTGTCCTGGTTGGAGCGCTGATATTTCTGCAGATAGTGGGTGTGGTCGTTGTTGAATTCATCGCGGATCACAATGGCGGTGGCGTCCACGAAGGTGACCGTGCCGTTCACCCTGGTGATCGGCACCATGCCGGAGTCGCGAGCCACCTGGGTTTCCAGGCCGGTGCCCACCAACGGCCGCTCCGGCCGCAGCAGGGGAACCGCTTGACGTTGCATGTTCGAGCCCATCAGGGCTCGGTTGGCATCGTCGTGCTCCAGGAAGGGGATCAAGGAGGTGGCCACCGAGATCACCTGCACCGGTGACAGCTGCACGTAGTCCACCTGCTCGGGCGGCACTTTTTCGAAGTCTTGGCGGTAGCGCACCGGCACCAGTTCGGCGGTGATGCGGCTATCGCTGTCCGTGGCCACATCTCCCGGGGCGATCCGACACTCGTCCTCCAGGTCGGCGGAGAGATAGATCGGATTGCCCTGCTTGAGCACGATGCCGTTTTCCACCCGCCAGAAGGGGGTTTC
Source organism: Cyanobacteria bacterium UBA5018 (assembly GCA_002396505.1). Lineage (GTDB taxonomy): Bacteria > Cyanobacteriota > Cyanobacteriia > PCC-6307 > Cyanobiaceae > UBA5018. The sequence goes on along the minus strand of DGYA01000008.1, from coordinate 7,147 downwards.
AATAAAGCCGTATTCGTTCACCCGGGCGTGGGTGGCCAGCGAGCCGATCAGGCCGGCGTTGGGGCCTTCCGGAGTTTCGATCGGGCAAATCCGACCGTAGTGGGATGGGTGGATGTCGCGCACGGCAAAGCCGGCCCGCTCGCGGGTGAGACCCCCGGGGCCGAGGGCGCTGATGCGGCGCTTGTGGGTGAGCTCAGCCAGGGGATTGGTCTGGTCCATGAACTGGCTCAGCTGGCTGGAGCCAAAGAACTCCTTGATCGCCGCCACCAGCGGTTTGGGGTTCACCAGTTGGGCCGGGGTGAGCGAATCGGTTTCACCCACGGTCATCCGCTCTTTGATGATCCGCTCGAGCCGATTCAGGCCAACCCGCACCTGGTTCTGCAGCAATTCACCCACGGAGCGCACGCGGCGATTGCCCAGGTGATCGATGTCATCGAGGCTGGCGCCGCCCACATCGAGTTCCAGATTGATCAGATAATCAATCGTGGAGAGCACGTCCTCGGGGGTGAGGGTACGCACCGCATCGGGAATGGTCAGTCGCAGCTTTTTGTTGATCTTGTAGCGACCAACCCGACCGAGGTCGTAGCGCTTGGGATCGAAGAAGCGGCTGTGCAGCAGGCTCTGGCCGCCACTCACCGAGGGCGGTTCGCCTGGACGCAATTTTTTATACAGCTCAAGCAGCGCCTGGTCTTCCGAGGAGATGCCCTCGTCGTTGGCGGCCTCAATCGACTTTTGGTAATACTCGGGATGCCGCAGCTTGTCGAGTACATCGTTATCGGATAGGCCGATGGCGCGCATCAGCACATGGGCATTGATCTTGCGGGTTTTGTCCACCCGTACGTGCAGCAAATCGTTCTTATCGGTTTCAAATTTCAGCCAGGCGCCACGGTTGGGGATCAGGCTGGCGTTGAAGGTCTTACGGCCGTTCTTATCCTGTTCATCCTTGAAGTAAACCCCAGGCGAGCGCACGATCTGGTTGACGATCACCCGCTCGGCACCATTGATGATGAAGGTGCCCCGCTCGGTCATCAGCGGCAGTTCGCCGATGAATACCTCCTGCTCCTTGATCTCGCCGGTTTCCTTGTTGACCAGCCTGCAGGTGACATACATCTGCGAGGCAAAGGTGGCATCGCGACGCTTCGCTTCTTCCACGTCGTGGCGCGGGCGCTTCAGGCGGTACTCGCTGCCAATGAAATGCAGCTCCAGCTTGCCGGTGTAATCGGTGATCGGTGAGAAGCTCTCTAGCTCTTCAATCAGGCCCTTTTCCAGAAACCACTTGAAGCTGGCCCGTTGCACCTCCACCAGATCTGGCAGGTAGGTGACGGTCTTGGCGATCTGGATCGCGCTGCTCATGCGGTGAACCTGCAGGAACGGGGGAGAGAGGGGATAAGGCCGGTCTAAACCTGAAGCCGGGTCCAAGTAATTGGCACCTGCCGACACGAACAGCCGCCCCCTGGGGGAGCGGCTGCCGGGTGGCGCGCCTCAACGGACTCGCTTCAAGGCTTCAGGCTTAGACAACAGGGGGAGCGGTACAGCTTCCAGGCCAATGAATTATCCTACAGTGTCAATGGGCAGATTGAACAGCCTGCTGGCGCTGGCGGTGCTGCATTTCGCCACCTGTTCGAGGCTTTCGCCCCGCAGTTCTGCCACTTTGGCGGCCACGGCGGCCACGTAGGCCGGCTCGTTGCGCTTGCCACGCCTGGGTACTGGGGCCAGAAACGGGCAATCGGTTTCGACTAGATAGCGGTCTGCCGGCACCGATCTGGCGCATTCATGGGTGGCCTCGGCCTTGGCAAAGGTGACCACGCCGCTGAAACTAATCATCATTCCCAGTTCCAGAAAAGCGGCCATTTCCGCCGGCGTGCCGCCCCAGCAGTGCATCACCCCGCGCGGGCAACGGCCGGCATCGGCGCGGCGGCGCAGCTCCGCCAGCATCGGCTCGGCGGCATCGCGGCAATGGATGATCACCGGCAGATCCAGCTCCACGGCTAGGTCGAGCTGGGGCCCCAGCATCGCCAGCTGCTCCTCCAAGTTGGTGTCGCGGAATAGATCCAGCCCCAGCTCGCCGATGGCCACCACCCTTTCATCGCCGCTGGCCGCCTGCCTAAGCAGCTGCTGGGTGTCGTGGCGCCAATGCTGAGTATCGAGCGGATGCACCCCCACCGAGTAGCGCAGTTCCGCGAAGCGATCGGCTAGGGCGCGGATCGCCGGGATCTCGGCGGGTTCCACGCAGGCGTGCACCAAAGCCTTGACGCCGGCATCCCGCCAGCGCTGGGCCACCTCATCAAGATCCTCGTCGAAGTTGCGAAAAACGATGTGGCAGTGGCTGTCCACCAGGGTTGGCAGCCCATCAGCCGTAGCTGAACCGGCCTGGCCCCTCTGGTCTGGACTGGCTCGCCCAGGCCCGAGTGAATCTGCTCGCCCGCCCTGGGTTGGGGGCTCGCTGGCTGAGGGCTCGCTGCAGGGGTTGGCCATGGCGGATTCCGGCGCTCTGGAGGCCGCCATGGTGGCAACAGGGATCAGGCGGCGGTGGGGGCGGGCTCGATCGCCTGCTTGACGGCCACGCTCAGACGGGCCTTTTGGTGGGCACCGGTGTTGCTGTGCATCACCCCTACCTTCACAGCCTTGTCAATCTTGCTGAAGGCGGCGTTCATGGACAGCTGCACAGCGCTTTTGGCCTCATCGCCAGGCTTCTGGCTGTAGGCCAAGCAGGCGGTGAAGCAGCGCTTCATCAGCGTGCGCACGGCCGACTTATAGCTGCGGTTGCGCAGGCGATTGCGCTCGGCGATTTCAATGCGCTTGATCGAAGACTTGTTATTGGCCACAGGCGGTTCTGACGCTGGATCGGCAAACGACAATCCTACCTGTCTGCTCTCCTACACCTCGCCAGCCTGGACGTAGTTTCAGTTTTCCCGCGCCCTGACCCCGTGGTCGCCCCTGCCGCCGCCTCCACCATTGCCTGCCTCAGAGACCTGCGGGCGGCGGCGGTGCGGCTGGAGGAGATCGCCAATCGCACCGGCGGCGGTCGCCTGGCGGCGGAAGCGGCCAAGGTGGATTCAATTTTGGCCCAGGTGCGCGATCGCGGCGACAGCGCCCTGCTGGAGTTCAGCGAGCGCTTCGACGGCATCAGACCAGAACCGTTGCGCATTCCCGAGCAAAGGCTGGCGGAGGCCTGGCAGCAATGCGAGCCGCGGCTGCGCAGCGCCCTGGAGCTGGCCCACCAGCGCATATTGAGCTTTCACCAGCGGCAGCTGCCCACCGATCTGAAAGTGGTGGGTCCCTACGGCGAACAGCTGGGTCGCCGCTGGCGGCCCGTGGATCGCGCCGGCATCTACGTGCCCGGTGGGCGGGCCTCCTACCCCAGCACCGTGCTGATGAATGCCGTGCCGGCGATCGTTGCCGGCGTGGAGCGGCTGGTGATGGTGACGCCGCCGGGGCCGGGCGGCGATCCCAACCCCACCGTGCTGGCCGCCGCCCACCTGGCCGGGGTGCGCGAGCTGTACCGAGTGGGGGGCGCCCAGGCGATCGCAGCCCTGGCCTACGGCACCGAGACCATCCCGCGGGTGGATGTGATCACCGGCCCCGGCAACCTCTACGTCACCTTGGCCAAGAAGGCCGTCTATGGGCGCGTGGCGATCGATTCGCTGGCTGGCCCCAGCGAAGTGCTGGTGATCGCCGATCACACGGCCCCGGCGGAGCTGGTGGCCGCCGACCTGCTGGCCCAAGCCGAACACGACCCCCTGGCGGCGGCGATTCTGCTCACCACCAGCGAGGAGTTGGCGGCGGCCCTGCCCGCCGCCCTGGAGGCCCAGCTGGCGAATCACCCCCGGGCCGAGATCACCCGCCAGGCGATTCACGATTGGGGCCTGGTGGTGGTCTGCGACAGCCTGGTCACGGCCGCCGAGCTGAGCGATCGCTTCGCCCCGGAACATCTGGAGCTGCTGGTGGAGGATCCCGAACCCCTGGCCGAGCGGATTCGCCATGCCGGCGCCATCTTCCTGGGGCCCGACAGCCCCGAGGCCGTGGGCGACTACCTGGCCGGTCCGAATCACACCCTGCCCACCTCCGGCACGGCCCGCTTTGCCGGTGCCCTGAGCGTGGAAACCTTCCTGCGCCACACCTCTTTAATCCGCTTCAACCCGGCGGCCCTGGCCGCCACCGGCCCGGCGGTGGTCACCCTGGCCGAGAGCGAAGGGCTGCACAGCCATGCCGAATCGGTGCGCAGACGCCTGGCCCCAGACGCTGCGGCAGCCAGCGGCGACTGACTTGCCCCCCATGGGTGCCCCGGCTTGGGCTTGGTGAACCGGTTTGGTCTTGGTTACCAAGCAGGGAGCTGCCGAGGCGAGCAGACCCCGGAGATGGGCTTAATATTTTCTTGATATTTGGGATTTCCCCACTTTGTACGAAGATCACCCTGTGATGGTGGCCATGGCTCGCCAGCTGCTCGATTTGGAGCGGGTGTATCGCCTGGAGCCCACCGAATTCAATCGCTACCGGCTGGTGCAACTGGAGCAGCGCCGGGCCCTGTGGCTCACGGCGCCCCAGCCCTAGGCCGCCACTGCCCAGTCGCCACTGCCCGGCCGCCACTGCTCGGCCCTGCCCCCTAGCTGGCCAACCGCAGTTGGCTGGCGTAGGGGCCCAGCCCCCCAGCGCAGGCCGCACCACAGTGACAACCCAAGCTGACGGCCTCCTCCACGCTCCAGCCTGCGGCCATGCCAGCGGTTACCCCAGCCGCAAAGCTGTCTCCACAGCCGTAGCTGTCCACCAGGGGGCTGGGCAAGGCGGGGGCGGCAAATCGCCCCCCAGGCGTGGCCAGACCGCCCCGCGCTCCCTCGGTGGCCAGGCGCAATAGGGGGGCGGGGTCCAGGGCTCCGGCCGGCACCGCCTCGCCCGGGTCGAGGCCGCTGCCAATCAAGGCATCCAGCCCGATGCCAGCTGCCTGCAGCACCGCTAGCCGCACCCGGGGCGTGGCCCCAAGCCAGCGGGACTGGCGGCAGATTTCCAGGGCCGCCACGTCGGCTGCGGTGATGAAGGCGCCATCGCAATCGGCCAGTTGCCGCCAGTCCAGAGGGTCGGCGGCGCTGGGGGTGAGGCGTTCGCCAATCACGGTGATCGTGCGCTCGCCGCTGGCATCGACAAAACTGACGCCGCGGCGGCTGGGGCCATCCCGCCAGGCCACCTGCAAATCCAAGCCCAGGGCGGTGAGCCGCTCAGCGCTCTGGCGGCCGATGGCATCGCGCCCCAAGGCCGTAAAAAAACGCACCCGCTGACCCGTGAGCCGTGCCAGTTGCACCGCCACCACGGCGCCTCCCCCTGCCGGTTCCTCCAAGAAGGTGTTGGCATGGGAGATGCTGCCGGCGGCCGGCAGTCGCTCCACGCCAATGAAGCTCACCCACTCGATGTGACCCACCACCGCCAGCCGCAATGGCGGCAGCGGCGGCAGGGAGCTGAGGGGATGCAACTGCATCGAATGCACCGGGAGCGACGCCTCAATCCTGCCCCTTCACCCTTTTCCCAGCTAGCGCCAATACCTGAGCGGCGCAATGGCTAATGCCAGCACAATGGCCATTGCCAGCGCAATAGCCAAACCGAGGAAATAGTCAATCGACGTAAATGCCCAATTGTTATATAAAATCAACTTTGGCAATTGATGCTTACTGCTACCATTGCCGGCACTGGCACTGGCACTGGCACTGGCACTGGCACTGGCACTGGCGCTGGCGCTGGCGCTGGTAATGGCGCCATTGCTGACGCAACTACTATTGCAGGCACCTAAAAAAACCAAATCCTCCGGTTTGATGATTTGGCAGGCTTTGCGGTGAATGACCTTGCCTTGGCTAATAGGGGCTGAGTTGGCAATTTACCGAAGCGCCCTTGCCGCTACCGCTACCACTGCTACCGTTACTACTACTACTACTACTACTACTACTACTGCTGCTGCTGCTGCTGCCGTTGCTACTACCGTTACTACTGCCGTTACTGCAGCTGCCGCGATTAATGCCGCTGCTGCCAAGCCGCCGTGGCGGCGGTTAACGCAGAGCCTGGGCCACAGAGGCTCAGGTAGGGAAATTGCAGTTGTCTTTGGGCAGCCTGTTGTAGCTCTTGGGCTGAGAGTTCCTCGGCCCGGGCCAGGGTGTCGGCCACGTGGGTTTCCGCCAGGCCATGGCCTAGCACCATGGCCATGCGATCGGCAATCTGGCCGCAGGTTTGGCGCCCCATGGCGTCTTGGCCGCGGAATTTGGCCTTGGCCAGGGCCAGTTCCGCTGCCGAGAGCGGCTGCTGCAGTAGCCGCTGCCACTCATCCAGCAAAGCAGCGGTGGCCTCCCCGGCCCGATCGGCGGAGGTGGAGAGGTGCCAAACAAAGGGCGTCGCCCCCCGGCGGGCCGGCATGTGCACGCCCACGTCGTAGGCCAGGCCCCGCTCCTCCCGCATGGTCACGAACAGCCGGCTCGACATCCCCAGCCCCAGGTGGCACTGCAGCAGTCTCAGCGGCAGGGCATCGGCATGGCTGATCGGCACGGTGGCGGCCCCCAGCATCAGCACCAGTTGCTCGGTGTCTTGTTCAATGCTGCCGAGGCGTTCGCCGCCGCTGCCGCCCAGCCCAGCCTGGCTGCCAGGCAGTTGGGTGGACCAGGGCTTCAGCCGCAGATCCTGCTCCAGCAGCTGCAGCAGCCCGTCGCTGGGCTGGCCGCAGAGCACCAGCACGGCCCCCCCCTGGCCCAGCTGGGCGGCGCGCCGCCCCAGAGCAGCGGCGTCGAGCTGTTTCAACTCAGACTCCACCCCCAGGGGGTCATGGCCATAGGGGCCGTGGCCGTACATCTGGTGGCGCAGCTGGTCGTGGGCGAGCTGGAAGGGGTCCTCCCGCTGGCGCTGCAAGCTCTGCAGGTTGAGCTGCCGTTCCAGCTCAATTTGATCCGGCTCCAGCCGGGGCTCCCGCACCATGGCCAGCAGCAGCGGCAGCAGCATCTCTGCATCATCGGCGGCGCACTTGAGGCTCAGCCCCAGGTGGTCTTCGCTGGCTTCAGCCCGCAGGGCGGCGCCGCAGCCCTCCACCAGGTCGGCCAAGCCCTCGGCATCGAGCTCGGCGCAGCCGCGGGTGAGCAGGCCGGCCAACAACTGGGCCGCACCGCGCTCGCCAGGGGCGTCG
>DGYA01000078.1:2589-2728 GCA_002396505.1 Cyanobacteria bacterium UBA5018 | reverse complement strand
AGCTGGGTCGTGGAGGTGAGCACCAGCGGCACCCGCGACGGCAAGCCATTTCAGGCTACCCATCTGGCTTACTTCATGCAGCGCACCTCTCGGTGCGACACCAGCCTGCGTACCACCCCAGAAGCACTGCTGCAACAGG
>DGYA01000078.1:0-2262 GCA_002396505.1 Cyanobacteria bacterium UBA5018 | reverse complement strand
CGGGATTTCAGTCAATCCGGGCCGGTATGCAGGCGGCGATGCACGACATCACGGCGCTGCTGGCGATGGCGATGCGGCAGCCCAGCCCAGGACCAAGTTGACACTTTGAATCAGCCCTGCGTCTACAGCGGCTGGCGGCGGAGGCAGGTGTGGATGGGGCCTGTGATGCCGCTGGAGCGCCGCCTGATCCTGGCGCTCACGATCACGGCGGTGGGAGTAAGCACAACCAATGCAATCACCCGCCCGCTGCTATACCGCCTCGGCCAGGAAGGCACCCCCAGCGCCCCCTCCGGCGTTAGTTACGGCGGCTTCTATCGCAACGGAATCTGGGTGAGCCAGGCCCCCACCCGCGACTGGTCGCGCTTCCAGGGCCGCGGGCCGGGTTCAGCCAAGTGAGCACAACTGAGCAGTGCGCCGGCGGCTCCACACTCACGCCCCTGCAGGTGCGGGTGTTGCTCGCCACGGCGGCCCTCTCCTCCAGCGTGGGGCTGGTGCTGGAGCTGATGCTCGTTACCCAGGCCAGCTACCTGCTCGGCGATGCCGCCCTGGCCACCGGCGTGGTGATCGGCAGCTTCCTCGCCGCCATGGGGCTCGGGGCCTGGCTGAGCCAGTTCATCACCGGTGGCGCCCAGCCGCAACAGGCTCTGCTGCGCAGCTTCCTGCTGGTGGAGCTGTGCCTGGCGCCCCTCTGCCTGCTGGCACCCCTGGCCCTGTTCGCCCTGTTCAGCGCCGATGGCCCCGTGTGGCTGGGCCTGGTGGTGTTCACCCTGCTGGTGGGGGTGCTGGGGGGCATGGAGGTGCCGTTGCTCACCCGCCTGCTGGAAACCCAGCAGCATCTACGCAAGGCCCTGGCCCGGGTGCTGGCGCTCGACTACTTCGGTGCGCTGGTCGGTTCGCTTTTATTTCCGCTGCTGCTGCTGCCCTGGTTCGGGCTGCTGCCCACGGCGGCGCTGCTGGCGTTGATCCCGCTGGCCAACAGCGCCCTGATCTGCTGGCTGTTTCCCGTCTGCCGCCGCTGGCGCTGGCCGCTCACGATCGCCTGGCCCCTGGCCGCCCTGGGGGCCTCGCTGGTGGTTCCGCTCGGCGATCGCATCGAGGATTCGCTCTACGACGATCCCGTGGTTGGCCGCCAGCAGACCCGCCACCAGCGGATCGTGCTCACCCGCCGCAGCAACGATCTGCGCCTGTTCCTAGACGGCAACCTCCAGTTCTCCAGCCTCGATGAATACCGCTACCACGAGGCGCTCGTGCATCCGGCCCTAGCCCTGCACCCTCGCCCCCGGCGGGTGCTGGTGCTGGGGGCCGGCGATGGGCTGGCGGTGCGGGAGGTGCTGCGCTGGCCGAGTATCACGCGCATCGATCTGGTGGAACTCGATGGCGAGATGCTGCGGCTCGCCCGCCGCCATCCCTTGCTGCGCCGCCTGAACGGCGGCAGCCTCGACAACCCCCGCGTGCACCTGCATGTGGGTGATGCCTTCCAGCTGGTGCGCCATCTGGAGGGGCGCTTCGATGTGGTGATCGCCGACTTCCCCGATCCAGCCACCGCACCGCTCGCCCGCCTCTACAGCGTCACCTTCTACGGGCGGCTGCTAGGGCGACTGGCCCCCGATGGCCTGCTGGTAACCCAGGCCTCCACCCCTTTCTTTGCGCCAAAGGTGATGGCCTCAATCCGGGCCACCCTGGCGGAACTGCATCTGCAAAACCGCCCCTACAGCGTGGATGTACCCAGCTTCGGGCCCTGGGGTTTCGTGCTCGCCCATCGCCCGGGCCTCAGCCTGAACGCCCGGGCGCTGCCATTTCGTGGTCGCTGGATCGACGACGCCCAGCTGCAGCGCCTATTCAGCCTGCCCCGGGATCTGCAACCCCCAGCGAACCAAACCGTGCTGCCCAACCGCCTATCGCGGCCGGTGCTGGCCGACTACCAGCGCCAGGGCATCTGGCGCCAGAATTGAATTACCACCGATCGATCGTATTTGCCGTGATTAAGGCATTAGATCGGCAACCGCCCAGCACCCCAGCTGCGTCCCCTTGACCAGGTGCGCCGACAAACGGCCCCTGCCCGTTTCGCCACTTCCATATCTTCCGCAGCCAGCTCACTCGCCGCCTGTTCGGGGGAGTGAAGCAATGGGTGATACCTCAGCCGTTCACAGGCCAGGGCGAGATACCCCTCCGGTGAGGAAACTCTCCACAGGCGCAGACTGTTGTCGAATGAGCCGGAGACGATGCGACGGCCATCGGGGCTGAACGCCACCGAATACACCG
>DGYA01000092.1 GCA_002396505.1 Cyanobacteria bacterium UBA5018 | reverse complement strand
TGGCGGCAGGGGGTCGAGGCCGGCGGCGTCCAGGCGGTGGGCCAGCTGCCGTTGCAGTTCGCCCACCCGCCGGGTTAGCCCCCGCTGCAGCGGCCGCAGCAGGCCATCCTCTGATAGCTGGCCGTCGAGCCAGGCCAGCAGGCCGGCCTCCTCCAGCCAGACGGCCCGCAGTGGCTCCAGCTGCTGCCGCTCCAGCTCCCCCTGGGACCCGAACTGCCGCAGCACCGACTCCCAGGCAGGTTCTGGCAGCCCGGTGGCGAGCCGCAGTCGCTCCAATTCCTGACGCTGCCTCGGGTTGAGCGCCGCTGCGTCGAACATGGTGAAGCCATGGCGCAGCAGGAAGTCCTCGAGATTGGTCAGAGCCAACTCCCGACGCAGGTCGTCGCCCTGGCGTTCGAAGCGGTTCCTGCCCAGCAGCTCGGGATGCTCCTTGGCCAGCAGGTTGATCACCGCGTGGTGGTCTTCGTCGTCGAGCTGCAGGCTTTGGCGCAGCTCCTGCAGGTCGAGCAGGCTCTGGGCCTGATCTAGCCGGCCACGGCGCAGCATGTCCAGCAGCACCTCGCTGTACACCCGCCGTGCCTGGAGTACGCCCACCGCCGGCATGGCCTTCACCAGGGTGAACACCTCATGGGGGGAGAGGGCGTTGATGCTGCGGCCATCGAGGGCGGGCTCCAGACCAGGCAGGTCGCGCAGCTGGCGGCGCAAGCTGTCGCTGGTGCTCTCGCGCCGGTAGGTGGCCGAATCGCGGCCCCAGGCGCGGTACAGCCCCATGGAGGTGAGCAGCAGCACCAGAGAGCGCACCACCTGGCCGCTGTTGGACCCGAGCAGCCCCTGCAGCGGATCGACGAACCAGAAGAAGGTGTTGACCGCCAAGAACGAGGCCAGCAGTCGGGTGCGCAGCACCGCCCGCTCCCCGGCGGCCGGCAGCCCCTCACGGTTGCCGCGGCGCCGCAGCAGCCCCTCCACCCCACGCCAGAAGATCACCGACAGCCAGGCGGCGGTGGTAATGGCGATTGGTATCACCAACAGCCGCGGCAGCGGAGTGAGGTGGGGCAGGGGCTGCCAGGCGCGACTAACCAACTCCCGATCCAGGGCCCACTGGCCGGAGCGGATGTAGCCGAGGGGATGGACGAGCTGGCTGGCGCCATGGCCGCTCCACTCCATCATGGTGAAGAAGGCCAGCACGAGGCCGGGGTAGGAATACCAGGCCCAAGCCAGACCCCGCTTGCGTTCCAGGTTCTGCCAGAACTGGCGCTCCGCGTCGATGTCGAGGCAGGGCGACTGGCAGGCCACGCAGGCGCTGCGCTCCTGGCCCTCCGCCGTGATGGTGCGGCACATCGATTGGGTGATCTTCGATGGGGCGCCCACGTGGGCAGGGCTGCCCAGGGGGCCGCGCACGCCGGTGAGCACGGTCTGCACCGGCCCCATCGGACAGAAGTACTGGCACCAGCTCTTGCCGCCGTAAGCCCAGCCCACGACCACCGCCGCCAGCAGGGTGACCACCAGCCAGACGGCCAGCCAGATCGGATCGCTGTTGCCCCCCAGCACGCGCAGGCAGAGACCGGCGATCAGCAGGCTCCACTGCAGTTGCACATGGTGGCGGCCCAGCCAGGAGTCGGGCTTGATCAGCACCAGTTCGGGGCGGTTGCCCTTGCCCGGCCGGCTGCGCTGCAGCCCCAGGGCGTGGGCCAGCTGGGAGGCGAAGGCCAGGGGGCAGAGGCGCCGCCAGAGTTCATGGCTGAGGGCGGCGATCAGCAGCAGGCCCGAGGGCACAACCGTGCCCCAGAAGATTCGGTTGCCCGGCAGCGGACTGGCGGGGATCAGCAACGAGACGATCAGCGCCAGCCAGCCACTGATCAACAACCAGCGCAGCAGGCGGGCGTGCCGCTCTTGCAGACCACCAGGCAGCATCGCAGTGAGCTGGCGAGAGGAATTGGGTGCAGGTTAATTTTTTCAGCTGGGCCGTGCAAGCGTTGTCGCGAAACGATCGGTGGCCGCCATGTATCAACCGCAACTCTGGCTGGGCGGCGAGGTTCAGATAAGGGAAAGATTCAGAAAGCGGCGAGGCCTGTAAATGCAACTTTGGCCACCCAATCAGGAGATCCAATTCGCCCCACCAAGGCAAACCGAATTCGCCACTTAGACGCCTCCTTGCGCAGTTCTGGCTTGGGCTCTTCACCCGACTGACTGGTGCTTTGGCGCGTTTGAGAAGACGAAGACGAAGATGAAGATGAAGATGAAGATGAAGGGGATGTGGTCGCCAGGCCTGATGTTCCACTCGTCGAACCACACCCGCAAGCCGGCCGCGCGCAGTCGCTCCGCCAGATCGCGCAGCCTCTGCGGCAGTTCCGCAAAGCCTGAATCTGTTGCTTCTCCACCCTGCGGCGGAGCAACCCGGCAAGGGGGCGCTGCTGACCTGGCTGAAGCGGCTGGACCACGGCCTGCGCAAAGTCGGTCTGCGCCAGGGCTGGATCGGCAGCACTAGAATAACTAACAGGATTCCTGTTAACACCGTGGCGAATCGTTCGATCACCATCTCGCTGGAGGAGGAGCTCCTGGCCCAGCTGGATGCCCAGGGGTCCAACCGTTCGGCCCTGGTGAGCCAGGCCCTCTCGGAATGGCTGGCCCGCCGTCGCATCGACGCCCTCAACACGGCTTACGCCCACCTGGCCTCGCTGGAGGCCGGCGACCTGGCCGCCGCCGGCGATGGCTGAACGGGGCAGGCTCTGTCTCTGGCCCCGCAACCGCAGCTTCGGCGACAGCAAGGCCCGTCCTGTTGTGGTAGTTGCTCCCTATGCCGCTACCCGCCATGGCCGCCGCTGGGTGGTGCTTTCCCTCAGCACCGAGGCCCAATTTGCCAGCAATCATCTGGCCCATCCCCTGGCACCATCGGCGACGAACGGGCGGCGCCAGACCAGTTACGTGATTACCTGGCTGCCCACCACCGTCTATGCCGATCACCTGCATTGACCGCTGGACCGTCTCACGGTGGCCGAGGTCTCGGCGATCACCGCAGCGGCAGATCGCGGATCAGTTCCGATACCAGCGCCACTTCCCTGCCCAGGAAAGCCATTTAGAGCAAAGTCACGGCCGTCAGCTGCTCTGGGAACTGAGAGCCCGCAACGCGACAGACGCCATCCGCGAGCGCTGGATTGGCGACAGCTGGATCATTGAACTGGTCTGTTCAGGCAAACGTGACGACAAGCGATTCCGCCACGTCTACCACTTGATCACGGCGATGCGTACCAGTTCCAAAGCCCTGCTGCGTCTTGTGCGACAGCGCTGGGTAATCGAGAACAAGTGGCACTGGGTTCGTGATGTGCAACTTGGTGAGGACGCCCACCGCTACGCCGAACGCAACGGCGTTCAGGCTCTGGCGCTACTGCGCACCCTGAGCCTCAACTTGCTGCGGACCAATGGCTCCCTCACTACCAGCAAAGTTGTCTGCCCCGTTTGGAACTAAAAGCGGTACGAATTAGCATGGCACAGCGGCAAAGAAGGCTTAGATAGCTGCGGCATTGCGACGTATTTAGCCTTTTGCCGCTGCGCGCCGTTTGGAGGGAAGGCATGAGTGCGCCTGGCCTGCCTACCTACCTACCTACCTACCTGCCTGCCTACCTACCTAACCTACCTACCTAGCCTACCTACCTACCTACCTACCTACCGACCTACCTACCTACCTACCAACCTACCT
>DGYA01000073.1:8165-26186 GCA_002396505.1 Cyanobacteria bacterium UBA5018 | reverse complement strand
TAGGACTTGTGTCGGTCAGCCAGGGTCGGCACTGCTGCCTTCTTCATCTGGAACCAGAAGAAAGCCCAGCGTCGTTGAGTAAGCACGGGATCTAGGTACAGGAGCAAGGTAAGGGGCTGGGCCCAGGGGGATTGGCGGCAAGCTGCCGCTGCCCCTGGATCACTTTTTCTCTTTGATCCTAGCCAGGCCAGAGCAGCTATCTGCATTGTTGTGTCTGGCCTGGTTAATCCAGCTGGCTCCCGGCTGGCAGGGTAGTAGCTGGCAGAGCTGCAGCTGAAAGATCCGCAGGATTAGTCATTTCACGGGCTCTGCTTAGATTTCACTTTGGCTTTTATTTAGATTTTTTATCTGGATTTATACCTGGACTTGTATCTGGGTATGTCTGGATTTGTATCTGGGCTTTTCTGCCGCCTAGCTTTGCTTATGGGCCGGAATTAATTCCCATTCGCGCTGTTTGGATAGCTGCGGCTAGGTTTCCTGGCTTTATTGCCGCCAGTAGCTCGCCTGCGCTCAGCCGGCTGCCGGCGGGCACCAGTGCCAGGCTGGCCGCCAGTTCACCCACTACGGCTGCCGCATCCATGCCCCGCTCGCGGTAGGCCGCCAGCCCCTCGGCTCCCTCGCGCTTGCTCAGCCGTTGGCCGCTGGCGGATCGCCACAGGGGCAGGTGACCGTAGCGAGGCGGTGGTAGCCGTAACAGCGCCATCACTGCCACCTGGGGGCCAGTGGAACTCCATAGATCGTCACCGCGCACCACGTCGGTGATGCCATGGATCAGTTCGTCCAATGCTGTCGCCAGGTGGTATGCCACAACCCCATCCGCCCGCCGCAGCACCACATCGCCCACGGCTGTTTGACCATCTAGCCGCCCGGGCTCGCCAAAGTGCTCCTGCCAGTGGATCGGACCGGGCGGTAGCCGCAGTCGCCAACTGGGCAGCCGCCCCTGCTGCCAGCCCCACTGGGGTTGCTGCTGGCGGCATAGGCCGGGATATACTGCTTGAGCGCCATGGGGCGCTGAGATGTCTGCCAGCAGCCGGCGACTGCAGCGGCAGGGGTAGAGATGACCGGCCCGTCTGAGCGCCGAGAGCAGCGTGGCGTAGAGGCCCCGGCTATCGCTTTGTCGCAGGAGCTGGCCATCCCAGTTCAAACCCAGCCAAAGCAGATCTGCCTGAATTGCCGCTTCAGCTCCGGCGCGGTTCCGCGGTACATCTAGATCATCAAGCCGTAACAACCATTCGCCGCCCTGCCAGCGGGCTTCAAGCCAGCTGAGCAGGGCCGTGCGCAGGTTGCCGCGATGCAGCGGTCCGGTGGGCGAAGGGGCGAATCTGCCGCGATAGCCAGCCTCTCTTAGCCGCTGCCCGCTGGCCAGTACCGCCTCCAGGTGACTAGGTAGCAACAGGGCAGACATCAAAAAGGCGATCCAATGGGACCGCCGTAATTAGTTTTTATAATTATGGCTCCCATTGCAAGGTGCTGAGGATCAGCCCTGCACCCGATCTTTGAACATCTTGCCAGCGGTAAAAGCGGGAACGCGTTTGGCGGGAATCGCGATTTTCTCACCTGTTTTCGGATTCAGACCTTGACGGGCTGAACGCTCGCGGGACTCAAAGGATCCGAAGCCCAGAATCGAGACTTTCTTGCCTTCAACTACCGAATCGATGATGGTTTCAATGACCGCATCGACAACCATCGACACATCTGTCTTGGTGAGTTCGGTTCGTACAGCAACCAGATTGACGAGATCAGCTTTGTTCATGGAATGGGAAAAAAATTTTGGATAAAGCCGTGGGCAAGTAAGTCGGTTTGCCCGACCGCCCATGGATAACCGCACCAATGGTATGGATCGTGGGCACTTACCGCAACTTGACAGCCGCAGCGGTGCAACGGTTCTCAGGGTATTCGATTTAGGGCGGAACGGGCCTGCACAGCGGCGCTTGGCTCGATTTAGCCGCTTAGAGAGGCCCATGACTGGACCTCCAGCGCCGCCAACAGCGCCGCCCCGTCGTTGACCAGCATCTCCCCCCGTAGCGCCCCAAGCCCGCCACCGCAGGCGATCTGGGCAGGTGAACCAACGGGCAGCCAGCTCTTCAGCCGCTCGATGCTGGCCAGCTGCCTGGGCCAATGGAAGGTGCGGCTGGTGCGCAGCGGGGCCAGGCTGGCGGGGCCCACCGCCAGCAGCAGGCGACCGCAAAACAGCAGATCTCCCCAGGGGCCGGCGGCATGGACCACGCAGGCCCCGGGGCTGGGGCCAGGGGTCCACAACAGCCGGATACCGGCCGCCAGGAGGTGTTCAGCAGCAAAAACCTGCAGCCGCGGCACCGTGGGCAGCAGATAGGCCTCCTGCTCCTGCACCAGTACCCGCCAACCGGTGGCCTCCTGCAGACGCCGGCAACGGCCATGGCCCTCCCGACTGGTGAGCACCAGGGTGCCCTCGCCGCCGCGACCCCCCAGAAAATCCAGATTGGCCTGGGTGAAGCCCGGGCAATCGATCAACAGGTCTCCCTCCCCAGTGGCCAACAGCCAGCTGCTGCCCCCCTGGCTGTCGCGGCTAGGGGCAAACAACCACAAACCAGGCCGCACCTCCCGCGGTGGCCTGCCGGGCTCCGGAGCAGAAGGGGGTAACAAGGCGTCAGGGGGCTATCGCTGCTAAAAACACAAGCACAGAGCCGTCGCCGCATCCAGGCAGCCGAGCTGGGCAGCCGAGCTGGGCAGCCGGGGCAATTAGGTTAATGGGCTCCTACGTTCCCGGCGCCTTGTCCGCCCCAAGACCGGCGATCCGGATCGGCAGCCCCGCTCCCCTAGGGGCCAGCGTCACCGCCTGGGGGGTGAACTTTTCCCTGGTGGCCCCCCAGGCCACGCGGGTGGAGCTGCTGCTGTTCGCCTCGGGTGAGGCCAGTCAGGCCGAATTGGTGATTGAGTTGGATGAGCGGCATCGCTCCGCCGACCACTGGCATGTGGAGGTGGCCGGAATCGGCATCGGCAGCTGTTATGGCTATCGAGTGTTCGGACCGCTGCAACCGGGCGGTCACGGCTTCAATCCCTCAAAGGTGCTGCTAGATCCCTGTGCCAGGGCTATCGCCGGCTGGGGGGGCTATCGCCGCGCCGCCGCCGTGGGCGCCGCTCCCAATACCGCCTCCTGCCTGAAAGGGGTGGTGACCGAGCGCGAGCGGTTCGACTTTGCCGCCGCCCCCCGACCGCGCCATAGCTGGCAGCGCTCAGTCATTTATGAACTGCACCTGGGGGGCTTCACCAGCGGCAGCGGCTCGCCAGTGCCGGCTGAGCAGCAGGGCACTTTGCTGGGGCTGATCCAAACCATTCCCTATCTCAAGCGGCTGGGGGTGACCACGATTGAGCTGCTGCCAGTGATGGCCTTTGACCCCAGCGACGCGCCCCCAGGCCGGATCAACCATTGGGGTTATAGCCCGATCAGTTGGCTGGCACCGCATCCGGGTTACCTGCTGGGCGAGGACCCGCTGCAGGCCCGTGAGCAGGTGCGCGAGCTGGTGGTTGCCTGTCACCAGGCCGGGCTGGAGGTAATCCTCGACGTGGTGTTCAACCACACCAGCGAGGGAAATCAGCAGGGGCCAACCTTGAGCTGGCGTGGTTTGGGCGATCGCCTCTATTACCAGCAAAATCCACGCGGTGACTACCTGGATGTGAGCGGCTGCGGCAATACCATCGCCGCTAATCGACCCCTGGTGAGACGGCTAATCATGGAGTCGTTGCGTTGCTGGGCCTGCGAATTGGGTATTGATGGCTTTCGTTTTGACCTGGGCATTGCCTTGAGTCGTGGCGAGGAGTTGATGCCCCTCGATAACCCACCTCTGTTTGAGGAAATGGAGGCCGATCCAGACCTGGCGGACCTGAAGTTGATCAGTGAACCTTGGGATTGCGGCGGTCTCTATCGCCTCGCGGACTTTCCCGCCCGCAGGGTTGCCACTTGGAACGGCAGGTTCCGTGATGATGTGCGCCGCTTTTGGAAGGGCGATGAAGGTAGCTGCTGGGCCCTGGCCCAAAGGATCAGCGGCAGCCCTGATTTATTCACGCGGTTGCCGGTGCGACCCGGTCAGTGCATCACCTTTTTGACAGCCCATGACGGCTTCACCCTGGCCGACCTGGTGAGCTTCAACGGCAAGCACAACTTGGCCAATGGCGAGGACAACCGCGATGGCGACAACCACAACAACAGTTGGAACCACGGTGTTGAGGGGCCCAGCAGCGACCACGCCATTGCCGCTCTGCGCGAGCGGCAGCTGCGCAACCTGCTGACCACGCTATTGCTGGCGCCGGGGGTGCCGATGTTGTCCATGGGCGATGAGGTGCGGCGTAGCAAGGGAGGCAACAACAACACCTGGTGTCAGGATAATCCGCTCGGCTGGATGCACTGGCTACCAGATTCAGATGATCTGGCCCTGTGCAGTTACCTGCAACGGCTGCTGCTGCTGCGCCAGCGTTTGGCGCCGCTGCTAAATCCAGAATTACCTGTGTTGGAGTGGCGCTGGCATGGGGTGGAGCTGGAACAACCAGATTGGGCCAGCTGGTCCCACACGCTGGCCTGGAGCCTGCATGACGCCAGTGGCGAACCTTTGCTCTGGTGCGCCATGAATGCCTATGCCAAGGCGATCCACTTCGATCTACCCAGCTGCCAGGCCGGTTGGCTGAGACTTATCGACACCGCCCTGCCCCCCGGCGATGACCTACCCGTCAGCCCCCAGCGCTGGAGTCCCAGTGGCGCACCGCTGGAAAGCCGCAGCTTGGTGCTGATGGCTTCAGCCGCCCTGGGCCCTGAGTTGGTGCTAGATGAAATTTCAATATAATTGTCCTGGCTTAATAATGGACAAAAAATCAAACCGCTACACGAAAAAAGTTGCTCAAGCAGGCAGATTAATTGTATTAACTAAATAGGCGGATTAGGTAAGTAAGTAAGTGAATAGTGAATAAGTAATCGGATTAATGGAACATACCAAAAAAAAAATTGATTAAATAAGCGTGTCAAAGGTGGGGCGAGCCCCATCTCTTATTCTCTCCCTAACCGGGCGGCGCTGCCCTTGTGTTGCGGCGGTGATTCAGGCGGAAATCACGGCAGCCTGATCGGCTGCGTAGAAGCCGCGATTCTGGCTCCAGTGTCCAGGGCGGCTCAAGCTGCTGGCCCTGGGTAGGTTGCGGCGCTGGCTTATAATTTGCCTAGAAAAAATTACAAATTAGCAACAGATCCAGCAATGGACAGCCCCGAGCCAACCGATACCAATCCCCATGTTGATCGCCGTCGCCAGGCCTTGATCGAATCTTTGCGGCTGCGTTTTAGCCAGGCTTGCCAGCGCCGCGATGCTGGCGCCAAACAGGCCCTCTTCAAAGAGGCGGTATATCTGGGAATCCAGCCCACTCTTTTATTCCCAACTCCGCCGATTGTTAGCGGAGAAGAAGCAGACACATTACCTGGCGAATCAACTCAAGTGCTGACATTGATTTAATCGCTTTAGATAAGTCTGAAAGCCCATATTTTGCTATTTTTATTATGCAAAATGCATGACTGTGGCTAACTTTGGTTTGGCTTAGCTCTGGCTTGGCCCTGGTTTGGCTTAGCCCTGGCTTGGCTTGACCCTGGTTTGGCTATGGCTTGCGCAGATGGCTAGGGCTAGAGCTAGGGCTATGGCTGTGGATGTGTAAGGCAATGAATGGGAAGGACAGTAGATATGTGCGATAACAGATTGTTGGGGTAAATGTTGAGAAGGCTGATTTTAAAGCTGCCCATAGATTCTAGCAGGCTTGTCTAAACTTCGATCAAGTAGACCACCTGGTTTGGCTAGTGCTCTCCTCAGTACTGCCCGTAGTACATCCGTCGCTTGAGAAAGTGGTCATTCGAGTAGCCACGTAAAGAATTTGCAAGGATTTAGCAGGGAGAATTGGGGCCGGAATCTAGTTGGCGCAGCTCATCGGCCAACTCTTGGCGCAGGGCCAGAAAAGGTTGGCTGAGCCGCAGCTGACGCAAGTTTGAACGATTGAATTTTGCTTCTAGGCTGCGTACGATGCGACCGGGTCTTGGAGCCATAACGTGGATGCGCTGGGCCAGCAGTAGGGCTTCCTCCAAGTCATGGGTGATCAGCAGGGCAGTGAGTCCGGTGCGTTCCCAGAGTTCATGTAGAAATTCCTGCATCGATTCACGGATCTGTAAATCTAGAGCCCCAAATGGTTCATCCAGCAGTAGGATCTGCGGTTCTGTTGCCAGAGCGCGGGCAATGGCAATGCGCTGCTGCATGCCGCCTGAGAGTTCCCTTGGCAGCCGTTTGGCCACATCGGTCAGGCCAACCACCTCTAGAAAAAAAGCTGTGCGTTCTCTAACCTCTTGCTTGGAACGCCCCTGCAGTTGCATGCCAAAAGCGATATTTTGGGCGGCGGTTAACCAGGGGTATAGGCTATATTTTTGAAAAACCATGCCCCGCTCTGAGCCAGGTGCTTGAACGGCGACTCCGTCAACCCTAATTACACCACTGCTGGGCAGTTCTAAGCCAGCTACCAAACGCATCATCGTGGACTTTCCACAGCCCGAGCTGCCCACTAGGGCCACGAACTCACCTGTTTGCATTGAGAAATTGATTCCCTCCAGCACCAGCTTTGACTGACGGCCACGGCCAAAGCGCTTACAAACATTATCGATTTGCAGATGCATGGCTATGGTCTAGTTTGCCCAGGAGCATGTACGGCGCATCACTTGCCGAAAGCTCAGGTCTATAAGCAGGCCAACGCAGCCAATTACTAGGAGGCCTAGAAAAATTTCATCGGTACGCAGAAAGCGCTGGGCCAGGGAAATGCGTTTGCCAAGTCCTTCGGTGGCGGCCACCAGTTCGGCAACAATCACCAGGTTCCAGGCTGCCGCCATGTTGATGCGAAAAGCATCGATAACCTGGGGGGCAATGCAGGGAGCTATCACTCGCACCAGTAGCTGAGAGCGACGCCCGCCAAGGGTAAGTGCCGTTTCGATTAATTCGGAGGGCACAAATTTTACCGAGTCCATGACCATTAGCGTGTTAAAAAAGAGGGTGCCAATGAATATAAGCAGTATCTTGGGTAATTCCCCGAGGCCAAAATAGATAATCAGTAGTGGGATGAATGCCGGAGCAGGCATGTAGCGAATTAATCCGATTAACGGCTCCAGCAGCCGACAGATCACCAGGTTGCTGCCCATAGCGATTCCCAGGGGCAGGGCAACTAGCGCCGAAAGGCCGAATCCGGCTAACACACGCCCGCCACTGGCAGCCAGATCGCGCCATAAAAGCCCCTGTTCAATTTGCGACTGACCGGCGGCAACGACGGCTGCCGGGCTAGGCAGAAATAGGGGGTCCACCAAGCCAATGGCGGTTAGGCCACTCCAGCTGGCCAATACCAGCAGTAGGCCCACCAGGCCTAGTAGCCAGGGATGGCATAGCCAGGCACGATCGTTCATTTCACCCCATCGACAAACTGGGGCTGGAGCAGGGTATCGAGCTTGGGGGGAGTCTTGGCCAATCCCTGCTGCTGCAGAAAAGCAGCTATTTGATTAGCGGCATAGGGCAGTGACTGCATATTCCCAGATGGTTTAAAAACTTGTTTGTTCTGGTCTAGGCTTAAAATGGTGGTGCCAGCATCGTATTCCCTGTATTCAGCCTCGCTGACTCCGGCACGCTCGGCCAGGATGGCTAGGGAGCCTTGGGGTTCGTTGCGCATCTGCTTAAGCGTGTCAAACCAGGTCTGCACCAGCTTTTGCACCGCCTGGGGATTATCTGCCACAAACTGGCTGCGGCACACTAGGTGATCGCTAATCGCTCCAGGGAAGTCTCTGGAGCTGAACAGGGTTTTGCTGCCAGGGCGCTTGAGCGCCTGGGTAGTGAAGGGGGCAAATACTCCCACTGCATCCACTTTTCCGGCTACAAATGCGGCGGCGGCGGCACCGGTTTCCAGGGGCACAAAGGTGATATCACGGCCACTCAGCCCGGCCTGTTTAAGACCCAGCAACAGCAAATAGTGATCCACCGTGCCCTCTTCTGCGGCTACCCGCTTACCCTTAAGATCTGCTACCGAACTTATGCCAGGGGCGGCGATGATCTGGTCGTTGCCAGTGGAATAGTCGTTGGTAAGAACCACCTGCAGGTCGGCTCCGCCTGCCATGGAACTGATTGTATCACCAAGAGTTTGGCTATTGCAATCAAGCTGACCGGCATTTAGGGCGTTGATCGAGTCAAGATATCCGTCAAACCACTGCAGACTTACAGGTACACCGTTGCTGTTGAACAAACCCTTGGCTTCGCTTAGCTTCCAGGGAAACCAGCCTGGCCAGGCGCTATAGCCAACTCGTACCGGGCTGTTGGATTTTGGACGGCTGCAGCCTGCCAGGCTGCCGAGGCTCAAACCAAGCATCAATAGCGAAGTAACCAGACGGGTGCCAAGAGAGGATTTCATGAAGATAAGTGGTGAAATGATTACAGGAAGATAGCCGATGAATTAATTTTTTCAAACCAGCCTATCAATGCAGGTGATGAGCCGCAGCGCCAGACTGGTCGGAATCACCAGCGGATACCAGCGCAGTTGGCCGGTTCTTGCTATGATGTTGGCCGGCCAGAACGATCGCCTTCTGCTGCCTCAGCCAGGCATGCCAGTCATTGAGACCCTCGCCACTTGTGGCCGAGACGCGGATTACCACACAGTGAGGATTTACCTGGTGGATGTGATCTTCAATCCGGCAAATATCTACTGGGAGATATGGTAATAAATCTGTTTTTGTGATTAGCACGCAATTCGCCTCGCGAAACATCACGGGATATTTGAGCGGTTTATCATCGCCTTCGGTGACACTCAGCAGGGCTACCTTGAGATGCTCGCCTACCTCAAACTCGGCGGGGCAGACCAAATTGCCCACATTCTCCACCCACAACAGATCCAGTAGTGCTGGATCAAGTTTTTGTTGTAGCATTTTAAGGCCACTTTCCACCATGGTGGCATCGAGGTGGCAAGAGCGACCGGTGGTGATCGGCACCACTGGCACGCCCAGGGCAACCAGCCGATCTGCATCTAGTTGGGTAGTCATATCCCCCTCCAATACGGCCATGGCAAACTCAGGTGCTAGGCCAGTGAGCGTGCGCTCCAAGAGCGATGTCTTGCCGGCTCCAGGACTACTCATCAGATTAATGCATAGCAAATTCCATGCGTCAAAATGCTCCAGGTTATGCGTTGCTTGGTGCTGATTGGCAGCAAGTAAATTGATGCCGATGTTGTCAATCAGAGGCATGTGCATGGCAGTTAGAGCGTAGTTAGAGAAGCGGAAGGAATGGTGATTGGATTGCTTTTGGAAGCAGGAAAGCTCTGGAAAAAGAGTGGCTTTCTGGTTTCGCAGGCTGGGAATACTTGGGGTACAATAGTTTATCTTGTTAAATTTTGGAATCAAGGGTACCTCGAAATACTGCCCGTTTGGCTCTTGCGAATCGTAGATAGGCCAGTCGCCACAATTCTTCGTGGTTCATAAGAGCGGTAAGATTTGGAATTTTTCGAGGTGCCCTCCAGAAGCATTGCTCCGGAAACACCTTAAATACCCCAAAAGACTTGGCAGATGACCTTGAACGTATTGCTGAAAGATGTTGGTTGCCGCTGATGAGCTTGTGTGTTTGATTATGGAGGCTTGTCATTGTGTCCTCTGCTAGGGGCAGCAGTCATATGGCTGACCGGTTACTTTGGGACTTAGAAAATAATCTACTGAGCATATCCTCAGCTCACGACCGGTGACAATTTCTTCCATTGGATGATTACAGCAAGGAGAGCGATAGGCCATTTGCTCTTCTGGAGTATAGGTATTATTGCATACCAGACAGCGTCCAATTAGGGGTATTGTTTCGATGGCTAGCTTAGCCCCATGCATCCAGCTGTCTTTTACGGCTGCCTTCCAGGTTGTTATCAGCTGATCTGGCTCAACGCAGGTGAAGTCTCCCACTTGTAGTCTCACTGCTTTGACAACTGGAATGGCCGGTTCATGTCGCCGCCTCCAATCGTTCATTGATAGAATTAGGGCTCTGGTCATATCTATTTCGTGCATGGTTTATCTCCAGGCTTTGTCCACATTCATGTTGCATTCAGGGTTAATCCATGCTGGTGGAGATTTACGGGGTAATTGACCACTCAATACCAGGTGGGCCATGCTGTCACAGATTACCCTTGTGGCCATTAGTGAGGTGATGTCGCTGATGTCGTAGGGGGGAGATACTTCGACAATTTCGAGTCCACACACAGGCACATTGCGGATGATCAATTCTAATAATTTTAGTGCTTCACGGGGCATTAGTCCACCCGGCTCTGGCCAGCCTGTTCCTGGTACAAATCCGGCATCAATACAGTCAATATCAAATGATATGTAAACACAATCTGTTCCATCGGTGGCTCGATCTATGGCGAATTTTGCGGCTGCTTCTAGCCCCATCTCGCAAATATCCGTCACTGTCAGCACATTGGTGCCCCGCTCGCGACATACTTTCACTCCTTCGCGCGGTACTTGCCAGCCACCAATGCCTAACTGCACCAAATTGATTGCCGGGGCATTGGCCATATTTGTGGCGTGGAACCAGGGACAGGTATGCATGCGTTCATCAAGGTCAATTTCTTGGGTATCTACATGTCGATCAAAGTGGATAATCCCTACTTTTTTGTCTCCGAGGTGTCGACAAATGCCTCGGACGGTTGGAAATCCAATGGAGTGATCGCCGCCTAAAATAATCGGAAACGCGCCACTGCTGAATACATGCGCTATGCCTTTGGAGATTTGGTCAAAGCTCTTCTCATTATTTGCGGGGATAGTGAAAATATCGCCTACATCACAAAGCTTAATTTGTTCGCGTAAGTCAACCCCCATCTCGTAGTTATATGGAGTATAAAGTGCTGATATGCGGCGGATACCCTGAGGCCCGAAGCGAGTGCCGGGGCGGTAGGTGGTGCCGCTATCATGGGGAACTCCAATTATGGCAACATCGTATTCGCCGACACGATTAACATCTTCTATGTATGGAGCCTTCATAAATGTATTTATTCCCGCATAGTGGGGTAGTTCGCCGCGCGAGAAAGTGGAAATTCGCCGGTCTACGATGCTATCGGCTGCTTCCAGTCCGTGGCGTATTCCCTGGTCCACCTCCTGCTGCCAGCCAGTGAGAGGCAGGTTGCTTTCCTTTTGCATGGCCCGCATCGCTTCGCTTGGATGCTGACGCTCAAAAGAATCTGGAACCGTCATTGAAATAGCCGGAGATGGAGGTTGTTTGTAGCGGCCTCCCGGGTTTTTATCCCTCCGTGTCACCGGCAAAGCCGGCTGCTTCCTCTCGGACCAGGCATTTATTGGTGATTGCAATCACCAAAAAACCGGAACCCTAGGATTCATTTCCGCCAGGTAACGGTACGCCGCTGGCCTGGGGCGGACAGTAGTAGGGGATACACAATTGGCCTGTATATCAGGCAGTCTCGCCGCATAGCCTCGTCTGTCCAGGTTGCCGGTCGGCCGGGTTTAGTGGCCCAGATGGCCTGCCCTGGCTAGGGTTGCCCCATGGTTTGCTAGCTGCTGAGGGCTAATGCAGCATTTAAGCTGCAGGACTGGACTGGCGTCTAGGGGGCTGTTTCGTCATCACAATTGTATGGACTTAACCCTCGCTTCGGTTGTGATGGCGTTCAGCCAAATCCTGCCGCGCGATCTCGCCCAGCTGCTACGTCAACTGAGTGATGACGATCTGCTGCAGTTGTCGTTAACCACAGCCCAAGGCCCCCCCACTTTTCGCCTGCTGGAGTTCGGTCTGATTTTGCGCCGGGAGCGCCAGCGCCGCCTGCTGCTCAGGGTGCAGCAGCTGGAAAGATGTCTGTGGCTGTCGCGGCGACGGGGTCGGCTGCTGCTGTTGTTGAAGCGATTCCTACCGGGCTGGCTTGATCAGATCCTGCGGCCTTGCCACAGGCGCCCCATGGCATAGCCCAAGCAAACCAGCGCCAGTCCGCCCGCCAGGCTAGCCACTAATACCGCCATAGCTTTAAATACACTGCCACTCTGAATTGCTAAATATAATTGCAAAATCCAGGCGGAAAAAGTGGTGAGGGAGCCACAGAAGCCGATTCCTAGCCATAGAGCTATCTTGGTGTTGTTGGGTGGCTGGGCTACGACCAGGCCAATCACTAGGCAGCCGAGCATATTTGCCACAAAATCCGCGGCCACCAGCCCCCGCAGGCCGCCGATAGCGGCATAGCCAAGCCGCTCGCATTGCCAGCGCAGCAAGGCCCCGGGAATAGCGCCAGCAGCCACCAGGCCGAGGGTTTTCAGTTCGTGCCGCAGCTTGGAATTCACGGTTTGCTCCCCAGGGCCATGCCGGCGGCCATGGCCAGCAGGCCGCCGGCCAGCGAACCAGTAGCCAGCAGGGCCGCCTCCCGCCAATGGCGGGCAGCCAGCACTGCTCTCAGTTCGGCGATAAAGCTGGAAAAGGTGCTGAAACTACCCAAAAATCCTGTGCCAATCAACAGCAACGCCCTACGGGCAGCCTCGGCGCAGCCATGTTCCAGGGCCACAATCAGCCCCAGGGCAAAGCAGGCAATCAAATTCACCCCAAAGGTGCCCCAGTGCTTGCGCGGCAGCACCGGCTCCCAGTGATTTACGGCTGAATAGCGCAGCCAAGCGCCAGGCACCGCCCCAACGGCCACTAGCAGGGCGTCAGAACTGCCGGCAATAGCCATGCTCCACCCCCTGGTTGCCGCCACAGTTTGAGTCCTGGCCCGGCCCGGCCCAGCGATTGCGGTTGCCAGAGCGCCTGTGCTGGCCCATGACCCTTGGCGCTTGGTTGTTGGCCCTTGCCAGTTGGATCCGCCCCTTGCTCCTGGCCGTCCGGTCACTGGCTGCTGGCTGTGACCGACCAACTGGATAAAACCGACTAGCTGGCTGTGTTGTCGGTGGCTGCTGGTTATAGCGGCACTGTCTAGGGTCCTAGGCAGTGCCGCTCACCTGGTCAGCCGATCCCCATGCCCCACCAGCACGAGCATCCGGCCGTCGCGATCCAGCGTCAGCCCCATCCTGAGCAGCACCGCCATCGCAGCGGTTCCGCGGCCGCCTTCCGCTGGAGCGTGATCTTGAACAGCGCCCTGTCAGGGCTGCAGCTGGTGATCGGCATCACCTTTGGCTCGCTGGCCTTGATCGGTGATGCGGTGCACAACCTCGGCGATGTGGCGGGGTTACTGCTGGGCTGGGGAGCCGAACGGCTTAGCAGCCGCCCCCCTTCTGCCCACTTCACCTATGGCTTTGGTCGCAGTACCCAGCTGGCTTCCCTGGCCAACGGCATATTGATCCTGATGGCGGCGGCGGTGGTGGTGGTGGAGTCGATCCAACGCCTTTACCGACCGGTGGAAGTGGTTACCGGCCCGGTGCTCTGGGCTGCCGCAATCGGTATCGCCGTGAATTTATTTTCCGCCAAGTTGTTTGACGCAGACCACAGCCATGACCTCAACCGCCAGGCAGCGGCGTTGCACCTATTCACTGATGCCGCTGTATCGGCGGCCGTAGTAGTAAGTGCTTTATTGGTGCAGGCTACAGGCTGGGATAAGTTGGATGCGATCACTGCAATAGGCGTAGGTATTGCCGTTGGCTGGAGTGGTCTGAAACTGCTCAGAGATGCCCTGCGCATTGCCCTGGATGCTGTGCCCAGGGGTATTGAGCTGGCGGAAGTGGAAGGTCTGTTGCTAAATCTTCCTGGTGTGGCCGACGTGCACCATCTGCATGTATGGGCCCTAAGCACATCGCAAAATGCACTCACGGCCCACGTGGTGCGTCGTATCGGAGTGATTGATGACTTGGATTTGTTGCATCAAGCCAAAATATGTTTAGCTGAAATTGGCATCGCTCACAGCACCATACAGCTAGAGCCTGCGAACCTGGAGCAGCCCGAATGATTTCATCTTTGCGACGCTAGTGGGGCTGGCCGGACAATCGCTCAGATCTGCCCAGCATGGGAGCACTCTCCCCCAGGCCGCCGGTGCTGCTCACCGCCGTTCAACCAATTTGGTCGCTGCCGATAGCTGAGGCCTTCAAGGCCCTGCGCAGTGATGGCAGCGGACTGAGCAGTGCGGAAGCCCTGGATCGGCTGCAGCGTTACGGGGCCAACAAGTTGCCACCGGTGCGGCGGCGGCCGCTGCTACTGCGCTTCACCGACCAGCTTTTTCACTTCATGGCCCTGCTGCTGTGGGTGGCCGGTGGCCTGGCCTTCATCGCCCGTGCCCCCCAGTTGGGCTGGGCGATCTGGGCGGTGATCTGGATCAATGCCCTGTTTTCTTTTTGGCAGGAGTACAAGGCAGAGCGCACGCTGCAGGCCCTGGCAGGCAACCTGCCCCCCAAGGCCCGGGTGTGGCGCGATGGCCGGCTGCAGGAGATCACCGCCGATCAGCTGGTGGCCGGCGACCGGGTGGTGCTGGAGGAGGGCGATCAGGTGCCCGCCGACTGCCGCGTAATCGAAGCCCACCAGCTTTATCTCGATATCTCAGTGCTCACCGGCGAATCCCTGCCGGTGCTCAGGGATGCGCAGCCCCTGGCATCTCAAACCATTTCCTATAGAGATTGCGGCAATCTACTGTTGGCTGGCTCCACGGTGGCCTCCGGCCGGGGCGAGGGATTGGTATATGCCACTGGCACCGAGACTGAATTTGGCCAGATCGCCCACCTAACTACAAATACCGCCCGCAATACCAGCACTTTGGAAGTGCAGGTTCAGCGCATTGTCCACACGATTACGATCATCGCCCTTAGCGTTGGCCTGTTGATTTTTGTGATGGGCGTGCTGATCGAGCAGAAAACGCCCCAGGAGTGTTTGGTTTACGCCGTAGGCATCATCGTGGGCTTTGTGCCAGAGGGATTGCTGCCTCAAATCTCTCTCACGCTAGCTTTAAATGTGCAACGTATGGCCCGTCGCCAGGCCCTGGTGCGCCGTCTATCGGCTGTGGAAACGCTCGGTTCGGTGAGTGTGATTTGCACCGATAAAACCGGCACGATCACCTGCAATCGCATGACCGTAGAAGAGATCTGGCTACCGGAGCCCGGCGATAGTTTGCGGCGCCTGGTGTTGCGGGCTGCCAGCCTCTGCTCCAATGCCCGGCTGGAGCAGGACAGCCTCGGCCCGGAACCATGGCGGGCCAGCGGCGACCCCACTGAAACCGCCCTGCTGCTAGCCGCAGCGGCCGAGGGCCTGATCCATGGCGAGGAACAGCGTTGCTTTCCCCGCTGCCGGGAGCTCCCCTTCGACTCCATCCGTCGACGCATGACCGTGGTGCTCCAACTGGACAAG
Source organism: Cyanobacteria bacterium UBA5018 (assembly GCA_002396505.1). Lineage (GTDB taxonomy): Bacteria > Cyanobacteriota > Cyanobacteriia > PCC-6307 > Cyanobiaceae > UBA5018. Next base: position 10,887 of record DGYA01000073.1, on the reverse strand, counting down.
CCCTTGGAGCCCCTGCCCCTCGCCGCCTGCACCCACCTGGCGATCACCAAGGGGGCGCCGCTGCAGCTGCTGGAGCTCTGCTTGGCCTGGCAAACCGCCACCGGTCCGGTGCCCCTAGATGCAGCGGCTCGGCGGCGGGTGGTGGCCGCCAACGATGGCCTGGCCGCAGCTGGTTTCCGCGTGCTGGCGGTGGCTGTGCGCTCTGGTGACGCCACTCTGCTCAGCCTGGGGGCCGAATCGCTGGAGGCGGAGCTGGTGTTGCTTGGCCTGGTGGCCCTATACGATCCGCCGCGACCAGAGGTGCCGGAGGCGATCAGGCTCTGCCGCCAAGCCGGCATCAAGGTGACGATGGTCACCGGCGATTACGGCCTCACCGCCGAGGCGATCGCCCGTCAAATTGGGCTGCTGGATCCCCAGGCAAGTGCTCCAGGTGAGCAGCAGGGCAACCGTGTGGGGGCCGATCCGGTGCGGGTGATCGAGGGTTCAGATCTCAGCTTGATCAGCGATGTGCACCTGCGTCGCCTGATCAAATACCGCACTCGTTTGGTATTTGCCCGCATGACCCCGGAGCAGAAGTTGCGCCTGGTGCAGGCCTATCGCGATCTGGGCGAAGTGGTGGCCGTCACCGGCGATGGCGTCAACGATGCCCCGGCCCTCAGGGCCGCCGATGTGGGCTTCGCGATGGGGCGCAATGGCACCGATGTGGCCCGAGAAGCCGCTGATATAGTTCTGTTGGATGACAACTTCGCCACTATCGTGGCCGCCGTGCGTTATGGACGGGGTGTGGTGAGCAATATCCGCAAATTCATCACCTACATCCTGGTGGCGAATTTGGCGGAGGCCGTACCCTTTTTGGCCATGTTGGCCCTGCGAATTCCGGCGGCCCTCACCGTAATGCAAATTTTGGCGGTGGATCTAGGCACCGACTTGCTGCCCGCCCTGGGTCTGGGGGCTGAACTGCCAGAGGCGGGCCTGATGGCCCAGCCACCGCGGCCCCGGCAAGCCCCCTTGATGGATCGGGCGGTGATGCGCCGCTCCTATCTCTTTCTCGGGCTGATTGAGGCCACTCTGGCCATGCTCACCTATGGGCTGGTGTGGCGCCACGCCGGGGTGGGTCTGGCGCAGCTGCAGCAATTAGCTCCCCAGATCATGGCCCACACCGCCCCGGCCGCCATCCAGGCCCTGCAGGTGCAGGCCTCCAGCGCCGCCTTCGCCACGATCGTCTTCTCCCAGGTGGGGGTGCTGCTGGCCTGCCGCAGCGAGCGCCGCTCCGTGTGGCGAATGATCGGCGAACCCAACCCCCTGCTCTGGCTCGGGATCCTCAGCGAACTGACCCTGCTCTCAGCGCTGCTGCTGCTGCCCGGCCTCGGGCAGAGCTTCAACATGGCGCCCTTCCCCCTGGCCTACCTGCCCTGGATGGCCCTGGCACCGCTGCTGATCATGCTGGCCGACGACCTGCGCAAATGGTGGCTGGGCCACAGCTCCCTGCGCCACAGGCCCTTGGGCCACGCCTAGGGGCCAGAATTGGCAAAAGCTTTGCCATCACAGCTTTCTGCCCCGCTGGCGGCGGCCGATCGCCCAGGGCACTTGGAACCGGACCCCTTCGGGTGATACGGTCCTTCGGTGCCCGGCAATGGGTGCGGGTCGCTAGCTCAGCGGTAGAGCACTCGGCTTTTAACCGATTGGTCCTGAGTTCGAATCTCAGGCGACCCATTGCACTTCTCAGCTTGCGACGACTGGCAGACCAGCTGTTTCGCAAGCGTTTTCAGCGATCCACCTGGCTCCGCTCCCCTCTGGAGTGAGACCGCGCAACGCCGCTGAAAACCCCAGTTGGCTCATTTGTTTGGGACGTAGTCCCAAACAACAAATTCCTAGGTGAGAGTTAGAACAAATCCAGCAGGTGGCTTGGGAACCCTCTAACAGCGGATCCCTGACAATGCCGAAACCTTCCAGTCCCCTGGAGCGTTGCAACGCTGTGCTGCGGGCTTTCGAAGCCCGATTCAGGCTCCGGCAGCATCGCCGCAGCCAGTGGGCCAGCGTCTACGAGATCCTGCCTGGGCGCTGCACCGGGGAGCGCTCGCTGCGGGGCTACCCAGCCGCTGACACCGCGGCTCTGGAGCGACTCTGCGATCTCCTGCTCTCCGCCTCCAAGCAAGGTCTCTCCCTGGAAGCGGTGGTTGAACCAGCGCCCAGCGGCAACCGCCCCTGCAGCGGCTCACCCTGCTGGCCCGAGATCTGCCAGGCGGTGGTGGCCTTCCAGCGGGGCCAGGGGGTGAACATGAATCTGGTGGGGCCGTTCAAGGGCCAGGGCTACTTCCGCCTGTTACCCCAGAACCGGCCGGCGAGCCTTGAGGATGTGCGCCGCTTTGCGCTACACACCAGCGAGAGCCTCAAGGCGCAGCTGGAGGACCCCAGTGCGGTGCTCCTGCCGATGGCGATGCACCGGCAGGGTTTCCGCCAGAAACGGGAGGTGGTTTCGCTGCTGCGCCGGGCGGGTTTTGCAGCAATTGCGCCGCAGGAGCTGAGCGAGGAGCTCAAGGGGATGGTGAACCGCAAGAAGCTGGCGCTGGTGGCAGCAGGTCAATCGCGCCGCCGCATCCCGAGCACCACGGCGATTCAGGAGTGGCTGGATCGGCTGATTGAGGAGGACCCGCTGTGGGGCTGGGTGTTCGCCATGGTGGCCACCTACGGCCTAATTCGTCAAGATTAACCATCCCCGGCC
>DGYA01000073.1:0-7766 GCA_002396505.1 Cyanobacteria bacterium UBA5018 | reverse complement strand
GGACAACAACGCTGATAGGCACCGAAACACAGCTGGATGCAGGAGGATCTCCTGCTCGCCGCCTAGGGCCGTGGCCAATGTCGGGGCGTTGAGGTTGCCCACCTGGACCTCCGGTTGCTTGGCCGCCTCCGGTGCTGTGGCCTTGCCGTTGGTGAGATCCCAGCCGATGCCACTGATCGCGGCCCATTGATGGCTGCCATCGATTTCCAGGGAGATCTCCGAAACGTCATCGATCCCGTGATCGAGCCGGCGCCGCGGGCTGCCGAGGCTGAGGCGACGGACACTGACCTCGCCACGGTGGACTGTGACCCCCAGCCCGAGCACCTCCGCCCTTGAAACCAGGAAATCCCAGTCGGTGGCGTTGTACTGAACCAGTTCGAGCTGCTTGGTCGTGGTTGGTTCGATCGAGCCGGTATTCAGACCGGCGTTCCTGATCATTGATGTGAACACATCGGTGTCTGTGGTGTCACGAAACACAGCGCTGTGGCGCCCGCGTGTCAGCACGAAAGCTTGATCCTTGAGTTCAATTCGGAGGTTGGAATGATCCCCACTACGCTCCACCGCGTGACGCACCACCAGACCCTCGAACACGGTTATGTCCCTGGGATCCTCCTCGTAGCGCAGGGCGATGGTGATCGGAGCACCTGCCAAGAAGAAGGCCAGGTCGCTAACTCTGAAACGCCGCTCAGCCAGGCTGCCATCAAGCAGAATCAGGGTTGCTTCTGGGATGCGATTCAGTTCACGATGAATCTCAAGGGAAAGCAGTTCGATGCTGGAATCAAGCGTTCTGCCATCACTGCTGATCGTGGCTACTGGAACACCCATGCCATTCAGCCTCCCGGTTTCGCGTAGGGCGGGAACAAGATCTCCTGCCCAGGGGTCAGGAACCTGAAATCATCAATACCATTGGCCTCGGCCACGCGCAGGTAGTGCTCAGATGTTCCGTAAATGTCCCGGCAAAGCATGGGCAGGGTGTCTCCGGCTTTCACCAGTCGCCGATGGGTCAGGTCAGGGGAACGAAGATTATCAAGGGCAGATTTCTTCTTGGGCGCCAGATCCTCAAGGAATTGAACAGCTAGTTCGGCATGCAGGGGGGAGCCATTGGCGTCGAAGGTGGTGTAGTTGATGTCGACTGACTTCAACCTGCAATCAAAGTTTGGACCAAATACACCCTTGTGCCAGATAAGTCTTAGATAGGAAGGTTCATGGGATTCACTGTTGACCTGTTGGCAGAGTCTTCGGAACAGATCGACACTCCTGGTAACGGTGAGTTTCTTTGCCGCCAACAGTTGCGTCAGTCCATAGGCGCCGAGATCGATGCCATCAAACACCAATTTGATGTTTAAAACCCGGGATCTTCCCTGGGAGAAACGCGCCTGGGCGGAACTGCTTGGGCTCGCCTGGGAGGTCTGAAATGCATTTTCAAAACGCACCTGGATTGTCTCGGGGTTGAACTGAACCTCGAGCCTGCTGGGGTCTTCTAAGGGCCGCTTGCGGTCCGCGTCCAGGAAAGCGCTGATCGTCAAATCGGATGGTTTTCCGATGAAGTCGAGCAGTCCCATGGTTCTGTCTCCGCGCTAGCGATCATGGCTGCGCTCCAGGCGGCGCAGCACGGTTTTCACACAGGTGGACACCAGGTTGTCCAGGCGGGCGTCATGGCCGCCCGAGAGATCAGCGGGTTCCGCTTGAAGGGAAGAAGCTGTGATTCCCGCACCTGAGAGGCTGCCGGAGACATCGGGGGCAGGGTGGACCACCGCTCGAATCACGAGTTGGCGGATTTCGATCGTCATCAGAGTCTCACCGTAAGCATGCGAGTGAAGGAGAGCTCAAGCGTATCGATCAGGATCCTGTCCTCCTGGGCATTGAGATCGGCCGTGGCCCATCGAACCGGGAAGGCCTCCTTGAACATCCAGGCAGAGATTGGAACTGCATCTTCATTGAACAAGGTAACAATCACGTCAGAGCGAAAAAACTTGAATTCGTTCATTATGTCGTTTAACTGAAGATTCAGTGGCGATCCCACGACAAAGCCACGCTCTAGAACCAGATTGTCATAAGTGAGTCGCTTGGGCAAGCGTTTCGTAATTATATTCTTGCCTCCATTATTCATGGGATCAGTCTCCACCCTTGTGGACAGCCCTGAAACTCGCTGGAAGCGAATGTCCAGCGGATTTGGGATCACCCCCGCGATAAAGAAGAACACGCCGAAGCGATGCGAGAGAGGCATCCCTAGCAGCGAATTCAGAGAAAGGTTGGGGATGGGGAAGGCCATGCTGCTCAGGTGAGAGATACGATTGAAATGCCTGCCGCCTTGATCTCCATCACATCAATGGCCACCTCATTCGACTTGGCGTCGAAACTGGGGGCCGTGATCTTGATCGGAATGGTGCGGGCCATCCGCCAGGCCAGCACGGGAACCCCCTTGGAATTGCACAACTGCACTTCCATCGGCCGTGTTTCTGAATCATCCAACCAGACGTGCAGACTACTGTCACCCTGAACCACACCCTGTTCCAAGGTGACAGATACATACTGATCTAAGTGATAGCGGGCGATCAGTTCTCCATCGAGGAAAGAAAGCCCGTCCCGATAGGTGAGCACCTTATGCTCACGTTGCAGCCCGGAAACCTTGGCGAAACGCATGGTCTGGCCAGCCCTGCTGACTCGGAAGTTGTAGGCGGGTAACGGATAGCTCGTGGCCTGCTGCTCAACGCTGATCACCATTGTTCAAGCCTCTTCCATGGTGATGAAGTCCGCCTTGAGTTCCAGGGTTTCAATGGCAACGTCGTTGGACTTGGCATCAAAGGTGGGCGCAGTTAGCTTGGTGGGGAAGGCATTCACAATTTTCCAGGAGATCACGGGTGCACCTTTTTCGTCGCACAAGCGTATGAAGACGTTGCGCTTCTCGATCTGGTTAATCGCCACGGTCTGGATCCAGCCATACAAGGACTTCAGGCTCTTTGCCCGCACCAACCCCTTTTTCATGGTGATGGTGGGAGCAGTAATTTGTGAAGGCATGTGCATGGTGCGAGGTCCCACTACGGCAGCGACAGGACTTTCCTTGTAGGTGGTGACTTCGTAGCTGATGCTGAGACCTGAAACCTCCGAGAAAGCAATAGTTTCAGACTCAATCTCAACACGATAATTATATACTGGAAGTGGGTAGTCAGTGCGAATTGCCTCTGGTGAGATAGCCATTTTTTAGATGAGCAAGGGTGCGGAAATGAAAGTGGTCGCCAGGATCATGCCTGGGCCAGGCGATGGGAGAATTTGAGAATGATGAATTCAGCAGGCCGAACGGCAGCGATGCCAATTTCAACATTCATCAAACCATTAAGAATGTCTTGAGCTGTCATCGTTTTACCTAGGCCAACATTCACGAAGTAAGCATTTTCGGATTTACTTCCCTGCAGGGCCCCCTGCTCCCAGAGGCTGTAGAGATAACTCTCAATCATTCCTTTCATCTTGAGCCAGGTGGAGGCATCATTCGGCTCGAACACAGCGAAGTTGGTGGCCTTCTTCACCGATTCTTCAATCGTGATGAACAGGCGCCTGACGGGGATGTATCGCCATTCATTATCGTTTCCGGCCAGGGTGCGTGCTCCCCATGCAACTGTTCCCCTCCCTGTGAAAGAGCGGATCGCATTGATGGACTTTCCTGTTGTGGCATCGATATTAAACATGCCCTGCCGTTCATCCGTCATCAAGTCGACAGGGCTTATCACAGCCTGCAATCCGATATTCGCCGGCGCCTTCCAGACGCCGCGAGTACGATCCACGCTCACGTAACTTCCAGCGATGGCAGGGCTGGGCGGTAGAGTTACACGCTGAGCGTTGAGAAGCCTGATGATCTGGTTGTAGAGACCCGTTTGATTGGCATCATTTTTGAGTGAATCTAGCTTCATATCATCTGTGCCAGCGCCAACGCCAACCAACAGGGCTTTTTCCACAGTTACGAGAGATTGATCGATCAGCTGTGGGATGGAAGTGTTGAGGAATGGATAATAGGCAGCTCCATATTTCAGATTCTCATCACCATATCTCTTCCGGGCCGCATTCTGGTCGTCCTTGCTGACGAGTGGGGCGGCATTTGCCAGTTCCTTCACATCAAGAATGGCGAATCGATCCATCAACTTCGCGCAATGATTCAGTGCCTCCTTGGCAACATCGTCGAATTCATCATTCTCCAGCCTCGTGGCCTCGGGGATGACGACCAGAGTGGGTTCATCCTGCTTCTCCAGAGCGGTAAGCCCATCTTTCAGGTCTTTCATGTAGATCGTGCCGTCAATGGTTGCCTTGCCTACGGCCACCACATAGCAACGTCCCCCACCATTGCGGAAATAAAAATCGATGCTGTACCACAGCTGCCAGTTTGGACGGATGCTGAGGGGTGCCAACACATCTGATGCTGCGGCTGGCGTCCCACCTCCTGCAGCACCCCCGCCGCCTGCCGGTGGGGCGGTTGCCGAGGAAGGAAGAAAAAGCTGCGGCAGTTGGTTTGCATCCGGTTTGACCCTGTAGGCGATCGCGGGTGCCTTGCCGAACTGTTTCTCAAAATCAAGAAGAGAACCGATCTCGGCGACGATGGGAACACTTCCTTCAAAGATTGCTGTGTAACCGATAAAGGCGGGGATGGCGGTGGCCACCTCGGCAACAGAAGGTGGCAGCAGTGCCTCCTCCTTAACATAAACACCTGGGTAGGTAGGGGCCATGGAGCGGAAGGGGGGATCGGAGATTTAGAGGCGGATGACGCGGTAAATGGCGTCTTGGGGCTGACTGTCTATGACAGGCAGACTCATCAATTGATGGGAGGGTGGCGGTGGCAGATCGGAGATGTAGCGCTGACCATCTAGCAGAAGCCTTAGCCCCACCAGGTTGTTGCCATCCGAAGGGGGAGATCGCTTGGAGCAGAGGCGGTATACCTTGGACTCCGGATTGCCCGCCACCAAAGCCTGGGCCACCCGATCCTGGGCCAGTTCGCTGGAGGCGGCGGCAAGGGGGGTGACATCGAAGTCAAAAGCTCTTGCAGGCACGGAGTCCGAGATGCTGGGGATCTTGTCAGTGCGCTTGGTGACGACGTAGTAAACCCAGCGAACCTGACGAGGTTGAAGGGTCAGAAAAAAGCTGGGCGGGGCCTGAATCCAGGCGGAGTTGATCGAGCCGATCTCCACCCATGCCAATCGATTTGCCGGGGAAGGTGGCTGCGGACTGATCAGGTCGCTGGGCAGGGATGGGACTGTTGGGATGCCAGCGCGCTCCGCCAGCTGCAGTTCCAGAGCGGAAGGAACATTCCGAAAGCTGGGATGGCTCAGGGAGAGCAGAGGAGACAGATCCAGGACATAGCCCACCATCGGATCGCTTCGGCACAGGTCGAAGCGCAGGCTGAGGTCGGCCAGCGGCAGAAACGGCGTGCCGTCCTCCGCCAAACCCGTGAGAATCACAAGGCCATCCAGCTGCGTCCGCACCAGAAGGCGATGCCGCTGCAACGCCCTCACTCCGGAGGCATCGCCGGCGGTGGGCTGCAGAAAGAGCGTTTTGTCGCTGATCAGGGTGGGCGTGATTCTCCCCCTGCGCAAACCGATCTGGAACAGAGGGGTGAACTTCACGGCCTACTCCCCGTGTGGACAGCGGGGCTTACTTCGCTAATGGGAATTGAGGGGCGAGTGTTTGTATCCCGAATGTTCAGCAGCCGCACCCGGTAGAGAAGGGAGGGATGGTGAGTGGTGCGCAGCGCATTCCAGACGTCGTTGAGCTCAGTGAACGACTGGCTCACCAATTCGAAGGCCAGGCGCTCCACTCCTTCGGGCAGGGTTGGGGCCGTCTCCCTGTCGAGCACGGGTACGGCCTGGAGTTGACTGAGCAGAGCCGCAAGATTGTTCCAGCTATCTGTGTAATCGTTAAAACGGGCCACAAAAAGGAGATATAGAACCAAACGAATATCTGGATGTACTGTATCGATTCTGCCACTACCGTTAATCCTGCGGGTTGGATCTGCATCCCGAAGAATCCTTTCCTCCTCTAGATTGACAAGAACCATGGTGACAGCTCCAGATGCTAACTGAAGCGAGTCAGTGGCTGCTTGATTACCGCTAGGAAACACCAACTTGTCCGCCGAGCCATCATCGATGCTGCCACCGAGTAAGATGCGCAGACTGCCGTCGAGGTGCTTTCTGATGTATTCAAGCGTTGTGCCAATCATAGGCAATAATAATTTAGTAATTAGATGAGTGGTGGGGCTTGTGTCGGCTGTTGGGATGGTTTCCGTTAGTCCGGTTAGTTTCTGACGGGGTCGCCATCGGAGCAGCCCTAGCGATCACGGCTGTTGTGTCAGAAACGTCAGCGTGCGGCTCATGGAGAGCTGGCGTGCCTGCTGGTTGGCGAGATCAGATCCTTTGAAGCCATGGCCGGCACCTGGATAGGCGTGCATCTCCACCGTGGTGCCTTCTACTTTGAGCAGCTGTTCGATCGCAGCAGCATTCTCGAAGCCGGTGCCGGGGGTTTTGTCGGCGGTGCCGTGGTGAATCTGGGCGCTGCGAAGGCTGCCGCTTGGGCCGAGGCCATCAAGGACCGGTGCGAAGAACGACACCAGCACTTGCACCTGATGGCGCAGACGCAGGCAGAGGTGGCCCCCCAAGGAGAAGCCAATCAGGCCCACATGGCTGGGGTGGACACCGGCTTGATTGCCGGCCAATGAGATTGCAGCCTCGAGGGCCTGTTCCCATTGGGAGCGGCGATAGGGGATCAGCTCAAGGGCTGCCATGCCTGGTGCGGTGTTGGTGAAGCCCAGGTAATCGGGGATGAGCGTATGGAATCCGAGGGGGGCAAGTCCCTGGGCGTATTCGCGGATCATGGTTGCCCAGGGTCCGTTGAGGTGATCGGTGAGGCCATCACTGCCGTAGGCAATCACCACGGCCCCTTTTGTACTGCTGGTGCTGGCGGCATGGAATTCAGAGCTAAGTACCTGCCCCTCTACTGCGGCCTGGAGTTGCTGGGTCATCCCAGGGGTCGATCGGATATTTATGGCTCATTTCTAGCTGAAGCAACCAGTGATGTCAAGCTGGACTTACCCTGATGGGTGACCTGATTTTATGAGCCGCTCCAATCGTTGGCCTCTGATGCGTCCCTCTGACCTGGCTGATGTACACAAGTCCGAGAGCGTTGCGACAGAATGAGTCTCAACGGTTTCCCAGGCCTCTCTGCGTCAGCGAAGTTGTCCTTCCTGTCCAACCGATCCACCAGGGGGCTCAGCCATGACTGATGCAATCGCTTAACAATCCCGAGCTGCGGGCTGAGATCAGCCAACGGACAAGCCAAGACCTCCGCCGGGTGGCCCTGGGAAACTTCCCCCCGAGGCTCCCACAGATCCGTACGTGACACTCTCGCGTCATACGGCTCCTGTTATCCCAAAATTACCGCCACAAGTGATGCCAATGGCTCTACGTTTTGATAGCAGCGCGTTGTTCTCAGAATCAATCGCATTCCTCCCAGCGAACTGGTTGACGCTTTGACTCGGATGGATAACGCAGCCCCTTCGCTCCAGAGCCATTACAGCCACTTCATCACTACTACGGGTTGCTCCGCCCCTGCCGTGGGTATTGGTATTCGCCCTCGTGGTTGTGGCCACTTGTGACTTTCCCTACCGCTGCGCGGAATTCTGCTGCTAGGAGCCTGTTGCGCATAATGCCTGTGCTCACGCCATCCACCTCAGCCCGGCACTTTTTGTGGGCCGGCTTGTTCAGATTTTGTAACCATTCAGAGGGCGGGAC
>DGYA01000134.1 GCA_002396505.1 Cyanobacteria bacterium UBA5018 | reverse complement strand
CCAGTTTTCCCTGTCGCCTGACACGCATCGATCGCCTGCTGCTGTTGGTGGCGATCGCCGTGCTAGCGAGCAGCCTTCAGGGTTTCGCCGTGAGCTTGGGCGGCCTGCGCCTTCAGGTGGATCCTCACTGGCAGCGGGGCCTTAACTTTGTGCGGATCGGCTTGCAGTGGCCGCAACAGGCTTTGGTCCACGTCGGTAGAACTCTGCTGGCCTGGATACCGATCCCGCTGCGAGACCTGGAGCCCTGCATCCCTAGTCGCGGCGTGCAGCGACGGCAGAAACAGCCCTAGTTTATGCGAATTGAGCTACCGCCACGGCCAAGCCAGGCCGAGCTAATGGCTGTCGTATGACCGTCTAAGATTAGATGTGTCGGGCAGTCAGAGTAACCACAGCGGAAGAGGCGCCGGAGGGGGCCAGCTGAACCAACAATGTCACCGGGTTTTGAAGCCACCGAGAAAGTTACCTTGATGCCAGGAACGGGTTGGCCGCTGGCAGTGACTACCTTCACCTTAATAGGGGCAAAGTTGACCTTTCCACCTTGCACGTCACTGACAGTCCACGATACGTTCTGGAAGTTACCAGAAATCAACGAAGCCTTTAGTAAAGCTGGCTAAACCTCAGGTTTAATCTCTGGCTTAACTTCAGGTTTTACTACGTCCTTAATCTCAGCCGGAGCTTTTAATTCAGTGCTGGGCACTTGCTGGGGTTGAAGCACAAAATACCAGGTGCGATGCGAGTTAGTCGGCGCATCATCCGGCGGCATAGCTGCTGAGTTCTCGCCTACCTAGCCGCCCCAATCGTCGAGGACTGTTCCATGGCCGACGCTCTTGATCCTGAAACCACGCTCTGTTTTGATCAGAGTCCAGGTGCAGTGCAAGCTGGTAGGAGTGTCATCGGGCTGGAAAGCCGCTGAGTCTTCGCCTACCTTGCCGCCCCAATCGTCGAGAACTGTTCCATGGCCAACGCTCTTGATTTTGTATTTGAGCCCAAAAGCAATTGTGTTGTCTGAGCCTGGCACGTGTTCAAGGTTGGCCATGCAAAGATAGGTAAACCAATCAGGAAGCTATTATTTGCTTAGGTTTAAGCCTTGGGATTTAACCGTTTGTGACAGTTGATACCGAGCAGTTCGGAATCCTATCCAGCTAACAGGCCCCTGGGTCAAAAAAGTTGTCCACCCAGGGACGATCCATCCGCACATATCTGATGAACAGGTCTGGTCAACCGGCACTTTTGCCCGCGCCAGCCCACCGGCGCCAACTCCACCGGGCCGGCAGATCGTGCCCTTGACAGCCCCAGCCACAAACTGTTACAGTTTGTAAAAGTTCTCGCAAGATCCATGGCTCCCGCTCCTCGCTTCGGTTTCGTCGGCTTTGCTGAAACCTGGAATGGCCGCCTGGCCATGCTCGGCTTTGTGATCGGTCTCGCAACCGAGCTACTCACCGGCCAAGGCATCCTCTCCCAAATCGGTCTGGGTTGATCACCATGGAATCCAACTACACTACAGCCATAACAGCTGTTATTGGTCTGGTTTTTGTACTCGGCGGCATGGTTGTGTACGTACTTAGTCGTCCCACTGACCTAACACCTAGGTAGTGCTGAGACTCGATCTCGCCGCATCACGTCTTTATCTACTCCCCTCACCCAGCTAAGCAATGACCAAATCTTCCGCCAACGATCAGTGGTTCCAAAACCGCGCCCAGCAGCAGATCCATCTCGATCAGTTCAAGGCAGCTGAACTATTCAATGGCCGTGCAGCTATGCTCGGTATTGTCATCGGCATACTCACCGAAGCGATCACCGGTGCCGGCATTGTTCATCAGATTGGCCTCGGCGCCTTGGTGGACGGTTACGCCGCCTGCCGCACGCAATTTTTGCCATTCTGCTTTTAGTTTTCAAACTGTGGTAACTAGCCTCATTTTAAATTAGCTGTTTTGCCGCAAAAAGAGCGGCAATAGGATGACTAAATACCTAAATTTTATGAGATAGCGCAGTGTGAACGGTTCGAGAATCCTTTTTCATGATCTCGAACCGCCCACTGAGACTACGGTTAGCTAACCTCATATAGAAATCTCAGGCGACCGCTTTGCTGGTATCAAAGCGGCCTACGAATTGCCGATAATACCGATTCAAGTATCACTGATTGCTAAGCGTATTTAATCTCTTTCGGCCACATCCAGATCAAGTTTCTACTGGAATTGTGGCCGTAGCAAGCTTCGCCGATCACGATTCCCGAAAGCGCCGCTTAAACCCGCCGCCGCCTTGGAGTGGAGTTTATCCAAGGCGGCGGCCCAGAAGGTGATAGGCGCCTATTTTCTCGGCATCTTGATCTGTGATCTATGGGTAAATAACTCTATGCCGCTAGATCAAAGCCAATTCTGCTGGGCCCAGCTTCTCCGTGATTTGATCGTCATGGCGCAACGCAGCGAAGGCTTCTGTACAAAGGTGTTCAATCCGCCTCAGCAGAAGTATTCCTGGGCTAGATCATAAACATGGTAACGATATTGGAAGAGCAAGGCCGGGAGGGCATTGCCCATGGGCCGGATCTCGGCCCAAAATCAGGGTGCGGTTATGGGCCGGCATGGCTAGATCAGCTAGCGGTCTCAAGCCGACGCTGGCGGCTTGCCGCTCAATCTGGCGAGCATCGCGCAGTCCCATGGCCGGATTTCGCTGGCGCAGGCAGGCATCGAAGTCGCGATTGCTGACGGAGCTGGGTAGGCAACCATCAAGAAAGGGTCCATAGAGCAGCAGCAGGCCACCAGGCTTCAGCACCCGGGCGGCGCCGGCCAACAAGTGGGGCACAGAAGTGGCGGCCATGATGTGGGTGGTGTTGGCGGAAAACACGGCGTCGTAGGGCTGGCTGGGCCATTGTTCCGGTTTATCCACATCTATTTCCAACGGCTCCTCCAGAACACTGGCTAGCTCACCACTGGCCTTAGCGGCATTAATGCGCTGGCTGAGATCGGCCAGAGTATCGCCCAGCTCGCTGGGTTGCCAGTCCAGGCCACTGAGCTGCTGGCAGAAGAACTCTGCATGCTGGCCACTGCCGGAACCTATCTCCAATACGCGGCCCCCCTGGGGCAACCACTGGCGCAACAGCTCACATATCGGCTGCTTGTTGCGCTCACAGGCTGGAGAGAAAAGCACCGGGGGCCTCGCTGTGGCAGTTGCCATGCTTATATTCTTAACTTAAGCGCTGACTGGCGGAGCTACTCATTGGCTGCCGCTTGATGCCGGGGTGGTTGCCAGGGGATATCGGGGTGGCGGCGGCAATTGCAGGCTGCTCAGGAATGAAAGCCCCAGCAACAGCGTTGAGATCCAGAGGCAGGCTGGTAGGCCCCCCTGCAGATACAGCCAACCCGATAATAATGTGCCCAGCAGCCTGCCAGCGGCATTGGCCATATAATAGAAGCCTACGCCTAGGCTAACCGTTTCCCGGTCTGTATAGGTGAGAATCATGTAGCTGTGTATTGATGAGTTCATGGCGAAAACGAAGCCAAATCCGGCCAGCCCCAGCACGATGGCAATCCCTGGATGGTTCACTTCCCGCGCCAGGGCAATGGCAATTAGGGCTGGAATGGCGGTTAGTACCGCACTCCAAAACTGCACTGCCGGCGGCCCAGGAGGTTTATCGCTGCCCCAACTGCGCCGCAGCGATGGGGCCGCAGCCTGGACAATTCCGTAGCCAATCACCCACAGCCCAAGAAAACCGCCCACCTCCCAGAATTTCCAGTTTAGTACAGCCTCTAGAAATACGGGCAGGGCCACCACGAACCAGACATCGCGTGCACCGAACAGGAAAAAGCGTGCCAAAGAGAGAATATTTATCCCTTTACTCTTGGAAAATAATGCCGAGAAGGCCGGTTTTTGCTTCATTTTGCCGATTTCTCCCGGCAGCTCTAGGGTAGCCAGCAAAGCGACAAATAAACCCGCCGCCATCGCCGCTACCGAACCAGCAAAACCTAGAGTAGTTAGCAATATCCCTCCCATAAAGAACCCCACCCCTTTGAGGGCATTTTTGGAGCCGGTGAGGATCGCCACCCACTTGAATAGTTGCCGCTCCCCCTTATCACCATCATCAGGGGTGTCAAGTACCACGGTTTTGATGGCACTCTTGGCACTCATCTTATTGAGATCCTTGGCAATGCCGCTGATGGCTTGGGCGGCCATTACATAAATCACTGATATAAGTTTTGGCCAGCTGGCCGATACGGGAATCAGCATCAGCAAAGCTAGGATTTGCAGCACCATGCCTGACCACAGAGTGAGCCTCAGCCCGAATCTGGCCCCCAGCCAGCCACCATACAAGTTTGTGATTATGCCAAAGAACTCATAGAAAAGAAATAGCAGCGAGATCTCAAGAGTGGAGTAGCCGAGCTGGTGAAAATGAAAGACCACCAGCATGCGCAGGGCCCCGTCTGTGAGGGTGAAGGCCCAGTAGGCTCCCGTAACCACTGTGTATTGTTTAAGAGCTGATGGGCCACTCTTGTCGGGAAGTATTGTCATGATCTGCTTTCAAAGTTGATCCAAGCTGGCCACATGGCAGGCCAGATCTGCCATCCTTGAGCTATAACCCCACTCGTTATCGTACCAGGCGTAAACCTTCAACTGGGTATCGTTGACCACCATGGTGGAGGGGCCGTCTATCACCGCACTGCGGGAATCATTGACGTAGTCAACGGAAACCAGCGGCCGCGTTTCATAGCCCAGGATTCCACTTAGGGGGCCGTTGGCGGCCGCCTCAAAGGCCCCATTGACCTCCTCCCTGGTGACGCCGCGCTCCAGTTCAAACACCGCATCGGTGAGCGAAGCATTTAGTAATGGCACGCGCACGGCATGGCCGTTGAGCTTGCCCTGCAGCTCCGGAAAGATCAGGCCTATCGCCTTGGCCGATCCGGTGGTGGTGGGGATCAGGCTCTGGATGCAGGAGCGGGCACGCCTGAGGTCTGTTTTGAAGCCATCCACAACCACCTGGGTGTTGGTGATGTCGTGCAGGGTGGTGATCGAGCCGTGGCGGATGCCGAACTGTTCATGCACCACCTTCACCACCGGCGCCAGGCAGTTGGTGGTGCAGGAAGCTGCGGTAATCAACCGATGCCGCTCGGGCTCATATAGCTGGTGGTTGATACCATAAACAATATTCAGCGCCTGCTCACCGGCGATTTCACCCTTCACCGGGCAGGCCACGATCACCCGCCTAAGACCTGGGATATCGAAGTAGGGCTGCAGGGTTTCTGGGGTTTTCAGCTTGCCGCTGCACTCCAAAACCATTTCCACCCCTGCCTGCTGCCAGGGCACGGCGCTGGGGTTCTTCTCCTGGCTGTAGCCGAGCCTCTTGTCGACCACCATCAAGCTGTTGCCTTGGCCCTGCACCGGCTGTGGCCAGCGCCCATGCACCGAATCAAAACTGAGCAGGTGCGCGGCCGTGGCGGCATCGCCGCCGCTGTCGTTTACATGAACCAGCTCGATGCCCGGCCGGCCCCAGAGGGCACGAAACACCAGACGGCCGATGCGGCCAAAGCCATTGATGCCAATTTTCATCCGCAAATGGGCAGGTCTGCCGCAACCGGACCAGAACCATAGATCAAATAGACTTGATCAATCAACCGAGGTTGCTGGATGGCCGTTCTGGAGGTTTCCCTGTCGAGCCCGGATGCCCCCCTATCGATGCTCGAGGCCCGTGCCCTGCTCAAAGCCCTGGCCGATCCGGTGCGGCTGCGGGTGATCGAGTCTCTGGGGGGCGGCGAGCGCTGTGTCTGCGAGCTGACAGCTGAATTGGGGCTGGCCCAGTCAAAGCTCTCTTTTCACCTCAAGGTGATGAAGCAGGCCGGGCTGCTCCATGCCCGGGAGGAGGGCCGTTGGATCTACTACCGCCTGCGCAGCGAAGCGCTTGCGGCCCTGCAGGCCTGGCTGGCAGAGCTAAGCGCCAACTGCCAAATACCAGCTACCCCCTGCTGCTGATCGCCATGCCCCAAAAACCTCAAATTCGCCCACTGGCTCCGGCTTCATTAGCTGGAGAAGGCAGCGTTATTGAAAAACTATCGCTGCTGGACCGTTTTCTGCCGCTGTGGATCCTGGCGGCGATGGCTACGGGGCTGCTGCTGGGCCGTAGCTTTCCCTGGATCCAAGGAGCCCTCGATGCGGTGAGGCTGGGCCAAACCTCCCTGCCCATAGCCCTGGGCCTGTTGATGATGATGGTGCCGGTATTGGCGAAGGTGCGCTACGAGGATTTGGGCCAGGCCCTGCGCCAACGCCGCCTGCTGCCCCTCTGCCTGTTGCTGGTGTGGGGCTTGGGTCCGCTGCTGATGTTTTGCCTGGCCTGGCTTTTTTTAGCCGATCAGCCCGCCCTGCGCACGGGGGTTGTACTGATCGGGATTGCCCCCTGTATTGCCATGGTGCTGATCTGGATAGATCTAGCCGAGGGAGACCGGGAGGCCGCAGCCGTACTGGTGGCGATTAATGCGATCTTGCAGATATTTGGCTATGCACTGCTCGCCAGCCTATATCTCAAGATTCTACCAGAATGGCTGGGTTTGCCAAGTCAAGATGTGACATTCTCCACGGCTGAGATAGCTATAGCGGTCTTTATTTTTCTGGGAATCCCCCTGGTGGCTGGTTATCTTATACGCCGCATTGGTCTGAGGCTTAAGGGTCAGCGCTGGTACGAGCAGCGCTTTTTGCCTCGCTTTAGCCCCTGGTCCTTGATTGGTTTGCTATTTACTATTCTGGTGATGTTTGCCCTGCAGGGTGAGGTGATCACCTCGGCGCCGCTGCGGGTGATCCGGGTGGCCATGCCCCTACTAATTTATTTCGCTGTCATGTGGGGCTTGGCCTTTGGCTTGGGCCGCCGCAGCGGTCTCAGCTATCGGCAATGCGCAACGCTTTCCTTTACAGCCGCTGGCAACAACTTCGAGCTCGCCATCGCCGTCAGCGTCAGCGTATGGGGGGTAACATCCGACCAGGCTCTAGCCGGGGTGATTGGCCCGTTGATCGAGGTGCCAGCTCTGGTGGCATTGGTCTATTTATCTCTTTGGCTAAGGGAGAGGTTTTTTCAATCTAGCTAATTCGCTATTTATGCAAGTTTTGTTTCAGTTCCATTATGCTCTGTTCAGCTGTCGCAATTCATGGTGTGGGTATGTCCCGTCTGCGTTGGGCCTGGATGGGTTGGTGCTGCTGGGCTGGACTTTTCGGCCCCGCTGCTGGCTGTCTGGCGGCCTGTTTAATATTTTATCCAAGGCCCCTTTGGGCTCAACGTGCTGATTCGGCCGCCTTTGATCGCCAGGGTAATTTTCATTCTTCTCGTATCAGGGGCAATCGAGGTTTTTATCAACAGCGGTATTGGTTGGTTGTGGATACTGATCGCAAGGGCTTGAATTGCCGCGATCAACGGCGGCTTGTGGCCAGTTTTAGCTATGGTGATGTGTTGATGGCAGATGTACCACTTCCTTCCGATGAGGCAATTATCCAAATAAATGGCTATACATATCTTCGCATTGCCGATGAGCGCTCTTTCATACGCCGAGATGAAAATAAAATCCCTGGTGACAAGCGGTTCACCTGCCTTGTAAGGGCGAATGTTAAATTTATAGCACCTATAAATATGGATGATTTTACCACATTAAAGCGTCAGTGGTGATTTTTAGTATTATTTGCACTATTTGCAGCAGTTGACATGGCTGCAACAGATAGTCTAGGCAGTCGACACGATTGCAATAGCTTCTCTCCACTAATTTCTGGTATCGCTGCTCTAGCGTTGCACGCTTCATCGGCTTGCCTGGGGCTGCCTTGGCATTCTCCTAGGCTTGCCCATGGATCAAGGCAGTGGCGATTTTCCAGGGAAGTTCTGGAAAACCTAACCAACTGCCAATGCAGCCTTGACGCGCCTCGGCTGTTCTCCGGTGATAGAGCTGTAAAAATAACGGTTTTCCAGAGTTTAGCTAGCCTGCTGTCCAGATTCCATCCAGCCTGCCATCCAGAATCTCGCTATCCCACCGTCCAGAATTTCACTAGTTTGCCATTCAGATTTTACCTGGCATCCTTTCCATGGTTTCCCTGTTCAGCGATCCAGATTCTCTCCGATCCGCTATATGAACTTCCCCTGGTCTGTTATCCAGATTTTACCTAGTCTACTATCTATAATTTCCCTGACGTGCAATCCAGGGAAGCTCTGGCAAACCCTACCCAAGGCCAATTGAGCCCTGATGCCGCAAGGGTTCCCGGGTAGCAGGATTGCCAACGGCGGTTTTCCAGAGCTTCCCTTGAGTCTGCCTGGTCTGCGTTAAGCTGGCTATAGCTATATCATTAGTCTGCTTTTGCTATTACCTGCTAAACACTAAAGATCGGTGGTGGCGCCTAGGCTGCTGGAGCTGACTAGCCGGGCGTATTTGCCCAGCACGCCGGTGCGGTAACGGGGGGTGGGGGCTGTCCAGGCGGCCCGGCGGCGCTCCAGTTCTGCCTCATCTACATTCAGCTGCAGCAGCAACTGGTTGGCGTCCACGGTGATGCTGTCCCCTTCCTGCACCAGGCCAATGGTGCCGCCCACGGCGGCTTCCGGCGCCACATGGCCCACCACCAATCCGTAGGAGCCGCCAGAGAAACGGCCGTCGGTAATCAGGGCCACTGATTCACCCAGGCCCTGGCCAATGATCGCCGCAGTGGGGCTGAGCATCTCCCGCATTCCTGGACCGCCCACCGGACCCTCATTGCGCACCACCACCACATCACCAGCCCTTACTTCCCCCGCCAGGATCGCCGCCAAACAGCTCTCTTCGCTCTCAAACACCCTCGCTGGGCCAGTGATTACTGGAGTTTTAACACCGCTGATCTTGGCTACAGCCCCCTCAACGGCCAGGTTGCCCTTGAGAATCGCCAGGTGTCCCTTAGCATAGAGAGGACGGCTAATTGGCCGGATCACATCCTGGTTGGGGTCGGGTTCGCTGGGCACATCGGCCAGCACCTGGCGGATGGTTTTGCCCTCGATCGTGGGGCAATCGCCATGCAGTAAACCGGCATCCAGCAACAACTTCATTACCTGGGGAATACCGCCTGCGTTATGCAGATCGACAGTCACATAGCGGCCACTGGGCTTTAGATCGCAGATCACCGGTACCCGCTGGCGGATAATCTCAAAATCATCGATGGTTAGCTCTACACCGGCGGTGCGGGCGATGGCTAGAAAATGCAGCACTGAGTTGGTGGAACCACCTACAGCCATGATCACGCTGATGGCGTTTTCCAGCGACTCTCTGGTGATCAACTGGCGGGGCCGGATATCTTTGGCAATCGCCTCTACCAGCACCTCGGCCGAGCGGGCGGCACTATCAGACTTTTCGTGGTCTTCAGCAGCCATGGTGGAGCTGTAGGGCAGGCTCAGACCGAGGGCCTCGAAGGCTGAACTCATCGTATTTGCCGTAAACATGCCACCGCAGCTGCCGGCACCTGGACAGGCGTTTCTCTCAATTGCCGAGAGTTCCTGCTCGTCGATGCGGCCACCAGAGAATTGGCCAACCGCCTCAAAGGCACTGACTACGGTGAGATCGCAGGGTCCAAGCTTGCCTGGCTTAATCGTTCCACCATACACAAAAATTGCTGGAATATTCATCCGTGCCATCGCCAACATGGCGCCCGGCATGTTTTTATCGCAGCCACCAATTGCCAGCAGCCCATCCATGCTCTGGGCATTACAGGCTGTCTCAATCGAATCGGCAATCACCTCACGGCTCACCAGGGAATACTTCATTCCCTCGGTGCCCATCGAGATGCCGTCACTAACCGTGATCGTGCCAAAGGTCTGGGGCATCGCCCCGGCGGCCAGGGCCGCAGCTTCTGCCCGGCGGGTGAGGTCATTGAGCCCCAGGTTGCAGGGGGTGATCGTGCTGTAACCGTTGGCGATGCCGATGATCGGCTTGTTGAAATCTCCGTCACCAAAGCCCACAGCGCGCAACATGGCGCGGTTGGGGGAGCGTTGGATCCCCTGGGTGATGGCGGCGGAGCGGAGCATGGCCGGGTGATGGCTGTGCCAGCAACCTAATGGCCAGCCTCCATCGCCTCCAGCTGACGGCGCACCTCCTCAATCGCCTGATTCAAGGCGTGCACCTTGTCGTGCAGATCCCGATTGGGCTGTGCTTCAGGGCTGATGGCCTCGGCCCCTAGGGCCTGGGGACTGGGCAACCTCTCCATATCCCGGCGAGCGCTGTCCCGGCGGGCCGGGTCCCGGCGAGACGGGGCCTGGCGACGGCGATCGGCCTCCGACACCAGCCACCAGGCGAAACCGGCAGCCCCGAGAACGGCGCCGGCCATGGCGGTAAGCAGTAGCGAGCCACCGATGGAGCCTTGGCTGGATTGCTCGGCCATGCCAAAACGAGAATTTGCCCCCCAGCCTAGGCAGTGCTTAGGCACCGCCTGGGAAGTAGGCACTATCGGGCCCGAGGCCGGCGAACAATCGCTGTTCTGGATTGCCAATGCCCGGTCGCAGCTGGCCGCTGGCGGAGTCCAGCTCGGGGTCGATGCAGGCGGAGTAGATCGTCAGCTCGGGAAAGCGTTCACCCAGCAGCTTCAGGCCCGGGTTGGCGGCCACGGCCGTCACCACCCGCAGGCGGCGCCCCTGCACCCCCAGGGCCCGCAGGCGCTCCAGCAGGGCCGCCAGGTTGGCACCGCTGGCGATCTGAGCCGTGAAGATCAACAGGCCGCTGCGATCGGAAATCGCTGCCGGCAGCGTGTCGAGATACCAGTCGGGCTCGGCTGCGGCCGGTTCCCGTGCCAGGCCCACATGAGCCACCTGGGCGGCGGGCAGCACCCCCTGGGCCCCCTGCCAGAGCCCGAGGCCAGCCCGCAGCATCGGTACCACCAGTAGGGGCACGGAGGCGTCCACCACCTGGCCTTCCGTGGGACCGCCATAGGCGCCAATCGGGATGGTGCGATGGGGTAGCCAGTCGCGCAGGGCCTCGTAGCTGAGCCAGCGGCCCAGTTCGGCCATGGCGGTGCCATAGAGAGCGCTCGGGGTGCTGGCCTCGCGCAACACGCTCAGCCAATGGCCGATCAGGGGATGGGGCGGCACCACCACCCGCAGGGTCATGCCCATGGCTGCCATAACTTGATGGCCCACCGTAAAACCCGCCGCCATGGCCCTCCCCTGCTTGCCCCGCCTAGCCCGGGGCTTGAGCCAGGCCCTGGCGCCGCTTTGCAGCCAGGCCCTACTGCTGCTGACGCTGCTGCTGGTCTTGCTGATTCCGCCCACCGGTGCCGCTGGCCAGGCCTGGGCGATCACCGCTCCGGAACTGCGAGGTTTGCACTCCCTTCAAGATCTGCAGCCCGACATGCACGGGCGCAACCTGCAGCAGCAGGAATTTTTAAAGTCTTCTTTGGTGGGTTTTGACCTCAGCGGCAGCGATCTGCGCGGGGCGGTGTTTAACGGCAGCGATCTCCAGGGGGCCAATTTGAGCGGTGCTGATCTGGAGGATGTGGTGGCCTTTGCCAGCCACTTTGAAAACAGCGATTTGAGTGGGGCTGTGCTGCGCAACGCCATGCTGATGCAAAGCCATTTCAAGGGGGCGCAGATCGAGGGCGCCGATTTCAGCGATGCGGTGCTCGACCTCAAGGAGCAGAAAGCCCTATGCAAGCGGGCCAGCGGCACCAATTCCCGCACCGGCATAGCCACTTTCGACAGCCTGGCCTGTTCCTGATCAGGGCAGCTAAATAAATTGCCCCCGCGTCTCCCGCGAGTCAGGGCCAAGCAAGATCCTGCGACATTTCTCGCACCACGTGATAGTTGAGATTTGGGATTTTTTGTAATGCCATTAATTGACTGGCCCGCAACCAAGATCTTTTACTTTATTGACTGCTGATATGTTATAAGATTGTTTCATGTTGGGGTTTTCCCTGGGATTTTGCAATTTGATGTTTGCTTGAAACTGCCGCAAGAATCCCCGCTGGATTTTTGGTCAGTGACCCCCTGACTTGAATTTTTGTAGCTCTGATGGCATCAGCTGCGCTTCGCCCTTTAGCATTTTGAGTATCGGTTCCCGCCTGGATCAGAGGCGGGAGGTAACGGGGAAAGTCCGGTGAAAATCCGGCGCTGTCCCGCAGCTGTAATGGCAGCCCCCTGGGGTTGCCGAGCCAGAACGCCCGCCGGTTTTAGTTCCCATCGGCGCGGACCGTTTCCATGACTAGCTTTGTTCGAAATTTTCTGGCCTGCTCTGGCCTGGGGCTGTTAGTGGCTGGCCTCAGCTTCAGTTTCGGTGTGGCTCCTGCCCAAGCCCATCACCTGATCGAGCTGATGGGTATGCCGGTTAATCCACTCTCTGGGGTATTGAGCGGCTTGGCCCACCCGGTGATTGGCCCCGACCACCTCTTGTTTCTACTGGCCCTGGCCCTGGTGGGGCTGCGCAGCCGCCGCCGCTGGATGCTGGCACTGCTCTGCACCGGCCTGGCCGGCAGCGCCCTGGGACTGCTGCTGCCCGGTCTGCCCGCAGCTGAAATGTTGGTAGCCCTCAGCCTCGGTTTGGAGGCGCTGGTGGTGCTGGGCTGGTTGCCGCTGATCTCCATTGTGCCGGCGATGGCCCTGCATGGCTACGTGCTCAGCGCCTCGGTGCTGGGCTGGAGCACCATGCCCCTTGCTGCCTATTTGCTGGGTCTACTGATCAGTCAGGGCCTGCTGCTGCTGGTTGCCCTGTCGCTGTTACAAAGCCTGGCTGATCGCATCACCCCGGCAACTCGCCGCTGGCTGGCCCTGGGGTTGGTCGCCGCTAGCGGAGCTGGTGCCCTCTCAGCCCTGGTGGGCTGATGGAAGCCAATTTCTTGTCCACCAGCTCCGCTGGCTTGCCTTCCCTGACCCAAACCGCCTCCAGGCGCTTGCCGGTAACGGTGATTACCGGCTTTCTCGGCGCCGGCAAGACTACCCTTTTGCGTCACCTGTTGCTGGAAAGCGGTCTGCGACTGGCCGTATTGGTGAATGAATTCGGCGAGGTGGGCATCGATGGTGACCTGCTGCGCAGTTGTGGCTTCTGCCCTGAGGAGGAATTGCAGGGGCGGCTGGTGGAACTGACCAATGGCTGTTTGTGTTGCACCGTGCAGGAAGACTTCATCCCCACGATGGAGACCCTGCTGCAGCGCGCCGATCAGATCGATGGCATCGTTGTCGAAACCAGTGGGCTAGCTCTGCCTGAGCCCCTAGTGGCCGCCTTTGGCTGGCCGGCCATCCGCAGTCGCACCCGGGTGAACGGGGTGGTGGCGGTGGTGGATGGAGAGGCCTTGGCCGCCGGAGCCGTGGTGGCCGATCCCGCCAGCTTGGAGGCCCAGCGGCAGGCGGATCCCAGCCTGGATCACGCTATGGCAATAGATCACGCCACAGCGATAGAGCAGTTGTTCGAGGAGCAGCTGGAGGCCGCCGATCTGGTGGTGGTGAGCCGGGCCGATTGCCTGGATGGGGCGGCGCTGGAGCGAGTGCGGCAGCGGCTGCAAAAGTCGCTGCGGCCTGGTACACCAGTGTTGCCGGTGGAGCGTGGTCGGTTGGATCCGGCCGTGGCCCTAGGCATCGATAGCCCGCAGTTTGCAACCACCGAGGGCCAGCATCACCAGGGGGCCGGCCATGATCCTGGGCTCGGTCACCACCAGGAGCCCCACCAAGAGCTCCACGGCGATCACGATCACCATCTTGAACAAGATCCTCATGGTGAGCACGATCACCACGATCATGCCCATGTGGCGATGGAGTCGATGGTGGTGGAGCTGGCCGGCAAGTTTGGCCGCATCGAGCTGGAGCAGACCCTGTTGGACATGATTCGCAGTCGCGGCCTGGTGAGAGTGAAGGGAAGGCTGTGGCAGGCGAACAAGGCCCTGCCGCTGCAGATCCAGGCGGCAGGGCCGCGTCTGGAGTGCTGGTATGAAGGCCAGCTGGCTAAACAGCCTGCCCAGCCCTGCCTACAACTGGTGGTGATGGGCTTTGGCCTCGATCAGGGGGCAATTCGGGATCAACTGGCGGCCCTGGCCTGCTAGGTACCGACCAAACCGGCTGGTTAAAGGCTGGTTCTACTAGTTAAAGGCTGATTTTTTCGGCCATTAACCAATCATTTATAGAACATAAGAATTGGCCGAAATTGGTAATTGGCGTAAAATAATAACTGTTAATGGCAAATCTAGATAGTAAACTCTGGTGCCAAATAAATTCGGTGGGCAATTAATCCAGCGGGATAGCGCCGCGGGCGCAGATGCCGTCCCAGCAAAGGCAGCCGTCGGGTTGCCAGCGGCTATTCACAGGCTGCCAGGGACCACCGGACCAACGCATCGTCACGCCGCCATGGCCGTCGTGGCGAAATTCGATCAATCGGCCCCCCAGCTCAAGCCACCAGTGCTCCCCCAACCGCTCCACCCGCATGTTGCAGCTGCGCCAGGGGCCAGCGGCAAGCCTGCACTGCAGCGGAACAAGCAATGGAGTTGTCCCCGGTGAATCTGATGATCGCCCTGCTTCTGATCCAACACCCTGGACTAGCCGGTTCGCCTGGGAAAGCCAAGGGAGGTCAGGGGGGGCGTTCGTATGGGCGAGAGCTGTGCCACTACCAGCAATTAGCCCTGAGATAGCCGTGTTTCCAGAAACAGCCTTGGCTCTTGTGAGAGCCATCACCCCAGAGACAGCCATCACTCCAGAGAAAACCATCACCCCCATAACAGCCAACACCCCTGTAATAGCCATCGCGCCTCTAACAGCCATCGGGCCCGTGATAGTCGTTACTCCTGCTACAAGCCATTAGCCCTTGTCTGCCGTGCTCTGGAGGTTTGGGCTGCCACCTACAACCCTTGTGCAGCAGATCAGAGGTACATAAGATCAGACTCGTGCCGCAGCAATGCTTGCGATCAATCAGAAGAATCTAAGGCGCTCGAGGCTGATCGGGTCAACTGGCACTTGCAATCAGCAATGGCACAGTTGGGAGATTCGAATTCAAATTTCCAGTCAAAGCCGACAGCAGCCAGAGGCTCTGAATATTGGCCTTGGCAATACACTTTTTCCAGTGTCATTTCAGTACCGAAAGATAGAACCAATAACGGGTAGATTTAATAAGGGCTTCCTGAAAAAGGCAAAACC
>DGYA01000041.1:24486-24678 GCA_002396505.1 Cyanobacteria bacterium UBA5018 | reverse complement strand
GCAACCAGAAGTCGTCAAGATTAACCATCCCCGGCCTGAAAAATAACGAACACTTAAAGCTTAGAGGTTTAGGCCCCCATGGCTGTCCGATGACGCCCCCCATGGGGCGACATCGGCAACAGCCGCGATTAGGGGCCGGCGCAACCACCAACAAATGGGTACTGGAATGCAACGCTTCTTCTTGACTCGTGG
>DGYA01000041.1:1269-24252 GCA_002396505.1 Cyanobacteria bacterium UBA5018 | reverse complement strand
AACCCAGGCACCTCGAGCGGACAACTACGCTGATAGGCACCGCTGCTTGTTGCCCTCTTCCGCAAGGAGGGCAGCCTCCAGTTCGGCGAGGGCCTGGGCGCGGCTGTCGTCGTCATCGGTTTCGAGCTGTTCAGCCAGCTGGCCGATAGCGGTGGTGAGCTCCTGGGCCTCGATGCCCAGCTGCCAGAGGGAGGCTGATCTGCCAGGCGCACCTTGCGCTGCGATGCGCTGCAGGGTGCAGGACGGCCCGGCGGCCTGGGGGAGAGCCGGGGCGAGAGGAGAGGCGGGGGCGGTGAGAACGGCCATGGGGTATTGAATTGGGATAAGGGACAAGAGGAACGGGGCGGCGGATGCCGCTCAGGCGGGGAGGGGCTCCGGCGAGAACGGCGGCGGCACTTCCATCACCACCACCGGCACCGGCGACCGGGAGGAGCAGCGGCGGGCCTGCTGCACCAGCGAGGCCGTGCCTGCCCCACCGGGGAAAGCGATCACCAACACCGAGGCGCTGAACGCTGGGGAGGTGTGGGCCTGGGCCTCCACCAGGGCCTGCTCCAGCAGAAGGCGATTGCGGATGGGGCCGGCAGCGCGGCCATGGCGGCGCCAATCAACGGCGAGGGCCTTGACCCGCCAGCCGAGCTGCTGGGCGGCCCGGCCGATGGCGCGATCAGCGCCACGGGCCCCGCCATGCAGCAGCAGATGGACAGGCCGCCCGCCAGAGCGCTGGAGCAGGGCGGAGGCGATGCGCGCCTGGGGCCAGACGAGATCACGGCCACCAGCGGCGACGATGACGACCGAGCGATGGGCCAACGCCAGCGGCGGCAGGAGGCCAAGGAAAGGCAATGCAGCGGCCTGGGCCACTGCAGCAGAGGACAAGCTCATGGGCTACAGAGCAAACGAACCGGGCAAGTTGTCCGAGGATTTCGTTGCCGCAGGCGATGGGCTCGTGGCCTTTGGCGCAGCTCTTATTCTACCAGTACAAACGCACTGAGCAGCTGGCAGAGTAGCTGCAGGGCAATGGATCTACGCAAAGCAAAGCCATGCGCTGATGGATCAGGAAGCTGATAAGCAGACCCGCCAGATTTAACGCTGAATGCCCAGCTGGCCGCGCAGCCGCGCGAGGAAACCTGGGGCCTTCCCCTTCCTTATCAACGCGCGCGAAGGCCCGGCCACCGCAGCCGCGGGAGGACAGCCATGCCCGCCACCCCCACACCGGCCCCGGAGCGGAGGACGGCCGCTGTCGCACCGGGAGGTGCGCTCGACGAAGCCGACCGGAGCCCTGCGGCGGTTGCTCAGCCCCAGGGAACGTCCAGGAACTCCACCAGCAGCACGCCCCGGTGGGTGCCATGGATCCTGACCAGTCCCGCCTTGGCAGCACGCTCCATGCCAGGACGCTCCTTGCGGACCTGTTCGGCGGTAGCCAACACCCGCACCCAGCCGCCGGTCATGAAGTCCTCGCTGCCTGTTTCAAAGACCTGCAGCCGGCGGTGCTGGTTGCTGTTGCGCTCGTAGTACAGGCCTCCACCGGTGGGGTCTGTTCCCTCTGCCCACACCTGATCCACCATCAGCTTCCCGATCGCCAGTGGGTCCCGTGCCGCTGCGTCAATGGCCTCACCGTCAAGCACCAGCGGGTTGCCCGGGTCCTCACGGTTGTCAGAGATGATCAATCGGTCGCCCATGAAAGGGTTCTCCTCAGCCCCTTCCTGTCGCGTTATCACGCCGCATGGGTCAATCCAGCGATGGTGCTCGTCAGTCTGGCTGCGGATCAGCTCTCAACCCCAGCCAGCACCGGCTCAGCCGTCTCCCCTGAAACCTCCGGCCTGGGTCTCAAGCAGGTCCCACAGTGGTCTGCAACGTGGAGATCGGCCCGCTGGTGCCGCCGCAGCCACCACGCAAACCCCAGCCCTCGGTGCAGGAGTCGCTGGTGCTGCATGAGCGGGGGGTGATCGACGGCGCCGAGCAGCGCCAGCAGCAGGGGCTCGATAACAAGGCGGCGGCCAGAACCACTGCTGAACGGACTAACATGACGTAAGTCCTGCCGTGAGGCGCCGCTTGCCATGGCTGTCAGTCCTTACCGCGTCACACCGACCCGGATCGGTAACTCCTCCGGCCTGCGGCTGCCGGCAGCCTTCTACCGGGACCATCCCCAGTTCGCTGGAGCCGCCGGCCAAGTGGAGGTGCTGGACGACAGCACGCTGTTGCTACGCCTGGAGCCAGAAGAGCAGCAGCAGGGCGAGGCAGAAGAAGACACCCTGATGCTCGGGCTGTTCCTCGATTTCCTCAGCCGACAGGCACTGACGGCCGATCAGGGCCCTGTGCTCTACACGGAAGCCATGGCGGCAGATGACGACGAGCTGCTGGCTGGCGTGACGGTTGAGGCCGCAGACGAGCCACTCGGGGCATGAGTGCGCCGCCGCTGATGCGCCATGGCTGGACGATCGCCTTCCAGCCCCAGCTGTTTGCGCGGCAGTACGCCGAGCTCAAGGCCGAGGTGAGACGGCTCAAGCAGGAGCTCGATCCCCAGTGCTTCGTTCAGAACCCCCAGGTGAAGCTGCTGGCGGCAGTGATGGAGGGGATCAAGGAGCGGATCGCTGCTGATCCCTACGCCAGCCGCTTTGCTCTCACGGGCCCGCTGCGCCGCTACGGCCGGCTCAAGGGCCTGGGACTGCCGGATCGCTACCGTCTGTTCTTCCGCCCCTTTGAAGCCGACGGCCGGCGCCTGCTGTTGATCCTCTGGCTGGGCTTCCCCCGCAAAGACGGCGATCGCAACGACTGCTACGCCGTGTTCTCGCGCCTGGTGCAGCGCGGCGAGCTGCCGGAGGACTGGGAGAGCCTGCAGCGCGAGCTCGACGCCGGCCGAGGGGACGACGTCTGGCAGGGGAGGACATGACCCTGCCGGCCGCAGCGCCTTGCGGAGTGTCGAGCCCCCTCAAGCGTCCGTTGCAAGCAATCCGGTGCGGATTAACTGGGGCCCCGTCGGACCGTCACCCGCGCTGAATGAGCTCCAGGTTTCTGGAATTACCGGTCACATGCGTTTAACAAGGACGGAGGATTGATCCGGCTTGTCGTCCCCCGAGATCCCAGCACATCCCCCACAAGCCCGGCAAAGTGGTGGTGCAAATGGTGGTGTATTTGCTGAGTCTCCTCACCTAGAAGCCAGTGCTGGCCTCCTTTCTCAAAGGCGGTTCAGAGGACACCCTCTCCGTTTTCACAGGATCAGATTTTCACAGGATCAGAAGAGCTCCGAGGGCACCCGCCTGCTGCCACGGCCGATTCGGGTTTTCAGGGGAGCTTGTTTTGGCAGCTCTTACAACTCTTAAATCGGCAAATCTGTAGGTATTGACTGGCAAGCATCGTGCCTACCCACCCTCGCCCAGGCGGCACGGTTTGCCACAACTGCTCTGAATCAGGTACAGCTGCTCTGAATAAGGTATTGAGGCGCCAGGCGGCTCAGACCCTGGTCTCCCTGGCCGGCGCCGTCAACTCCGACCCCAGCGATGGGCTGGAGAGCTGGAGGCATCCATTACTCCGCTCCAACCCTGGAGGCCTGTGTGGTGGAGGTCTACGGAGATGACGGGCTAATTTCCACGGGCAGCAGGCGCGGAGCAATCGAGAAGAGCGGCAACTCCTGCCCGCTCGGCTTCTACTCATCCGGTAACTACTGCGTCAGCAGTCCCAGCAACCACCGCGAAGCGATCCAAAAAATCGGTAATTCCTGCCCGCTGGGCTGGTTTACTTCCGGCAACTACTGCCTCAAAAGCCGCTGATCGCCGCGATCGGGCTGTACTGAGAGCTCATGGGCTGGGGAATTGGCTGCTGTAATTCACTCTCGAGCCGTTCAGGCGGCTTGCGCGGCCGTGGCATCGAATGCTGCTGTCCCGCTGTAGAACGACGCAGATTGGGGCAAAGTGACGCCAGGGGATGGGCACCAGCAGGTCCAGTCGTGGTCTTTCGCGCGGCGACTGACCTTTTTCATGCCCGCCAAGGCATGCCCGCCAAGGCATACCCGCCAAGGCATCGTGAGGCCATCCAGGCTCAGCGCCTGTCCCCAGCCCCTGGTTCTGTTTCCGTTTAGCCCCAGCCTTTCCACTGTTTGCTCTGATGCCCGTCCTCGCCGACCTCGTCAACGACCTGATCGCTCTGATCCCGGAGGACGGCAGCCGGATCACGAACGACCAGATTCGCATCGCCCTGGAGCAGGAGGCGGGGGAGCCGCTCAGCGAAGCCCTTCTTAAGGACGTGAAGGACCGAGTGGTGGCGATGGGGGCGGCTGAGAAGCCAAGGGGCCCGGGCGGAGGGCTGAAAGCCCTCGGAGTGAGTCCGCCACCTAGGGCAAGCGCCCCCTCTGGCAATGGCCGCCCCCGCCGCAGTGGCAACGGCGCCACCCCGGCCACGCCCAGCTCCACCATCGCCGCCGGCACCACGGCGGCCTCTGTGCTCACCGGCGAGCTGCGCAGCCAGATCGACCGGATCTGGGATGCCTTCTGGAGCGGCGGCATCTCCAATCCGCTGGAGGTTTTGGAGCAGCTCACCTATCTGCTGTTCATCCGGCGGCTGGATGAACTGGAAACCCTGGAGGAACGCCGCAGTCAGCGCTCTGGCCAACCGATGCGCCGCCGCATCTTCCCGGAAGGCGCGGATGAGCAGGGTCGCCCCTGGAGTGAGCTGCGCTGGAGCCGCTTCAAGGAACTGGGCGAAGCCGCTTCGATGTATCGGGTGGTGGGCGAGCGGGTGTTCCCCTTCCTGCGGGAGCTGGGCGGTGAGGAATCTGCTTACGCCACCCACATGACAGGTGCCCGCTTCACGATCCCCACTCCGGCCCTGCTCACCAAGGTGGTGGAGCTGCTCGATGCGGTGCCGATGGAAGATCGCGACACCAAGGGAGACATTTACGAATACATGCTCGGCAAGCTGGCCACCGCCGGCACCAACGGCCAGTTCCGCACGCCGCGCCACATCATCGAGTTGATGGTGGCGATGACCGAGCCCACCCCGCGCGATGTGATGGTGGATCCGGCCTGCGGCACCTGTGGCTTCCCGGTGGCGGTGGGCGAATACCTGCGCGAGCACCATCCCGAGCTGCTCAGCGATCCGGAGCTGCGCGAGCACTTCAACCATGGCCTGTTCCATGGCTTTGATTTCGACAACACGATGCTGCGCATCGGGGCGATGAACATGCTGCTGCATGGGGTGGAGAACCCCGATGTGAGCTACCGCGATTCGCTTTCAGAAGATGGCGCCATCGAGGAAGATAAGTACACCCTGATCCTGGCCAATCCGCCCTTCGCCGGATCGCTCGACACCGAGAGCATCAGCGCCAAGCTGCAGCGGGTGGTGAACACCAGGAAAACCGAGCTGCTGTTTATGGCCTTGTTCTTGCAGCTGCTCAAACCCGGCGGCCGAGCGGCCGTGATCGTGCCCGATGGTGTGCTGTTTGGCTCCAGCAAGGCCCACAAAGAATTGCGCCGCACCCTGGTGGAAGAGCACTTCCTGGAGGGCGTGGTGTCGCTACCGAGCGGCGTGTTCCGCCCCTATGCCGGCGTGAGCACGGCAATCTTATTTTTCACCAAAACCGGCCGTGGCGGCACAGACCAAGTGTGGTTTTATGACATGACCGCCGATGGCTGGAGCCTCGACGACAGGCGCAATCCGCTATTGCCGTTGGAGAAACTCGGACCTGCTCCCAACGTTGCCCTGGCGGAAGGAGAACAGGAGAAGAACAACTTGCCCGACTGCCTGACCCGCTGGCGCCACCGCCAGGATTCAGAGCGCGAGCGTGAACGCACCGCCAGAGTTTCTGCGTGCCCAAGGCAGAAATCGCGGCGGAGGGCTACGACCTCAGCCTCAACCGCTACAAGGAGCTGATCCACGAAGAGGTGGAGCACCGCCCACCGCTGGAGATCTTGGCGGAACTGCGGGGAATTGAGCAGGAGATCCTGCGGGGGATTGAGGAGCTGGAGGGGATGTTGCGATGAGCCAGGGCGCCAACCAAGCCACTGAGGCGAATCAGCCTGGGGTGCCGGTACCGGAGCGGCCCACCGCAGACGAGAGCCTGGGCTATGGCGATGCCGGTTTGTAATGATGCGTCCCGACCGTTCTGCATAGCAGAACTATGATCCAGACATGATCCGGTCGTTCCGATGCACCGATACCCGATCCCTCGCCAACGGTTGGGCGGTCCCTCGCTTCCAGGCCATCGAACGGGTGGCCCGCCGCAAGATCCGCCAACTCGAGATCGCCAGCCGGCTCGACGACCTCCGGATTCCACCCGGTAACCGCCTGGAAGCTCTGCGCGGTGATCGAGCCGGACAACACAGCATCCGCATCAACGACCAATACCGGCTCTGTTTTCGATGGTCAGACGGCGGCGCGGAAGAAGTTGAACTTGTTGACTACCACTGACACCTCCCCATGAATCGTCTCCCACCCATCAGCCCTGGGGAACTTCTTCAGGAAGAGTTCCTCGAACCATTGGGCATCAGCCAGTACCGACTGGCCAAGTCCATCGGGGTACCCGCATCTCGCATCAGCGAAATCATCGCGGGCCAGAGGGCAATCACGGCCGACACGGATCTGCGTCTGTGTCGTGTGCTGCGGCTCAGTCCGGGCTATTGGTTGCGGGCACAGGCGGCCTACGACACGGAAGTGGCCACTGTCGAACTGGCTGACGTTCTCGACACCCTCCAGCCGCTTGTGAGCGTCTGAGTCCATGATCAGAAGAACGGCAGTCGCATCAGAGCGCGCGCTGCGCCACTGTGCTCCCTACTCAGCGGGCCAGGCCCAGAAACACCAGCAGCGAGCGGTTGAGCCGCAGCAGATCGTCATCGGCCAGGCGGCCGATGCACTGGCCCAGGCGGCTCTTGGGCACGGTGGTGACTTTGTCGACCATCAGACGGCTCGTGGCTCTCAGGCCGTTCTCGGGCGTTGGTTCCACCTGGATACGAAGGATCGGGGCTTCAATCGGCTCGCTGGTCAGCGGACAAACGGAGATCGAGAGAGTTTCGGTAAAGCAGTCATCCTGAATGATCACCGCCGGTCGAGGCTTGCTGGCATAGCCGGTACCACCAGCCATAGTCCAGATCTCACCACGCTTCACTGGCCGTACTCATCGTCTGGCCACTCATACACCGAATCGATGAAGGCCTGGATTTCTGCCTCTTCGGGGCTCTGGGCCACCAACAGCGACTGCCGTCGCGCCTCGGCGACGAACTCGGGAGCATGCACATCCGGCACCCAGATCTGGATCGGCCGCATCCCTTGGGCCCGCAACCGCTGGCGGTGCTCCCGCACCTTGCGCCGGTTGGCGGCCCGGCGCGCCTCCTGGGCAGAGAGCTCTGAGCGACTCGCCTCCGGGGCGGCTTCCGGTGCCATGGCAGCTCCTGCAACGGTTACATGTCACCCTAGCCGGAGCTGGCGGTGCTGGTGGCCGCCGGTCGGCTCTTTTCAATTTTGCAGCCGCTGCAGAAGTTTCAGCGGCTTCCGCCCCTCGGCCAGCAGTGCCGATTAGCGCTAAAATTATCCCACCAAGTTGGCCATGAAGATGTATCTGAGCATGACTGAGCAGGATTACCAGAGCGTTCGCAGGGAAGCCCGTCTGCAAGCCGCACTGGCGCTCGGCATTTCCGATGGATCGGCATTAAGCGATTCTGAACTTGATACGGCCATCAACAGATCCGACCACATCGCCCATGATTTATTGCACCGCTTCCTGGACTCCTATCAGCAGTGGTGGCAAAAGAGCATCGAGCTGGCAGATCCACAGCTTACTTCTCCAGCCGAGCGTGAGCTGCTGGTGAAGATGATTGATGAGCGCGACGAGATACGCAAGACTCTCTTGAACTATCTCGGCTATGTGCGCGCCAGGGATGTTGTGAACGCATGAGCTTGGTTCGCGCCTATCATGCTGGCTATGCCTCTGAGATCCAGCGATTCCT
This sequence comes from Cyanobacteria bacterium UBA5018, assembly GCA_002396505.1. Classification (GTDB taxonomy): domain Bacteria; phylum Cyanobacteriota; class Cyanobacteriia; order PCC-6307; family Cyanobiaceae; genus UBA5018. The sequence continues at coordinate 16,321 of DGYA01000041.1, read as the reverse complement.
TGATGGTGCTGAGGGCATATCAGAAAGCCAGAGCACGAACAACTGGTTAGGAAGGGGCGTTTATTTCTGGGAGAGCGATCACCGCCGCGCCGAAAAATGGGCCATCCGCAACGTCCGGGAGATGATTCTGGAGTGCCAGCTGGAAACAGAGCTGCTCATCGACCTGTTGATTGACGACCAACGCAGTCAGGCTTTTTGGAAACTTGCCGAGAAACAAGCGGCTGCCATCCAATCAAGCAGCTGCAAGCCAAATGACAAAAGCAAGGAATACTTCGGCCTGGACGGCGAGCTGATTAACCGCTTACGTACAGATCTGGAGAAACAGTATGCTGGGATCCGAATGGCCTTCTGCCTCGATGAACCTGTTTTGCCTGATGGCCATCTGTTTCCACGCCAGCAGATTCAGATCTGTCTGTGGAATTGCCAAGTGATCAGAAGCCCGAGGAAGTACATCGGCAGTTCCTTTCGAGACTTATGAGCCACGCATCCAAGCTTCACTTTGTTCCCGATTGATTTATGCGTAATCTTCAATCCAGGCGTCGCCCGCCGCTGGAGATCCTGGCCGAACTGCGGGTGACTGCTTTAGTCAGGATCGGGCTCCAGGCCCAGATAGAGGCGCAGGCCCGCATCGATGGCGGCCAGCTCCGCTTCGCTCACCTGGCCGTAGCGGCCCAGGGTGGGCTCCAGATCCACCAGCACCAGGCTGCCTCGGGGCACGCTCATGGCTTGATCTCGGGGGAGCCGGCGTGCTGCCAACCCGATTCCGGTCGCCAGTGCACAGGCTCTCCGGCGCTGGGATCGAGCAGGTCGCTGTCCCCTTCAGGCAGGGCCTCGGCCCAGTCCGCCAGGCCAAGGGCCGCAGTGGCGGCGCTGTCGGGATGGGGAGCCTCCAGAGAGCGCAGCAGTTCGAGGCGCTGGCGCCGCTGCAGTTCGTGGCGCACGGCCTATGCAATGAAGCGGCTGCGGTTGCTCTCGATGCGGTCGATCCCGGCGACCAGCTCGGACGGCATGGTCACGGTCACCCGTTCAGCAAGGGGACTGGAGCGCGCCATGACCGGGAAAAAGTATGCAGATCAGTATGATCATACCCAGCTTCCGATGGCAGGTCGGGGCCTGGAGCAGCAGATTAACCGTGGGCTTGGGTGCCACAGATTTAGGCACCACGCCGTGATGGCCCTGATCCAGCAGGTCCAGGAGCGGCCCAGCGGCCTACCCGGCGGCGGCAGCCAGGGCTACGACCTCAGCCTCAACCGCTACAAGGAACTGGTGCACAACGAGGTGGAGCACCGCCCACCGCTGGAGATCTTGGCGGAACTGCGCTCGATCGAGCAGGAGATCCTGCAGGGGATCGAGGAGCTGGAGGGGATGCTGCGATGAAGCCCCCTTTCGTTGCACTTGCGGAGTGCTGTGAATTTCTCGATCACGTCAGAAGACCTATCAAGGAATCTGAACGAGTTAATGGGCCCTATCCCTATTTCGGAGCGAATGGTCAACAAGGGTGGATCAACGACTATTTGTTCGATGAGCCGTTGGTGTTGCTCGCCGAGGACGGTGGACACTTTTCCAATCCAGAAAGAGGGATTGCATACAAGATTAGCGGCAAAACCTGGGTCAACAATCACGCTCATGTACTTCGCCCAAAAGAAGGGATCATCGATGTCGACTACCTCGCTCACGCTCTCAAAAACAAGGATGTCAGACGAAACTTAAGTGGGTCGACCCGTGACAAGCTCACAAAAGCCGGTGCGTGTCAGATCGAAATCCCCCTCCCCCCACTGGAGGAGCAGCGGCGTATCGCGGCGATTCTGGATAAATCCCACTCGATTCAAGGTCTTCTTCTCCAAAGGCACAGGATGCTGCAGGCGCTGATCAACAGCATGCTCATTAGCGATTTTGGCTCGCCGACTGAGTGGCCCCTAAAATGGGAAATGCAAAAGCTCGGAGACTGCTGTGAGTGCCTTGATCGGTACCGCAGGCCAGTGAAAGAGTCAGAAAGACATGAGGGCCACATCCCTTACTACGGTGCTAATGGCCAACAAGGGTGGATCGACGACTTCTTGTTCGATGAGAGTCTTGTACTTGTGGCCGAGGACGGAGGCCACTTTGCCGACAGGAGAAGAGGTGTGGCTTATCGGATAGACGGTAAAGCATGGGTCAATAATCATGCCCACATCTTAAGACCCAGAGGCAACGTCCTGGAAATTGAGTTCTTGCATCGAATCCTTAGGCATTATGACTTCGTGCCATACATATCGGGTTCGACAAGGTCGAAGTTGACGCAAGGGCAGTTGAATGAGGTGCCAATACCAGTTCCACCCATTGATAGACAGCGTAGTTTTTCTCGTTGCGTTGAAAGGCTCGTTTCCAGTCTCAGCACCTCTTCAAGGTCGCTGAAAGCTGCTGAATCGCTATCTCGTTCCCTGGCTCAGTCGATACTTGAGAGCGAGAAATGAAAGCAACCGAAGCCAAGCTCCTCCAGATCCTGGGCGCTGTCTCCCAGTTCATCATTCCGATCTATCAGCGCACCTATTCATGGACGCAGAAGGAATGCCAGCAGCTCTGGGCTGACATCCTCCGTGCCGGATCCACCGATGAGATCGGCGTGCACTTCATCGGCTCGGTGGTGCACATCGACGAGGGCCTCGGCAACCTCGCGGTGCAGGCGCCCAAGCAGGTGATCGACGCGAGACGCGCCAAGCCTTGCGATCGCTGCCAGAATGGACAAGTGTGGCTGTTGCCATGAACGAAATTCTGTTCGTTGTGGAGGAAGCGGAGGATGGCTCCTATCGCGCCAACGCCGTAGGTCAAGCAATTAATACTGAGGCTGATAGTCTCAACGAGCTCCACCAGGAGATTCGCGACGCGGTGCACTGCCACTTCGATGAGGGGCAGGCTCCGCCGCTGATTCGCCTGCATAGCGTGCGGCAGGAGTTGTTGACCCTGTGAGAATCCCAAGGGATCTCAACGGAACTGATCTGGCCAAGCAACTTGTACATTTTGGCTACAGCATCACCAGATAGAGCGGCAGCTACATGCGACTCACTCGGATTGATGGAGGCCAGGAACAACACCTCACCATTCCGTCCCACAAGCCACTGCGGGTTGGTACGCTCAGGCAAATCCTCAAAGATGTGGCCGAGCACACGCACCAAACATTGGAGCTGGTTGTCGAGGCGCTTGGTTGAACGTGTTCACTTCGCTTGGCTACAATGGATTATCTTCTGAGTTGTTGAGATTCCAACAACCTTCTGGCAACATCACGGGCGATTTCCAGGGTTTCCGCAACGGTACGGCCTTGGGCCACCAAGCCCTGGATGGCCTCCGATGTGGCCAGATAGCCACCCTCCGGCAGACGCTCCACATGCAGCATCAGACAAGATTCTGACATTGTGGTTCCACTGATTACAAAAAAGCCTAATCGGTTTCCGCAGAAGCCTCAGAGAGCCGCAGGGTCCAAGCCAAGTTCGCTGACCGCTACTCCGAGGTAGGCATCCTCAAGGTCGTCCAGTCCGGCTTCGATCAGCTGCCGTAGGTGGAAGGCCTTGGTGCGTCCGGTCAGCTGCGCCAGCTGATCGAGCCGATGCTCGGTTGCCGGCTCCAGCCGCACCGTGGTGGCCATGCAGTCACTTGAATAGACAAATCCTTCTTAGGCAGGGAAGGTCGGCACCGGCCATGGCCATGAACAAAATCAGCCCTTCATTTGGTCGTCGAGCTGCTCAAGACATGTTCGTACAGCGTGGTCAAGCGGGACCACTTTGGTAGTCACCACGCCCCAGACCATCTCATAGTCGATTCCAAAATAGTGATGAATCAGGCGGTCGCGCATTCGGGCGATCGATCGCCAGTCCACCTGTGGTTGTGCATCCGTGAGTGCGATCGGAAGCGACTTCACGGCTTCTCCGATGATTTCGAGGCTTCGGGTGAAGGCCCTTTTCAGGGTTGGATCGACGAGGAATTCAGCCTGATTCAGCTGATCAGAGGCTGACAGGAGATAGGAGGTCTCATCCAGGATATGCAGCAACAGCTCACGCGCCGAGGGCGACATCCAGGGCCTCCGCCAGAACCGAAGCTGCCAGATGTCTGCTCAGGCCCTCCGTGGTCACCAGATCAACGCGCCTGGCCAAGATCGTTTCCAGGTGGTCCACGAGTTCCAGATAGGCATCAAAATCTTTGCGGCCAGGCTGGAAGCTCACCAGAAGATCGACGTCACTCTCAGGATGGATCGCCTGATCACGTGCAAATGAGCCGAAGACGGCGCAGCGTGCGAGCCCCATCCCCCTCAAGGTGCTGGCATCGGTGGTGAGCCGATCCAGCACATCCGAGCGATGGGCGACAGGGGCGACCCCCGCAGCAGGGATGAGGGATGAGCCAGGCATTGGCTCAATTTAACGAGCCCGGCCGGTTCATTCATCATGACCCGCCAGTCGCTGGAGCGGCAGCTGGATGACGCTTCCGAGGCCCCTTGACCGGAATGCCCCGATTGTGGCGTTAGCCTGGACAGACTTCCTGTACAGCTCCATGACCATCGAAACCACCTACACCGCCGCTCGTGATCAGCTCAAAGCTTTGATGGACCGGGTGGTGGAAGACCGGGAGGTGGTGATGGTGCGGCGCCGCCAGGGGGGTGATGTCGCTTTGGTGGCAGCCGACGAGCTGGAAGGTCTGCTGGAAACGGCCCACCTGCTGCGCTCGCCCCGTAACGCAGCCCGGCTCCTCTCAGCCCTGGAGCGCGCCCGGGGCGACAGCCTTCCCGCCTTTCGCCTGGAGGATCTTGAGGCCCAGCTGGAAACATGAGCACTCAGCGAGAAGCGGTGTGCCATCCGGAGTTTCTGGAGGATCTGCAGCACTGGATCGAAACTGATCGGCGCGTAGCCCGCCGGCTTCTTGACCTGATGAAGGCCGTGCTGCGCGATCCCTTCAGCGGCATCGGCAAACCGGAACCGCTTAAATCCCTCGGCTCAGGGGTCTGGTCGCGCCGAATCACCCAGGAGCACCGTTGCGTGTACCTCGTGAAGGCTGAGCGCGTTGAGTTTTTGCAGGGTCGCTACCACTATTAATGCGCTAGATGAGTGGGCTCACCGCAGCGTCCTGATTGCGCGTTGCAGCATCTAGCCTGAACGTGATGCATCCTGATTGCATTCCGTTGGCTTCTGCGCTGCTGCCCCCCATTCCATGAGCTCCCAGTACAGCCTGATCGCTAGACAGTGGCCTGAGCTCCAGGAAGAGGCGCTCAAAGTGGAGCAGTTCGCCCTCAGCGACCCCCGCACCGCCTGCTTCTACGCCCGCCGCACGATCGAGCTGCTGGTGGAGTGGGTCTACGACAACGATTCCCAGCTGGAGAGGCCAGTCGCCGCCCAGACCCTGGCGGAGCTGATGTACGCCCGAGTTTTCTGCGACCTGGCCGGCGAGCAGATGCGCCGCTTCCGATTGCTCAAGGATCTCGGCAATAAGGCCGTGCATCGCACCGATCCGATCCGAGTCGGAGACGCGGTGACCGCCGCCCGCGAGCTGTTTCAGGTATTGCGCTGGTTTGCCCTCAGCTATGGAAGCGATCCGCAACGCGTGAAGGGCTGCAGCTTCAACGCTGATCTCCTGCCCAGCCATGATGCCGCCACAGCCCAGCAGGCCCAGAGCCGCGAGCAGCTGGAGGCCCTGGCCGAGCAGCTGGCGGAGCGCGACGGCCAGCTGCGCGATCAACGCCTAGCCTCCCTTGCCACCCAGGAGGAACTGGATCGCCTGCGCCAGGAGATCACCGCCCTGCGTAAGGCCAATGAAGCCGCCGCCCAGCCCGAAGCCGACCTCAGCGAGCTCGAAACCCGCCGCGGCTATATCGATCACTACCTCGAAGAGGCCGGCTGGAATCACGGCCAGAGCTGCACCCATGAGCACGAGGTTCAGGGCATGCCCAATCCCACTGGCACTGGCTTCGTGGATTACCTGCTCTGGGGCGATGACGGCAAACCCCTGGCCCTGGTGGAAGCCAAGCGCAGCAGCCGCGATTTGATGGAGGGCCAGCGCCAGGCCGAGCTCTACGCCAACTGCCTGGAGCAGCGCTATGGCCAACGGCCGCTGATCTTTCTCTCCAACGGCTACCGCCACCGCCTCTGGGACGATCTGCGCTATCCGCCGCGGGATGTACAGGGCTTTTACAAAAAGGACGAGCTCGAAACCCTGATCCGGCGCCGGGAGATCCGCCAGCCGCTAGCTAAGGCCACCCTTTCGAACAGCATCGCCGGGCGCTACTACCAGCAGCGGGCGATCCGGGCGATCTGCGAATCGCTGGAACATGGTCGCCTGAAGGCGTTGCTGGTGCAGGCCACCGGCACCGGCAAGACCCGCACCGCCATCTCCTTCACCGAGCTGCTCAGCCGCTGCAACTGGATCAAGCGGGTGCTGTTTCTAGCGGATCGAACCTCCCTCGTGCTGCAGGCCGAACGCGCCTTCCGCCGCTTCTTGCCCGATTGCTCACCCGTGAATCTGGTAACTAATCGCGGCGGTGAGGGGCGGGTGTTTCTTTCCACATACCCCACGATGATGAACCTCATCGATGCGGAGGATTCTCGCGGTGTGAAGCGTTTCGGGGTGGGGCACTTCGATCTGGTGATCATCGACGAGGCGCACCGCAGTGTCTATCAGAAATATGGTGCGATCTTCGCATACTTCGATTCGCTGCTTACCGGTCTCACCGCCACGCCGCGCGAGGAGATAGACCGTAACACCTACGAGCTATTCGATCGGGAGATCGGTCTGCCCACCGATGAATACGGCCTCGATCAAGCCGTTAATGATGGCTTTCTCGTACCCTTCCGGCCCATCTCCGTGCCGTTGCGTTTCCCGCGCCAGGGCATCAGCTACGCCGACCTCAGCGACGACGAGAAGGCCCAGTGGGAGCTGCTCGACTGGGAGGAGGATGTGCTCCGATCCGGCCGGGTGGACTCCGGTGCGATCAACGCCTGGCTGTTCAACACCGACACCGTCGACAAGGGCCTGGAGGTGCTGATCAGCAAGGGCTGCCTTGATGCCGGTGGCGATCGGCTCGGTAAGACGGTGATCTTCGCGCGCAAACAAGAGCACGCCGAGTTCATCCGCGAGCGTTTTGATTACAACTACCCCCACCTCGCCGGCAAGGCCGCCCGGGTGATCCACAACAAGGTGAAATATGCCCAGTCACTTATTGATGAGTTTGCCGATCCAGACAGCGATCTGCGCATCGCCATCTCCGTCGACATGCTCGACACCGGCATCGACATCCCCGAGATTGTCAATCTGGTGTTCTTCAAGCCAGTTCGCTCCCGCACCAAGTTCTGGCAGATGGTGGGGCGCGGCACCCGCACCTGCAAGGACCTGTTCGGTCCCGGCCGCGATAAGCAGTGCTTCTGGATCTTTGATCTTTGCCAGAACCTCGAATTCTTTCTCGGCCAGGGCGGCGGCGAATCCCCCGCAGCCCCCGAAACCCTCAGCACCCGCCTGTTCCGCAGCCGCCTGGCGTTGATCGACGCCATTGATCAGAAGGTTGTTCAAAAGGTCGATCACACCATGCCGCCGTCGGGGACCGGCATGGCCATTCCCACGCCAGAAGGCCACTGCGGCGATCTCGAGACCGCTCTAGGGCTGCACCGACACACCCTCGCCGAACTGCTGCGCTGCCATGTGGCCGCCTGCCCCGCCGACAACTTCCTGGTGCGCCCCCATCTGCAGCTGGTGGAGCGTTTCAGCCGCCAAGAGGCCTGGGCCCGCCTCAGCCTCGACGACCATCAGGCCCTCGCCGCCACCCTGGCGCCACTTCCCTCCGCCTACGCCGAGCAGCAGGGCGACACCGACGCGGACGCCCGCCGCTTCGATCTGCTCCTCTACACCTTGCAGCTCAGCCTGCTGCGCGGCGAACCGCGCTTCAACCGCCTGCAGCAGCAGCTGCGCGAATTGACCGCCGAATTGGAGGCCCGCGCCAACATCCCCCAGGTGGCGGCCGAGCTGGAGCTGATCCGCGATCTACTTGCCGATGAATGGTGGCAAGACGTGACCGTGCCGATGCTTGAGGAGGTGCGGCGGCGACTGCGTGCCTTGGTTGGCTTGATCGAAACCACGGCCCGCTCACCGCTTTACACCAACTTCGCCGACGAGCTCGGCGAGCTCCGCGAGCTCGATGCCGCAGCCCTGCTCAGCCGCGACGAGTTCCAGCAATTCCGCCTGCGCGCTCGCGACTTCCTGCGAGCCCACGAGGATCAGCTCACCATGCAGCGCCTCCGCCGCAACCAGCCCCTCACCCCCGCCGATCTCGACGAGCTGCAGCGCTTCCTGCTCTCCCATGGTGTTGGCACGGAGCAGTCGATCCTGCGGGCAGCGGAAGAGTGCAATGGCTTCGGTCTGTTCATCCGTGCGCTGGTGGGCCTGGATCGCAACGCCGCCAAGGAGCTGTTCGCCGAATTCCTCGCCGATGGCACCCTCACCGCCACCCAGATCCGCTTCATCAACGAAATCATCGACGAGCTAACCAGCCATGGCGTTATGGACCCCGCCCGCCTCTACGACCCGCCCTTCAGCGACCTGGCGCCTACGGGTCCGGAGGGGCTGTTCTCGGAGGCTGAGGTCGACAACATCTGCCACCTGCTCGACCTGATCCGATCGCGGGCCATGGCCGCGCAAGCAGCCTGAACGGCTTGAGAGTGAATTACAGCAGCCAATTCCCCAGCCCATGAGCTCTCAGTACAGCCCGATCGCGGCGATCAGCGGCTTTTGAGGCAGTAGTTGCCGGAAGTAAACCAGCCCAGCGGGCAGGAATTGCCGATTTTTTGGATCGCTTCGCGGTGGTTGCTGGGACTGCTGAGGCAGTAGTTGGCGGATGAGTAGAAGCCGAGCGGGCAGGAGTTGCCGCTCTTCTCGATTGCCCCGCGGCTGCTGCCGCTGCTGGGCAGGCAGTAGCTGCCCGATGCGTAGTACCCCAGCGGGCAGCTGCCCAGCCGGGGAAGGGGGCGCACCGGCTGCTGAGCCAGGGCCGCTCTGCTGGCCATGGCGGTCAGGGCCGCTCCGCTGGCCATGGCGGTCAGGGCCGCTCTGCTGGCCATGGCGGTCAGGGCGAGCGTCAGTAACAACCAGCGAGTTTTCATCGACAATCCGAGCCCATTCCCAGGTTGCCCTCAATCTGCACAGGCGGCAACTTCATGCACCCAGCCCATCAGCCAGCCAAGCACCCAGACCACCAGTAAGCCCATGGGAATGGCGGCGATGCAGACTCCACATATGGCATGGCGCTGGCTGCTTCTGATCCTGCTGCTGGGGCCGGCGGCTGCCTTTCCGGCGGCAAGGGCTCAAGGTCAACGGGCGCTGGTGGCAGGCCAGACCCTGCGGGGGGAGGTGGTCTCGATCGGCGACGGCGACACCATTGGCGTGCTTTCCGGCGGCCGGACCATCACCGTGCGGCTGGCCTGCATCGATGCCCCTGAGACGGCCCAGAGTCCTTACGGCCAGCAGGCCCGGCGCTATCTGCAGCAGCGGCTGCCGCTGGGCCGCGAGGTGACCATCGCTGCCAAGACCACCGATCGCTACGGCCGCACGGTGGCCGAGGTGATCAGCGATATCAACATCGGCTTGGCGATGGTGGAAGACGGCCAGGCCTTTGCCTACCGCCAGTATTTGAGTGGCTGTGACGAGCAGGAGTATCTGGATGCCGAGTACCGTGCCAGGCGCCATCGCTACGGGGTGTGGCAGGTGGAGGGGGGCATCACCCGCCCCTGGGATTTCCGCCGGGACCGCCGCGCCGCGCTGATCCCGGATGGCACCACTCCCGATGGCCGCGGTACGGGAATAGGCACTCCAGCGGGCCACCGCCACCTGAAAAGAGGGGTAATTTGTAGTTGAGGGGGGAGGCCCGGGAGCCAACCCGTCCCCCACCCTCCAAGAGAGTCCGGCCAGGGATCACCCGAGCCGGTGCGCCCAGCGGAGGTGCGCCCAAGATGCGACAAAGCCAAGGTGAACTTGATAAGTGAACTCGATGGCCTGGCGCGAAGGTCATCCCGTAGCCGCAGTGAGCGATACGCCAGTTTTAATTCCCGCCACTTCACCCCTCGGGCTGCATAACCCGAGCCGGGATCACAACCGAGAAGGTCAAGCCCCGAGCATCTCTTCTCCCCAACGCGATCCCCATTCCTTGCCTGCCAGGCCCCAGACAGCCCACGCCTAAACCCCCAGACACCCGAACGGCTCCTGCCCCAACTGCCAAGGCCGTGATCCGCAACCGGTGCTAAGGCGCCCCCCACGGGGCGCCTTCCTATCGGGGATTTACGCAACCAGGGCAGTGCGCCCACAGCTCGGCGAGCGTGTAACGGTGCAGCCTCGCGGGGAAGACAATCAAGGCTCCAATTCCCCTCGCCGCTGGCCCAGCCCAGCGCTCTCCGCCACTGGCGCCGCCCACCCCGCCACTACAGATCCGCCCTTACGGGGCTGCCGACTGGCCGGCGCTATGGGCGCTGCTGGAGCCTGTGTTCCGCGCCGGCGAAACCTTCCCGCACGACCCGGCGATCAGCGAGGTAGAAGCTCAGCTTTCCTGGGTGGAGCAGAGCCAGGCGGTGCTGGTGGCCCTCGATGCGGCAGGGGATCTGGTGGGAAGCTACTACCTCAGGCCCAACTCCCTCTCGCTTGGCGCCCATGTGGCCAATGCCGGTTTTGTGGTGGCCGAACGCTGTCGCCGCCAGCGGATCGGCAGCCGGCTGTGTCAGCACTCGCTGCAGGCCGCCCGGCGGCTGGGCTTTCGGGCGATGCAGTTCAACTTGGTGGTAAGCAGCAACACCGCCGGCATTCGCTGTTGGCAGCAGAACGGGTTTCAGGTGGTGGGCATCCTGCCGGGGGCGTTTCGCCATCAGCGCTTGGGCTACGTGGATGCCCTGGTGATGATTCAGCAGCTGGTGGAGGGGCCGGGCCCATGAAGGTGGTGCCGCTGCGGCTGCAGCCTGGAGACGATCTTCGCCGTGCATTGGAGGCCTGGATGAACCAGCAGCAGGAGCAGGCGGGCTGTCTAATCAGTGGCGTCGGCAGCCTGTCTTTGGCCAAACTGCGCTTCGCGGGGGCGGCTGAGGCCACCACGATCAGTGGCGATCTGGAGATCCTCAGCCTGGCTGGCACGCTCTCTGCCGATGGCGCCCACCTGCACATCACCATTGCCGACAGCACTGGAGCGGTGATCGGCGGTCATCTTTGCCATGGCTCGCTGGTGCGCACCACAGCCGAGCTGGTGCTGGGGTTGCTGCCGCAGTGGCGGCTTCGCCGTGGGCTCGATCCAGCTACCGGCTGCGCCGAGCTGCGGATCAGCCCAGTGGCTCCAGATATACCAGCGGCAACCGACGCTTCCGCGGCAGAAACACCAGCCAGACCAGGCCAGCGCTGAGACCGCGCAACAGGAAGCCTCCAGCTTTTCGAGCGTTTCCCGTTCACCGGTGCCGTTGGTGTTGGCTAGCGCTCCAGCTCCGCTTGATCGGCCATCGCTTAAATGCTCACAAGTTGCCTTTCTTTGTCTCCATTTCGGATGATGACTTCTTCTATGTTAATGATTGCCCGCTAGGTCAAGCCATAGAGAGAGGGCGATGGCACGGCGAAAGACCTCTGCCTTTGAAAATTGGGCCTCGTTGGCGATTTCTCTTACAGTTCCCTAGCGATGGTCTCGCTCATGCGCACTTCGAACCGTCTGTCAGCACGGCAGTAACGCAGGGGCGCTGGAGTGACCCCGAGACTCCATGGTTCCGTCCACCCGGCAGCCGGATCTGGCCTTACCTAACACGCAACCTCAGCCCTGGGATGCAACGCATCGAATTCGCTGAGAATTTGCTGCGCGGAGGCACGGTCACCCACTCGGCGCGCCTACATTTATACGGGTTTAAATATTCCCAAGTTAATCACCACTCCCAATGTTAGTTCTCAATCGCTCGCTGCGCGCAGGCGTCGCTGCACTATCTCTGAGCCTTATTGCTTCAACAAGCGCTCTGGCAGGGGGTTCCACAATGCCCACTAAGGACATCGTGGACACGGCTGTTTCTGCGGGCAGCTTCAAGACGCTCACGACTGCACTCGCGGCGGCCGGGCTCGTCCCAACACTGAAGGGGAAAGGCCCATTCACCGTTTTTGCTCCCACCGATGAGGCCTTCGCGAAGCTGCCGGCTGGCACGGTGGAGTCGCTGCTGAAGCCTGCGAACAAGCAGAAGCTAACGGCCATTCTTACTTATCACGTCGTAGCCGGAAATGTGAAAGCCGCCGATGTCGTCAAGCTCTCGAGCGCAAAGACATTGAACGGTAAATTGGTCACGATTAAGACCGTAGGTGACAAGGTGTTGATCAACGGCGCCACCGTCGTCAAGGCCGACATCGCAGCGACCAACGGCACGATCCACGTGATTGATACCGTTCTGATGCCGAACTGATCTGCTGCCAGGCGGATTGAACGGGTGCCGCACCTAGCCTGCGGCACCTAAACTTACAGCCATGAACTATCTATCTTTCTAATTCTGATCTCCGCTGAAATCAAAGCTTGCGTAACCGCACATCACCCGACCCTCAGGGCAACACCAGCAGCAGCAGGCGGTTACCTTCCGGATCGAGCAGCCAAGCTTCTGCCCCAAAGGATTCCTGTCGCGCCGGATCCAGCGCGGAGGCGCCCAGGTGAAGGGCCCTGCTGATCCAGGCGTTGAGCCGCGCAACGGTGCCTGTTCCATCCGCTTCACGTTGCAGGCAGAGAGCCAGGCGCCCCTGCTGCCGCTGCTGGGGCCGGCTGCGCGATGGCCCGTACACCTCCAGCCAGCCGCCCGCTGGCCAGGGCAGCCGCCAGTGGCTGGGGCTCAGGCCCTGCTGAGGCTCCACCTCCAGAAGGGCGCCATAAAAACGAGCCAGAGCGGCCGGATCATCGGCAGCCAGCACGATCGAGCCCGTTATTCCCATGGCCGCCCCAGGGGCTGCAGGCTCAGCCATGGGTGATCCGCCCTCCTCTGGAGGCCATATTGATGCGGCTCAGTAGCAGGGCGTCGCCTGGCCACGGCCGCTTCTGCTTCGCCGCCGCCATCAGCCTCGACTGGCGGCTGTCCATGAGCCGACAGAGCATGGGCAGACGGAGCATGAGCCGACGGATACGCCCGGAACCGGTCAGAGTGATCTCCCGCATCTCAGCCAGTTTGATTGCGCCCGCTACAGCCATGGCCGTAAACCCCCCTCTGCTCTTTGTGGTGGCTCCTGCCACGCAGTTGCCACAGGGCTCCACCTCCCTGGAAGCGCTGCAGGAGGCCCAGGCCTCAGGACCCTCCACCGGTTTCGCGCTGCGGATCTTCAGCCGGGGGGCCGCCCATCCAGACCTGGGGCTGCTGCCTTTGGATGGCAGCCTCACCGGCGATAAACGCCGCAACAGCGAGGGCACCCAGCTGCTCTGCGATGCGGTGGTTGTTGGCATCCAGCCGCAGCATCACTGGCTCGGGGTTTACGGCGGGGATCCTGAGGATCCTTCAGTGCTGCATTGCCTCGATTGCGTGGCGCTGAGCGAGCTGAGCAATGCCACCTGCTGGTTTTATCCCACCCACGACGGCAGCTTTCTCAGCTGGGAGCGCGGCCTGCGGCTCAGCCTGGGGCCTGGATCGATCGCTGACTGTCCAGAGGAGCTCAGCCGGATGCCCTACGACCGCAGCCAGATATCCGTGCTCTGGAGTCTGCTTGGCGACAACGCCAGCCTGACCTGCGTGGGGCTCACCTATGGCGGCCAGCGCCTCGATTGGCCGCTGCGATCCCGCAGCTCCGAAGCTGTGGCCACTTGGGGACGGTTCCGGGTCGACAACGAGGCCGACATCAGCCTCGTTGTCGAGGATTGCATCACGGTGTTCGCCGCATCGTTGGCGGATTCCTGAGGCGGAATGGTCTCTCGCTCGGAGCAGAGGCAGAGGCCGAAAACCGATCACGCATGTTACAATAGTTAATAGTTGTACCAAGTCTGTGTTTCTGAGCTTTTTTGGGTTTCTCTTCGCTGCCATTTCCTTTGTGCAGGTGCCCCAGTGGGACAACGATTGGACGAAATGCTCGGTTGCCGTACCCGACACCGCCTGCCATTGGTATGTCGTTAATCCTGACAATACCTTTGGCAAGGGTTTTAGTTGGATCACCGCACCCAAATTTGATGTAATTGCTCTAAACGATATTGGCATCCAGCACGAAGTAACGGTAAAAAGCGGATATCAGACAACTGTTGAACTAATGAATGCTTCAACCGATGTCAAATACGGAGATAACTACTGAGTACAGGTCCTTCTGAAAACAGCATCAGCCCCGTGGAGTGAGCCTATATTCTTTCGGGCGGCAGGATCTTCGAGTTTTCTCGTGATGGAGGAGGCCCTGCAGTAGCGCCGCCGCGCCCAAATCGCCCAGCGGTTTCTCAGCGGCGAATGGGGTGTGGAGCTGGTGAGCTTCGACGCCGCCTTTGAGGCCATCGCCTCAGTGAGTGAGCTGCGCCTGCTGCGACTGGAACGCCCTACCTAACCCCATTACCCCCGCCCCAACCACAGAGCCCACCAGCGGGGCCAGATGGGCGGCCCCGCTGGTGGGGGGTGCGAAACTATGCACCCAGTGCATAGGTCCAAAACTCCTCACTCCAAGTGCTTCTGTTGTGCCGCAGAAGTGCTTTCGTTCGGTGCAGACTGGCAGCGAAGTTGCCTGTCCCTGATGTCAGTGCCGCTGCGGCAGGCGGATCATCCCCTGATCCGAGGGACTCGATGATCCCCATTACGGATACAGACTGGTTTCGTTACCTCAGAGAACGCAATGCCGAAGAGATGAATTTCTGGCGTCCTAGGGCGACAACCAAATTCAAAATTCTCGAGCAAAACGAACTATTTTTATTCAAATCTAAGTATCCAGAAAATATGATCGTTGGCGGCGCTTTTTTTGTTAGGAATACAACTCTCCCGCTTGATCTTGATTGGAAAGCATTTGGAGAGGCGAACGGCATGCCAAATCTGCAGATGTTTCGCCAAAAGATTCAGGCCCTGCGTCGCGATCAGGAGTTTAATCCAATAATTGGCTGTACGATTCTCACCCA
>DGYA01000041.1:0-1068 GCA_002396505.1 Cyanobacteria bacterium UBA5018 | reverse complement strand
AAAGCTATATATTAATCCGCCGCTGGACTGGTCTTCCAATATAGTCACAGGAAAGAGCTACGAGATTAAGGCTGGTAGTGAGAGTTTGAGACTCTTTGAGGAAGCTCAGCGTTCCTTCAGGTTGTCCAACCCTGAGTTGCCTGTAGTCGAAGAACCTCTTGAGCAGCGGCTGGGAAAAGAGCTAATGATTAGGCCAAGACTGGGTCAAGGTGGCTTCCGGGTGATGATGCTGGATGAATACTCACGCCGTTGCGCGATTACTGGCGAGAAAACATTGCCAGTGCTGGAAGCAGCTCATATAAAGCTATACTCAGAAAATGGTCCCCATAGAATGTCCAATGGAATCCCGATGAGATCTGATCTCCACACACTCTTTGACAGCGGCTATTTGACATTGACAAAAGAGTTCAATGTTGAAGTGAGCAGAAGGATCAGGGAAGAATTCTCCAATGGTAGAGAATACTACGCGCTACATGGAAAGCAGCTCGTTTCGATGCCAGAGGACCCTGGAAATAGACCAGCCTCTGATTTTCTGGAATGGCATAGGAATCATTGTTACAGGGGATAGTGTCATTCCATCTTGGCTACCTACTAAAGAATGCTTGTCAGAGCTTCTGGCTGGCAAAGGCACTCACCACGACGCCGGTGGCAGGTTCAAGGCAGCTGGCATCTTCATCGGTCCGGAGTTCGCCACCGTCAAGAAGGGTGAACTGGGTGATGATTCCCATCTCTACCGCACTCATCTTATGACTGATCCTCATGCAGACGATACCTCGCGATTGCGCTCACTTGGTTGGCCAGCTGCTGACGTGAGCCGTTTCCTGAACCTGCAAGAATACAAGCGTCGCTGGGGTGCAGCCAATTTGGAAAGAGAGGAACGGCTCTTCCTGAAACAAGCTGAATTGGCATTACTCCAGGCTGGCTTGAACCCAATACGTCGTGAAGCGCGTTCATCTTCCTCGCCGCGGTTATCGGCAAGTTCAACCAGCTACTTGCCTGGATTTTTCAATGCAGGCAAGTAGCTGGTTGAACTTGACTTTGAAACCGCTAACAGCTCTCGTGACACTG
>DGYA01000034.1:816-3702 GCA_002396505.1 Cyanobacteria bacterium UBA5018 | reverse complement strand
ACCGCGAAGAAATTTGTCTAGGTTTTCAAATTGACAAAAATCGACTGAAACGGGTTCCGAAGGAACTTTTATATTGAGTTTGGTCGCAAACTCACTCATTTCCTCTCGCCATTTTAAGCCAGCAAAGTTTTTGGCTGTAGCAGAAAGCTTACTGGTTGCTCTGGCTGACTCTAGCAACCATTGAGCTAGGGTAACTTCCTTTAGATGGGTGAAATTATCAGGATCGATTCGAGTTAAATCGACAGCACGCCTATCTGTTTGATCGACCTCATTAAAAATGTCTGCCAAGTCTGTATTAGAATACACTGCCACTAATTCATTTAGTAATGCCATCGGGGTCTCCTTGGATAGTAGGTGTGACGTGGCCCCATTACTGGTCCAGTTCCTCTTAGAGCTGTTGAGCTGTCAGGCTGCTCTCCACTGACAAAGGTTGTCTAGGAACGCATGCCCCTGTAAAGTAATATATGACCTAAGCATACCGTACTGCATCCGGTACTGCCCTGTCAGCAGCATTTCGAATTCAATGTATCAGCAATGCCTATCTGCGGTTGGCGCCTTGCCATCGCCAGCATCGCCGTGATGTTGTGCATTGCAGACTGCATCACCGCCTGGATCGACTGGAAGCCGGCCATTCGCATCAAGATTGGGGGCTGTCCGCAGCGAGGCCAGCGCACCTGCATCGTTGCCCCGATCGCGATGGGCATCCTCCTGGAGCTGGGGATCACGTCACCAGTGCTAGCCCCAGATACTCCAGCGGTCGCGCACCAGTCGCAGCAGGGCTATCAATGTGGTGCGAAGGCTGGTGTCGCACCGAGAGGTGTGCTTGATGAGCCAATACAGGTGGGTGGCATGGAGGGGCTGGCTGTCCATGGTGCCTTCGGTGATTACCTCCACGATCCAGCTGGTGCCGCTCCAAGCCGAGCGGATGTGTTCGGGGCCTATTTCGCCCGCATGTCCACGTGATTTAGCGGCCGTGGCTGACCTCGTGATCCATTGCCTCGAAAGGGATCTTGCGCGTTCCCTGGAACTGGCAGCAGATCTTGCTGTGCAGCGTCTTCTGGTTGGCCTACGGAGGGTCAGACCTGAACTTCTGGGGTTCCCTAGATCATCACAGCCTTCGGCTAGACCGTCAGCAGGAGGTCGGCGCCCTGCTCCCGGAGGAGTTGAAAAACGGCTTCTGGGTGTGCAGGGCATCTTCCTGGATCAGCACGCTCTCGAGATCGAGCTCACCGAGCAGCTTCTTGAGCGCTGCCCGCTCGCGGTTCTCGCTGGTGGCGTAGCAGGCCTGGCTGATCGTCACGCCTAGGGCAGCGGCGGAGACCGTCCCCTGGGCAATGTAGACGCAGTCGGCCGGAGGCCATAGGCCGACCCGCCACCGGCGGTGGGCTCGATCGATCCTCTCAAGGTCTTACCGTCGCAGATCAGCTGGTCGAGATCGGCTGCACCAGGAGGGATCTGGGCGATCGTCCAGTCGCGCATCGCGGCGCAAAGCGATTCCAGGTCCACTTGGCGGAAGAGGTACCGAAAGTCTGAATCCGTGACGGTCGCCGCAGCTCTTGGTCCAGTGCATCAGTCAACACGCTGTGGTGGCAGATAGCAAAATGCTCCAGGTCTCGCAGGTTCTGGCAGCGGCTCAGGATTCCCGGCACCGCCACCAGCAGCAGGTACCAGGCCGCTATCCGCGCCCCACGTCGCATCCGGGTGTCCGGGATCGCATTGAGGTGGCTGATCAGATCGAGATTGTTTGCAGCAAAAGCGCTTTCGGGCAGGTGGAGGCGGCCATTCCGCCGGCCTGAACCCATGCTCGCAGTCCCGACAAGGGAACCTGTGACGGACTTTAAATCAGCCTGCTGGATACAGGGTCTACTACCTGCAGAGGGGTACCGCCTTGATCATCCTGGGGCTGGCGGAGACAAGAGCTCACAGGCCAAGGATATTGATGAGGCCCTTCTGTTGGCAGCCAATCGGAGTGAGGAGTCCCGATGAAAACCACAACCAGCCCCTACGACGTCGCCGAACATCTACGAACACATGAGGAGATGGCGGCCTACCTGGAAGCCTGCATTGAGGAGGCGGATGGAGATGCCGCCTTCATTGCCAAGGCCTTGGGCGACATCGCACGGGCCCAGGAAATGACCTAGGTGGCTAGAGGCTCAGGCCTTTCCAGGGAGAGCCTCTACAAGGCACTGTCAGGCGAGCGCAGTCCGAGCTTTGACACCATCCTGAAGGTGGTCTCGGCTCTTGGTCTGAAGTTGAGCGCGGATGTGAGAAGTGAAGCGGATGTGACTTGAGCTCTGCTGGCGAGCTGAAGGGCCTCAATCGCTGCCTGTGGAGATGGGACACCTTCGACGCCGCCCTTGAGTGGACAGGCCACCTCCGTCTCTCTGCAGCGCCACCGCTTACTTCTTGCCTGCCACTCAGGGGCAGCGTTAGGTGGTACCGGGCGATGGCCAGAGCGACCTCATTCTCGGATAGACTTCCCTTCTTTGTCTATAAAGTATCATATGGCCGGGAGGATGAATTGGCTGCCACTAATTAGGCTCGGGGAACGACTGATCTGCTAAGAGAATAAGGCTGCGCACGCTCATGTCACCCTCTGCGATAACGATTGCGGCCGCCGCCCAGCGGCAAAGTCCCTGCGCAAGCACCGTCACCATAGCGGTCACCATGGCCCACTGGCAGCCGCGCTTGCCATCGGGATTGCCGTCATCCGCATTGCCCTTGTGGGCACCCATTTCATCGACTACGCCGATCGGGTGGCTTGAACCCTGGATCATCACAGCCTTACGGCTAGGAGGAGTTGCGGGAACTGCGGCCGATCCGCTCCCGCCGGCTGGTCAGTAATCCCAGCCGGCGGGGCGCCCATCTCAAGAAGTCTCTGCCTGA
>DGYA01000034.1:0-649 GCA_002396505.1 Cyanobacteria bacterium UBA5018 | reverse complement strand
CCCATCTCAAGAAGTCTCTGCCTGAGAAAAAATGGGAATCAAGCCGCCGTTAAGGGTTCAGCAGGGATGAAGTTCCCGGTGGGCTGTCCCGCCCTCTGAATGGGTACAAAATGCCGGAGAAGGGGGTATTATGGGGTGTCAGCCTAAGAAAGCGTTAGACTCAACATGAGCGACTACGGCCTCACCCACATCGCGCTACCGGTTAAGTCGATCGACCTGAGCATTGCTTTTTATGCCAAGTTCGCAAACATGGAGGTTGTTCATCGTCGCGGCGGGGTCGCCTGGGTCAGTAACAGAACGAGGCCCTTTGCTATTGTTCTTATGCAGTCAGACGAAGAAGTCAGCCCACTAAGGCCCGAGGCACACATCGGCATTGCACTCCGGTCAAAGGAAGATGTTGATTCATTGTTCGAGACGGCGCGATCTGAAGGGCTCGTTGTGCGTGAGCCAGACCAGTACCCCTCTCCCATTGGTTATTGGGGCTACATCCGAGATCCAGACGGTCACACTCTGGAGCTTTCTTATGGCCAAAAGGTCGAATTTGCAGTCCATAACGGTGGGGTCTAATCCCTCGGCTCGAACGTTAGACTAAAAAGGCTTTGGCTTTTTAGATATAGAGTTGTACTGGGATGAAAACTTGAAACAAAAA
>DGYA01000143.1:36664-39435 GCA_002396505.1 Cyanobacteria bacterium UBA5018 | reverse complement strand
CTTTCTGAATTAAGTTAATTGCTTTGGCTTCTTCATGTCTTCTAATTAAGCGTGCGACTTGAAGAGCCAACGATTGGTCGAGATCATTTGTCTTGGAGAAAGAGTCTGTCATTGGTGTTGGCTTAACCTGGGTGTCAAGGGAAAGTTGTTTGGGTAAATCTAAAGATTTCAGGGCTCCTGATAGAGATTTTTTAGTAAATATACTACATAGTCCGCCAGGAGTGCAGTCTATAATTTGTCTACCAACAGATTCAAATTCCTTCTTGGCAAGCTTATAATGTTTTTCAGATTGCTCTAGATCGGGCAGGTTCCACACTTGTCCCTGCTCAAAGTAACCAGGAAGAAAATGATTTAGATCTATAAAGTCTACAACTTGCTCGGCATTTGGCTCTCCACGACATTTAAAACTATGATCCATTCCTATAACTAAAACAGTTTTATAGCCCAGAGAATAAATTACCTGCATGGCAAAGTATAAAACTGTATAGCCGCACTCTGCGCCTAAGGCAATATCTGTGCTAAAAGCTCTTGGAGGAGTTTTGGTATTGACCAGATAGGTTGAGCCGTGTTCTTGGATAAGTCCATGATTGCCAGAATCCCCTAGAAACTTAATACATTCTAGGGATTTAATCTGACATTGACTTTGCTCAATGACATGGTCGTTTACTGAGGCATAATAAGAAAGCTTAATGCCGAACTTTTCAAGTCCAAGATAAATTTTATTGACTCCAAACAGATCAAGATGACTAATGCTCGACCAGTCTATCTGATTTAGTGAAGGGCCATTGCCAATGAGAACGACAGTTTTGCCTGCGCAAGTATTACGCAGATCTGCCAATCTTTCATTGTATGGTGTGCCGTCAATAATTCGAAGACCCTGTTTCATTAGTTGCAAGGATGTGCTGTTTAAACGGGATCATGGAGGCGAGAACGAATGCCCCCATCGATATTGATACAGCTACCATTCAAAAATGGCAACTGTTCAGATGCAATGAAGTAGGCTAATCTTGCCACTTCTTCCGGATCGCCAAGTGCACCTGTTGGATGGTAACTACTGAGCTCTTTTAGCCCGTTAATGTTATCTCCAAAGCCCTGAATTAGCATCTCTGTAGCTATTGCCGCTGGTTCAATCGCGTTTACTCGTATTTTATTTCCTATATCTAGAGCCATTGCTCGGGTAAGGCCACTCAGGGCAGCCTTTGAAACACTATATGCAAGAAAACCTGGCTTGGTTAAGGCTGAATGAATACTACTAATATTGATGATCGTTCCCTTGGCAGCCGCTAGAGGATCAAAAAGTAGCTTACTAAGCGAAAAAGCGGCCACCACATTTACCTGTAGACTTGTGAGCAGATTGGCAGAGGAAATATCATTAAAATAACCAGTTATTTGAATGGCTGCGTTGTTTATTAGGCAGTGAAGCTGGCGATCAGGTTGGCTGCTAAAATGCATACCAATTGACTCAACGCCAGCCGTCAGGTCACAGGGGATGAATTCGTGAACAGAACCACAGCCGCTAGTGGGCTGAATATCTGTACCAATTACATGCCAACCCTGGGAATTAAAATGAATAGCAAGGGACTGCCCAATGCCTCCATTGACACCAGTTATCAATACTGACTTCATTCTTTTTGTTGTTCTTGGCTTAGGAATCCAGAAATTAGTTCAATTGAGCGCAAACTGGCCCGCTGGACGGCGTCAACTGTATTTGAGCCATTGTGTGATCCAAATATACAGCAAGAAAGCTTGCGTAGTCTCGATGAAAGTGGTAAGGGTTCAGCTTCGAATACATCTAATGCGGCCCCGGCGAGACGCCCCTGCTCTAGGGCCAATGTCAGTGCTTCCTCGTCAATCAATGGCCCCCTAGCTACATTTACCACATAGGCAGTTTGCTTGCAAAGTTTTATTATTTCATCACTGAACATGTGCGTATTTTTAGGCGTCAATGCACAAGTAAATACTATAAAATCTGCTTCGTCAACGCGATTGGGCCATGCTTGCAACTCCACGGTTGAATCCATGGATTCTACTGCAACAAATGGATCGTAGACTATGACATTCATGCCAAGGCATGTGCCGCGCTTGGCTACTTGTCGGCCGATGTCTCCGTATCCCACAAGTGCCATGGTCTTGCCGCTTAGGGACATGCCGGCTGGCTTGGGCCAATTACCTGACCTGATCCCATGGTCAATGGCATGAAGCTGTCTCGCCAGGCTGAGGATGTAGCCCAGGGCAACATCTGCCACTTCCTGACCAAACATCATTGGAGTATTGATGATTGGTATGCCAAGATCTTTGCAGGCTGCAAAGTCGACATTGTCTACACCAATGCCCCACTTCACAGCTGCACGCAATTTTCCCGCAGCACCAGCTTCGAATACTCGACGAGTTGCCGGATCATCTCCAATAATCCATCCTTCATAGTTAGGTAGTATCTCGATCAATTCTTCTTCCGAAAGAACTTGAGTGACCTCTGCCGGAACAAGTTCGATGCCCGATGCAGAAGCGCTCTGATAAAAGCGATCAATTTGCCCAAGCATTGGTGGGCATGTTACTAAAACTTTGGGTTGTGGATTGACCATGTCAGTTTTTTGCTCCTTGGCTGTCGAGATAGGTTTTGGTTGCGACTGCAAAGTCCCAGTCTTCTGGTTCGTCAATATCAATAGATTCGTACTTTGGAGTCGTAAACAACTTAGGGGCTTGGCCTATTCTTGCTTCCGTACTTTCAAAGCTTTTGGGGGTAAAGATGTAAAGATTTGAGTTTTCTTCTT
>DGYA01000143.1:0-36459 GCA_002396505.1 Cyanobacteria bacterium UBA5018 | reverse complement strand
GAACCAGGGCTCAAGGTCTTGAGTTCGAATGAGATTATTGGGATCGTGATTGACTGGACTACCGTCTTTCAAGTAAAATCTAGTTTGAATGCGATCAACTGTGAACAGGGAGTCGCACTCTCCACGTTCGGAGGAACTACTAAAGCTGGCAATGGCGGAGCGTATTGTTTGGGCGCTTAGCAATGGATTGGTGGTGTGAGTCATCAAATATATATCACCATCAGTGTTGGCGATATCGTCGGCAATAACTTTGTTCATACTTACAAAGTCGCCACATATTTCCTTGGGTCGATCGCGAATTTGGATCCTATCGGCATCAACAAGGCCATTTTGTTTTAAGATATCACGCGCATCTGTATTGATTACTACGAGATCAATTTCTTTAACTTCTAAAAGTGTATCTAGAATCCAGCGAAAAAGGGGCTTGCCGCAAAAGTCACGGAAATTTTTGCCTGAGACTCTGGCACTGTGAGCTTTCATTGGCACTAGGGCAATGATTTTCCTTTTTTCGATCATGGGCGGCACTTTGTCGAGTTGTTGTGATGGCAATTGTACCACTGAACCAGCAAGGGCAGAGCCCTTGCTTTGGTCAGGGTAAAAGTAGCTTTCGCGGAGTTTGTGAGTAAGATGTCGATGCTGACGATTGCCCTTGTAGGATCCCCAATATTGGTTAAAACGATATCTAAGGATAGGACTAAAATGCTGGATTAGCTGACGATCTTTGGCAGCTTGCCTCAGATCATTGCTCACTCCAGCCAAGATAAAACGTGCTAAGTCACGACGCCTAATCAGCAGCTCAGGGCAGATCTGTTTGAGAGCCAGTGCTTCTCTCTCAAAACGACGCTGCACTTGGGACCAAGCTTCTCTATGGTAGTGGAAAACGCTGGCCTCGGCTACATAGCCAACTTTTAAGCCACTATTGACAAGTCTACGAGCTAGATGCATATCTTCTAACCCGGTGATCTCTTCATCAAAAGAATGGAGAAGCCATGCTTGCTTGGTCAGGGCGCTATTGGCATTGTTACAGTAGAATCCCTGCTGTGGTACAGCGGTTTTGGCCGGAAAATACTTGGCAAAAATCTCTCTTTCGCTGAAGAAAGTTGCTGGGCCACCAAGCTGCCGACCATATGTATAATCCACCTCTCTATTCTCTAATGGATCCAAAAGTCTTTGCAGCCAGCTGCCGTGACATGGCACGCAGTGGCCGCTGATAAAAACTAGAAATTCACCATCTGCTGCGGCACAGCCGCGATTTAAGCTACGGCCAAAGGTGAATTCTTTGCGGGTAATTGAGAGAAGTCTGCATCCTTCTTGCTTGGCTATTTGCTGGGTTCCATCTGTAGAGCCAGAATCAATGACTATAATCTCATAGCGATATTCGCAGCGTTGAGCTTTGATCGCCTGGAGCAATTCTGGAAGGTACGTCGCCTCATTGAGAGTGCGAATGATAATACTAACTCTTGGTCTGGTCATGTCAATGCTTCCTCTATGCTCATGGCCAAGCGAAAAGGCCAAGCATAGGCTTGATAGACAGCCTTGATTTCTTCGGGATCTGTGCTGTTAGCCTCAAAAAGGTCCCAATGTACTGGTACAACTGTGCTTATGCCACATTCGGCGGCCAGGCCAAAAGCCTCTCGAATACTCATGTTTCCAATTATTCCTCTTTTGCGGCGAAAGAAATTGTCCTCATTCACCGGGAGAAGTCCAATGTCGATATGGGACTGCTTTTTAACGACTTCAATTACATCCTCGCATGCAGATGTGTCGCCAGCGAGATATATTTGACAATCGTTCAGGCTGATTAAGTAGCCAACTGCTACTGGTTGCTTGTCATTTCCCATGCGAACTTTTGGGTGAGCAGATGGCAGAGATTTTACCGAAAGACTTTCTGCCAACTGCTGCGAATCTGGCGTCGATGCTACAATTCGATTGGCTTCAATTCCCCAAGACTGCATTAGTTTTCTTGCTGGCTCGGGAGCCATGAATTTGGCCCCCGGGCTTGCGGCAGCTATCTGAGGTAGGGTATGAGGATCACAGTGATCTAAGTGCTCATGGGTGATAACAACCCACTTAGCATTGGTCACTTGTTCGGGGACAAATGGTATGGGTATTTGTCGTCGCAGATCGGGAGCATCAAGTTCTTGAACAGAATTACTTAGATATGGGTCAAAAAGAAAGCAATCTTCGCCTATGTCAATCCTCAGGCCAGTCTGCCCCAGCTGTCTTATAGTGGTTGAAGTGGTTGCCGTCACGGGAGGAGGGAGTTGATTGCGGTGGTTGAATTTTGGTTTTTGATATTAGCTTTATCCACGGAAATCAGTGGTTAAAAAATCATTGTATGTACTGGCAATACCTTCGCGGAGCTCAATTTTGTGATGCCAGCCAAGATTGTTAATGCGTTGCACGTTCAGTTGTTTTTTGGGCGTGCCATCGGGTTTGGTGTGATCCCAAATTATCTCGCCATTAAAACCTACTGCGCTTTTGACAAGCTCGGCTAAGTGTTTAATGCTAAGATCGGTACCAGTGCCAACGTTGAGATGCTGAACGGGATCATTAGGGTCGGGGTTGTAATTCTCTAGAGCGTATACGCAGGCTGCTCCAAGGTCGTCTACATGTAGGAACTCTCGCATGGGAGAGCCAGTTCCCCAACAGGTTACATTTGGGGAGTCGGCGACCTTGGCTTCGTGAAAGCGACGGATTAACGCTGGTAGTACGTGGCTATTTTTAGGATGATAGTTGTCTCCGGGGCCATAGAGGTTTGTGGGCATTAGGCTAATTGCATTAAAGCCGTGTTGCTTACGCAAGGATTGACATAGCTTGATACCGGCAATCTTGGCAATCGCATACCATTCATTGGTGGGCTCTAGGGAGCCAGTGAGCAAGGATTCTTCGCGGATGGGCTGCTCGGCAAATTTAGGGTAGATGCAGCTGCTGCCTAAAAATAGCAGGCGTTTGGTGCCGGTGCGCCAGGCGCTTTCGATGACATTTATCTGAATCTTCAGATTACATAATAGAAAATCTGCTGGATAGGTGTCATTGGCATAGATGCCGCCCACTTTTGCTGCGGCCAGTACAACGACTTGTGGGCGGTTGACTTCGAACCAGGCCTGCACGGCGTTGCCGTCCTCCAAATCAAGCTCTTGCCTGCTGGCAGTTAGCAGTTGGGAGTAACCTTGGCTCTGTAGTGCCCGAACAATGGCGCCGCCGGCCATGCCGCGATGACCGGCTACGAAGAAGCGGTCTGCGGGGTTGATCAAGTCCGGCATTAGGCTTGGCTCCCAGTGGCTAAGTTTGCAGCCTCGATCATGGCGGGGCTTGTGGGCGGATTTTCCATGGAGCCCACCACCAGGAAACCCTCCCTGCGCAATGTGGCTTCTTTGGCAGCCTCTTCCACATCTGCAGCAACCATTTCACCCACCAATTGTTCCAGGGTGGTGGTTGGAGTCCAACCCAATTTCTCCCTTGCTTTAGTTGGGTCTCCCAGTAGTGTCTCCACTTCGGCTGGCCGGAAGTAGCGGGGATCGATACGCACAACAACCTCTGATGTGTCGGCTCTCTTGCCAGTCTCCTTCAAGCCTTGACCACTCCATTCAATGCCTCCCCAGCCAAGTTCTTGGGCAGTAAGCTCAATGAAGCGCCTCACTGATTCTTGGCGGCCAGTGGCAATAACAAAATCTTCAGGCTGCTCTTGCTGAAGCATTAACCATTGCATTTCCACATAATCTCTGGCGTGGCCCCAGTCTCTCAGGGAGTCGAGGTTGCCCATGTAAAGACATTGATCTAGGCCCGCATTAATCCTAGAAAGGCCACGGGTGATTTTGCGAGTTACAAATGTTTCGCCTCTTCGCGGGCTCTCGTGGTTGAACAGGATTCCATTGCAAGCATACATTCCATAGGATTCTCGATAGTTTACCGTGATCCAGTAAGCATACATTTTGGCTACTGCGTAGGGGCTCCTAGGGTAAAAAGGCGTTGTTTCTTTCTGTGGTATTTCCTGCACAAGTCCATAAAGTTCACTGGTGCTAGCCTGATAAATTCGCGTATTCTTTTCCAGGCCGAGAATCCTTACCGCCTCCAGGATGCGCAAGGTGCCCACCGCATCACTATTGGCCGTGTATTCTGGCTCTTCAAAGCTTACGGCCACATGACTTTGTGCGCCTAAATTATAAATTTCATCAGGTTGAACCTGCTGAATAATTCTAGTTAAGTTAGAGCTATCCGTAAGGTCTCCGTAGTGAAGAACTAGGCGTGGATTGGTTTCGTGGGGATCTTGGTAGAGGTGGTCGATGCGAGCCGTGTTGAAGCTGCTAGCCCGCCTCTTAATGCCGTGAACTTCATATCCCTTGCTAAGCAGGAATTCCGCCAAGTAAGATCCGTCCTGACCTGTAATGCCGGTAATTAGGGCAATTTTGGCCAATTTTGTTTTTTAACTGCTTAATCTATTATAGCGCTAGTGGTTCTTTTGTCAAGCCGGTGCTGAAGCGCCTTGGGGCTGGCAGCGGAGCCTATTTGGGCGGCCATGTTAAAATTAGCATCGAAGCGATTTTTTTTGCAAAGCTCTGGCCGAGAATGAGCTCATTGTAACTTTCGCTGTGGGCGCCGCTTTCCCTTGTGGGAAGCTGGAAACTGTTTTTGCTAGGACCAATGGCTTCGGCGAGCGGTTTTAGCCAGCCGGTTGAGCTGGGATTCAAGGCTGAGCGCCAGGCCAGGCCGAGCTCCCGGGACTCCCGTTCTAGCCAACCGCCGGCAAGTCCCACCACCACGGCTGGTAGGCCCACCGCCCGCCGAGCGCTGGCGTAGGACCAAAGGATGCCGGAGCTACGCTCGGAGTAAGCTCGCGGGCAATAAGCCAGCAGCGCTGCACTGCAGCCAGCTAATCGTCTTAGCATTTCCTGCTGGGGAATCGCCTCGCGCAGCAGTTGATAGCCAACTATCTGGCGCTCAGCCCGCTCCAGCAATTGCAGTTCTGACTCCGGTATGGGTGCATGGCAATGCACATGAAAGAGCCAGCCATGGCCGCGCAGGTTGGCCGGTACCCCCTGATCGAGCAGTTGCTCCACTGCCGCCAGGCTGTGGAGCCAGCCCTTGGACTGCTTTCGGTCACCCCAATGTAGCAACAGTTTGGGGGCCCCTTTAGGGGGCTTTACGGCGGCTCCACCGGCGCCGACCACCGCTGCATGCAGTTCCCCCTCTGGCAATTCGGCAGCCTTGATCAGGGGCGCCCATAACTCCTGTTGTTGACGGGAGGGCAGACCGATCCAGAGTTTATGGCCCTGACGCTGACAGGCTTCCGCCAGCGCCTCTAGGGCCAGGCGGCTGTTGCTGATGGCGACGGCATCCGCCGCTTCTCCCTCCAGGGTTTCTCCCGGGGCAAACATGAGACTGATCAATACCTGGGCCGCTGGCTGTTGGTTGAGCATTCGAGCCAGCCCCATCAGTTGATAGGGCAGGGCGGTGTGCATCAGCCACGCTGTCACCGGTTGTTCCGCTGGGCCCATGCCCGATGCCAGTTGGTCGGCCAGGCGGCGTGCCAGGTGCAGGCTGCCGCCAATGTCGCTCCAGTGGCGTGGATCTTGGTAGCCGCAGCCGTGGAGCAAGGGGCGGATCCAGAGCAATCCCAGTTCAGCTGCCTCCTGGTCAGCCCAGGCTTCCACCTGCCAGCCGGCCGCGTCCAGCGCTTGCTGCAACTGGCGGTTGACGTCAGAATGGTGACCAACCGAACCGCTCCAGGCGGGGTCCACAATCACCAACCTCGGGTTTGGTTTGGCCGCCATCAAGAAACTCTGATTTAAAGGTGAAATGCCACTTGGCAGTCGATCAGGCCATGCAGCTATGGCCTGCGGGAGTCCAGAATGGTATTCCTCAGCGAAATCCTGTGGCCTGGCCTTTGGTTTCCGATCTGCTCGACCAGTTAGAAGACGATCCTGGCTCCAGACTGATCTGGTTGGGGCGCTACGGTCGCCTATCGGCATTGGTAAGCGAATCGACAAAGATCACTCGTCATCCCGATTGGGGTCCGTTATTAGCACTTGAGCTGGCCTGGGCCCTGCGTCTGTGCGGCGATTTCATCGCCTCGGATCGTTGGATCTTGGTGGCCCATCGCCTAGACCCGGCCCTCGGGCTGATCCCCGATCGCTGGGGGCTGTGGCGTGATCAGTCGGCTTCCGGCAATTCCCCCTTGGCTGTCGAGGAGCAGCAAAAGGCCCGGGATTTACTAGAGCTGCTGCGCGACATGCGTTGGCAGCAGCCCTGTTTCCCCTTCACACCCCTGCCCGACTGGCGTGGTGATTGGCAAGATGACCAATTGAATGGCTTTGCCCTGCTGTTGGCCGGCACACCCATTGAGCAACAGCTGTCATTGAAACAGGCCCTGATGGCAGCCGTCGGCGAACAGGAGCTGGCGGCCGATGCCGACGCTGCTCTGCGCTGGTGGTCATTTTTGGCCGAGGCCTGGCCAGAATGGGGGTATCCGCGGCTCAAGTCGGCCGATCTGGCCTTGGCCAAAGGCGATTTGAGCAGTTGCGGCCATTGGTTGGCAAGTCCGTCCGCAGATCTGGAGGCCAGCCCCTGGTTTTTCGATCTCGCCGCTCGGCTAGCCCTGGCTAGCGGTGATTTGACCGCTGCCATGGAGCTTTGGGGGCGGGCGATGGCCAAGGCTGTGGAACTCGATTCAGCAGGGCAGGATCTGGCCGAGCTGTTTCACCAACGCCGCCGCAATGCGCGCCGTACGCAGGGTCCCGATTGCGTTCGATCCCTGCATAGATCTGGAGATGTCGCCGCAGCAGTCGAGCTGCTCGCCCTATTGATCCAGGAGGATCCGCAGTGGCAGCCGTTTAACGCCCTTGAGAAGGAGCTGAGCACCTTCGAGGGGGCCTCGTCGCCAGCGGAATCTGCCCCAGAGCCAGTCGGGGATACTGGGTCAGAAGTCAGCATTGGCCCGGCTGTTAATCGCGATCAGACAGATAGAGTAGTAACAGGCTCTGGCATTGAGCGTTTTTCCGCTTTCCTTGAGCGTTTTTGCACCCAAACTGACCTGTCGATGCCGCCGGCTAGCCAAGGTCTATCCCCGGAGGCCTTGGCTAGAACTTTATCAATGGCAGAGGACAGAGCGGCATTGTTAGATTAATTTTTTTTGCAGGCTTCGAGTTGCTCCAGCAGAGAGGAGATCAGTGACTCCGCTCTGAGAGCCTCCTTGGAATAGTTGATCAGTTTCTCTTCGGCTTGGCTGAGGAGCAGCTGGGTAAGTTCGGCTAAATCCCAGGCTTCTTCCAGCTGGTTCTCCAACACATTTAGGCGGTTCTCCAAGTCGGTAGCCTTTGTCATGCGGGTAAACGGTTTTAAGGCACAATTAACCGTCAGTGGAGCGACGGCCATGGCGATTCTGCCCCAGCAGAACCTCGAACAGTTTACCTACGGCAGCATCGACGCCTTTGCTTCTCGTTTTCGCAGTCGGAAGGACCTGGCGGACGAGACCATCAGGGAGTCGCTGCAGATCATTGCTCTGCACGGCATCTGCGATCCCCTCACCGATCAGCCCATCCCGCCAGAGGCCATAGAGGTAGTAGCTCCGAACTATCGGGAAAGCCTGGTCCACCAAGGTTTGAACTCTCGCGAACGGGCCGTGCTGCTGCTGCTGCGCAGCTTGATAGATGCTGGGCAACTGCCTCCACCTCGGCTGATCAAGGTCTACCTGCCCGAGGCCATCACTCCCCTGGCACGGGCACTGCGAGATTGGCTGGGGGAGGGGGTGTTGGCCAGCGAATATCTGCCGGATCCAGAGGATCCCCGGCGTGCTCAATATCGACATGAGGATCTCTGTGCCCTCTCCTTCCCCGACCACAGCTTTGATCTGCTGGTGAGCGCTGAGGTGTTTGAGCATCTCTACGACCTGAAGGCCGGTTTGGCCGAATGCCTGCGGGTGCTGCGGCCGGGGGGAGTGCTGATCGCCAGCTTCCCCTTCGCCTACGGCAAGCACGAGTCGATCATCAAGGCACGGCATCGCGGCCCCGATCTGTCCCCTGAGATTTTCGGCGAACCGGAATATCACGGCAATCCGCTGGAGCCAGAAGCAGGCAGCCTCGTATATCAGATTCCCGGTTGGGAAATTTTGGATTGGCTTTCAGAGCTGGGATTCTCAGATGTGGGTTTCCAGGGAATCCACTCGATTAGCTATGGCGTAATTGCCGCTGAAATTCCCGAGGTGCTGCTGCTGGTGGCCCGTCGTTAGGCGGGCCGGCCTGGATCTCTCCCTGAGCAGGACTTTTACGGTGTTTGGGCTGCGGCGGTTGGCAGGAACCACTCCAGCAGGTCGCTGCCAAGGGCCAAACAGGTGGCTCCGTGGCGCTGTTCCACCGCATAGCAGGCGGGCAAGGAGTAGGCGCCAGCCGCGATGATGAACACCTGGAAAGCCCGCTGCCCCCAGGCCTGCTCCACCTGCTCCAGCAAGCTCTCCAGGCTGTGCTCGAAGCCGACGCTGGGGCGACGGGGGTGGATCGAATCGGGGGACTCCAGGCAGCGCAGTCCATAGTTGGGCATCGGGCTTTCCGGATCGAGCTGGGAGGAGGCGACCCTGCGATGGTGGGCCTCAATCTCCGCTGCCCCAGGAGCGACGAGCAGCACCTCTTGGTCCGCCATAAGTTCGTAAAGACTGCCGCGCTCGGGCCAGGCCTGGAGAGGCAAACTCACCCCTTCCGCCGCCAGGGACTGCAGCAGAGGTAGAGCGGCCCCCAAATTGCCCGAGTCGAGCACCAGGCCATGCTGTCGCAGCGCCCCCATCGTTGCGTCACTCCAGCGCCGCAGGCTATGGAGAGGGTCGTGGCTGCTGGCATAGAAACCGCTGCCGGTGTGCAGACGCCGCAACGGCCAGTCGGCGCCTTGCTCGCTCTCCATCCATTCCTGGTCGTGATGGTGGCGCCTGATTTCTGACAACTGCTCCACAAGTAGCGGCTCGTTACGCAGCAGCTGCGCCAGTAGTGCCAGTTCCTCTGGGGCTGGTCTCAGCAGCTGGCCCCCTGCCCTAGCTGGCAGCTCAACCCGTGCCGGGCCCCGGAGCTTCACCACCGCCGCCAAGGCCTTGCATTGGCTGGCATGCAGTTGGCCACCTGCTTTCCAATGGCTATTGAGGGTCTTCAGCAGGGCCTCGGGATTGGCTCGCCAGATCGCTGAGCGTTCCAAGGTTTCGAGATGACGATCCAGCAGCTCCAGCAACTCCATCACCTCGGCATCGTCGCCACAGCGCAACAGGGGGGCCAGGTTGAGTTGCAGCCCGTCGCCATCCCCCTCCAACAGGCTGGCCCCAGGCCTGAAGCCCAGATCAATGGTCAAGGGCCCCTGGCCGGGGCGATCGCTCCAGCGCTTCAGAGCCCTCACCAGGCGCCGCCGCAAGCCCTCGATACCTCCCTCGTCGAGTCGCAGCTCCTGGCGCAATTCCTCGCCACTGATCGCCGCGATCGATGGCGTTTGCTGTGGAGGCTGGGGCTGCAGGGATGCCGCCATGGCCAGCTCTTCGGGCAGCTCTTGGGGCAGCTCTTCGGCCATGACCTGGCCGGAACTAGCGGTTAGGGGCTGGCTTTGGGCTAACTGCCCAGGCAGGGGCGCCCTGGTGACCTCGGCCGGCTGCAGCCCGGCGGCAGGGGCTGGATCCCCGGCAGCGGGGGTGTTCGCAAGCTCGGCTAGCTCGCTGCTGCGCTTGATGCCATCTAGCAGGGTTTGGCAGCGTCGGGCGCTAGCCAGGGCCGCCGCGGCGCTGGGGTTGCTGGGCAGCCAAGCCGCCAACCAATTCAACAGGCGTTCCGGTGGCACCGGCTGGAGTTGACGGCGAGTCGCCAGCAGCTCTGCCGGAAGATTTTGAGTCCATGCGTGCCCTTCTTGATCGACATAAAGGCGCATCAGGGCCAGGGCCATGTCGATGCCGCTGTCCAGGGCGGCGATACTTGCTTCGCCTGCCAGGGTCTCGGCGAGGGTCCGCCAGGCCAGAGCCCCGTGGCGCACCAGTTGCTCTTCGATCACTCCCAGGGCTTCGGGCTCCGGCTGACCCAGGGCTCTTAGCTTGACCACTAGTTGCCAGCCGATGCGGCATACCTCCGCCTGGCGTTGGGGCGGGCAGTCCGGCTGGTCCTGGTCGCGATGCAACCCCTGAATCAGCAGGCGCAGCAGGGCGGCTGTATCGCGTCGACATACCTCGGCCAGGGGCGGATTTTCACTGGCCAGCTCCGCCAACCAGATGCCCTGCTGGCGGGCACAGGTCAGGGCCTCGCCCCAGCGTCCGGCGGCAACCCACTGCTCGCAAGCTTGGGCCGCCTGGCGGCTGAGCACCAACTGCAGGGTTCGGCGTTGGGCCAGCGCTTCCCTGGGCAGGCGTTCAAGGGCCAGTTTCCAGAGATGCGCCCGGCTGCCTGGCTCCAGGGGTAGGGCGAGCAGTTCTTGCAGCCGCAATCTCAGCACCACCGGATCCGCTTGGGGATCGGCACCGCTGTTTGTCAGGGTTTCGGCTGCCGGGAGTGGGGCAGGAGAGGTAGTCAGGACTGCAGCTTCGGTTAGCCTCCATTCTCTAACCAAGTTCACCCCCTTTCCATGGCTGTGGCGCTGGCAGCTGAATTGCGGCCTCTCCAGCGCGGTCAATTCATCGGCCAGCTGGAGGGGCTAAATGAGCGTTTCGGCCTGCATGGATGGGCCTGTTTGCTGGGAGAGCGCGGCCCTGAACCCCTGCCGGGGCCTTTGTGGGTGAGCATGGAAGACCTGCTCGATCCCAGCTCCCGCAAGTCAATTTTGCAGTTGCCCTGCCAGCTCGGGCGCACTGACATGGCTAGTCGCGGTCTGCCCGACGCGGTGGGCTTTGCCTTTCTTGGCGATCCCCAGTTGAACTTGCCCCCTCTCTCGCCGGGGCTGGTGCTGAGGGTTTACTTTGATCCAGATGCTGGTTTGGAGTTGCCCGGCAGTCCGCTGCGGGTCAACGAGATCACCTACGAACTGCTGCGCCGCGATCACAGGTCGGCGACGCTTTCCCAGCACAAAAAGCGGGGCGAGTTGATGCCCCTGCAAGGAGTGTTTCTGAAGGGCTGGCTGGCGGATCCGGCGCCGGTGGAGTTGGTGATCGATGGCGGCGAGCCGATCGCCCTGCTGCCGCCGGATTCGGACTCCCCCGGCCGTTGGAGCTTCACCACCAGGTTGCCCCTCTCCTGTTGCGATGGCCGGGTGCATCACCTGCTGCTGCGGGAGGCCAGCGGTGCCAGCTTCGACGAGAGCCTGGAGCTGGTGCCTTTCCAGCTCACTCCCTGGGCGGCTCTGCAGCAGTTCAGCAGCCCCCCATTTCCCGAGCCCCTGGGGCCCCTGGCGGCGGAGCGCTATCGGAGTTTGAGTACCTGGTTGCACCTGGCCGATGCCTATGGGGTTGAGCCACCGTCGGATCTACCCCTGCTGCAGCGCATTTTGGCTGCCCCGTCCAATCCAGCCCTGCGCCTGGAGGCCCACCAGGAGGAGGGCCCCTTGGGCCAAGCCATAGACCGCAAGCCCCTGACTCTCACCAATTCCCCTGACCCCCAGGTGAGCGTAGTGGTGCCGGTGCATGGCAAATATCGGTTCACCCGCCGCTGTTTGGCGGCCCTGGCCTTTGCCCCCAATCGCCTGCGTTTTGAGGTGATCGTTGTCGACGACGGCTCCCCCGACGACACCTACGACGCCCTGGCCCGGGAGGCGCCTGGCATCACGGTGGTGCACCACAGCTTCCCCCGCGGTTTTAATCAGGCTTGCCATGCGGGGGTCAACGCCAGCCGAGCGCCCCTGGTGGTGCTGCTCAACAACGACACCGAGCCCTGCGCCCTCTGGCTGGATGAACTGCAGGCGGTATTCGAGCGCTGGCCCGATACCGGTATTGCCGGTTCCCAGCTCATCTATCCAGATGGCAGCCTCCAAGAAGCCGGTGGCATCGTCTGGGGCAATGGCGAGCCTTGGAATTACGGCAAAGGCTGTAATCCGCGGGAGCCACGCTTTAGTTATACCCGTCTTGCCGACTATGTAAGTGGCGCTGCCCTGGCCATCACTCGCCAGGTTTGGGATAAGGTGGCGGGCCTCAGTCCGGAGTTCTCGCCGGCCTACTACGAGGACACAGATCTCTGTTTCAAGGTGCGCGCCGCCGGCCATGGCGTGCGCTATGCCCCGCTATCGCGGGTGGTGCACCACGAGGGCATCTCCAATGGCAAGGACATCGCCGCGGCCGCAGGCATGAAGCGGTATCAGGAAATTCACAAGCCGCTGTTTGAAAAGAAGTGGCAGGACAGCTTCGAGGGTCATCGCCAACCTGATCTTGCCATGGCTGATCGCGTCAAGGATCGTGGCAACGTGGGCCGTGCCCTGTTCATCGACCACGAGACGCCCCGTCCGGATCGAGATGCCGGCAGCCATGCCGCCGTGGTGGAAATGGAACTGGTGCAGTCTCTCGGTTACCAGATCACTTTTTATCCGGCTAATTTGGCCTGGTTGGCTGGATACAGCGAAGATTTGCAGCGTCGGGGCATTGAGGTGATCCACGCCCCCTTCGTGCTCTCCCTCGAAGAGCTGCTTGAGCAGCGCGGACGCGAGTTTGATCTCATCTACATCACCCGCTACACCACTGCCAACGATTCCCTGGAGGTGGTGCGTCGCAGGGCACCCCAGGCGCGGGTGGCATTTTGCAATGCCGATCTCCATTACTTGCGCCAGCTGCGGGCCGCCTGGTCCCAAGGCCTCGAGGGCGATGCCGCCGAACAGGCCTTGGCAGCCGTGGCGGTGGTCAAGCAGCAGGAGCTACAGATCATTAGTCAGGTGGATCTGACGCTCAGTTACTCGGACGTGGAGGAGGCGGTGATCCATTCCGAGAGCTTTGGACGGGCGCTCACGGCCCGCTGCCCCTGGGTGGTGAAGGGACCCCAGGCACCGGAGCCCCTAGCGGGGCGGGAGGGCCTCGCCTTTCTGGGTGGCTATAACCATCCACCCAATCGGGACGCGGTGGATCATATGTTAGAGGTGCTCTGGCCGCCTCTGCTGAAGCAGCTTCCCCAGCTGCGTCTGCATCTTTATGGCAGCGGCCTTTCCACCGAGCTGGCCGAGCGCTGGGGGGGGCAGCCGGGGGTGATGCTTGAGGGCTGGGTGGCCGATACCGCCACGGTCTACGGACGTCACCGGCTGTTTGTGGCTCCCCTGCGTTCCGGAGCTGGCCTCAAGGGCAAGGTGGTCGCCGCCGCCGCCCATGGCATCCCCCAGCTGTTGAGCCCCCTGGCGGCTGAGGCCACTGGCTTGCGCCACGGGCAGGAGGTGTTGATTGCCCGGGATCCCAGCTCCTGGCAGGAGGCGGCCCTACTGCTCTGCAG
The DNA here is from genome assembly GCA_002396505.1 of Cyanobacteria bacterium UBA5018. Taxonomy (GTDB): domain Bacteria; phylum Cyanobacteriota; class Cyanobacteriia; order PCC-6307; family Cyanobiaceae; genus UBA5018. Next base: position 23,116 of record DGYA01000143.1, on the reverse strand, counting down.
CGATGATCAGCGATGGCAGCAGATGAGTGAGGCGGCATTCGCCTATGCCCGAGAGCAGTACGGCCAGGCCAATGCCCTCGAGTTGATGGCCGATGTGCTTGGCCGTCTCGATCTGCCCATCCAGCGTCGACCGCCAGTGTTGGCCTGAGTTGTCCATTTAGAGTTCGGCCATGGCATCCACCTACTCTCTGCCTCCGCAGCTGACTGACAGCGACGTCCTCTCGGGCTTGGAACCACCGCCATTGGTAGAACTGGCGCCAGGTAAACCGCTGCTTCCCCTGCTGTCCCTGCACCGGTTGCTGCGACGCCAGGATTTAGCCATGTCCCTGGCCCGGGCCCTGGTCTTTGAAGAGATCGTGGCTGTGGTGCCCCTGCCAGAGGATGAGGAGAAAAAGCTGGTGAGTCAGCAGCTGGAGACTCTCGGCATCCGGGGCGAACAGGCTCTGCGCCAGTGGCTAAAGGCTCAAGGCCTGAGCCAAGAGGACATCTGCTGCCGCTTCACCCAGAGAAGCAGGCTGGAGATCTATGCCAAAAATCGTTTTGAAGACGAGGTGGAGGTTCGCTACCTAGACCGCAAGATCATGTTGGATCAGGTAGAGTATTCTTTAATTCGCACTAAAGACGCCTTTCTGTCCGAAGAGCTCTATCAGCAAATTAGAGAGGGCGAGGCCGAATTTTCCCAGTTGGCTTCCAGCTATTCTGAGGGCGCTGAGCGCAACAATGGCGGCCGCATCGGTCCGGTGCCCATGGGCGCTGCTCACCCCGACCTGGTGACTCGTCTGCGTAGCTGCGAGCCCGGCCAGCTACTGCCCCCCTTCGCGGTGGGCGACACCTGGTTGGTGTTGCGGGTGGATCGCCTGATCCCCGCCCCGCTCACCGAAGAACTGCGGCAGCGCCTCCTCGGCGAGTTACTGCAGGAGTTCATCAATAACCGCGCCACCGAGTTCCTTCAGGGCGAGGTCCCTGCACCTCTTGCCGATCTCTCCGCATGATCACCACCCCCTCGACCCCTCTGCTCTCGGCTTTCGCCCCCTTCGATCGGCTACCCGAAGCTGTGGCCCGTTCCCTGGAGCAGCTGCTGGAACCGCAGCGTTTCCGACCTGGGCAGACCGTGTTAGCTCCAGATGTGATGCCCAAAGGGCTCTATCTGGTTCGCTCGGGCAGTTTGCGGGGCCTGGCCAGTGATCCCAATACCGGTGGCCTGCGCACTATCGAGAAATTGCAGGCCGGCTCGATGGCCGGCTGGGTGAGTTTAGTGCGCCAGCAGCCCTGCGAACACTTGAGGGCCTCCGGCGAAGCCGATCTGCTGCTATTACCAGCCGCGGCCTTTCGCGATCTAATCGACGGCTACCCCAGCCTGGCGGCCTGGTTCCAGTCATCCTTGCCAGTTTCTGAGCTATATAAGCTGCTGCTGGAGCTCTGCCGCCGGGAGCCAGGTCCGCGCTGGTTGCCCTGGCTGGAGCGATTGCCCCAGCTACAGGAACAGGCTTCGGTCAGCTCTCTGATACCTGGGCTCGAATCGGGCCTGGCCCTGGCCCCCGAGCGCGAGTGGTATGTGAGCAGTGGCGCCCTGTTGGCCTCCCGCTGGGATACCGCCAAGAGCGTCAAGCCCCTGGAAGCAGGCGCACCCTGGTTGCGCCTGGTGGCTCTGCCGGCAACCCTGGCTGAACCGGCCGCCCCCGAGCCATTGCCTGGCGATCAGGCCAAGGCCAGGATCGAGGTCGGCTCCGCTGCCGAGGCCGTCGAAGCCCAGCTGGTCGGCGCCGATCGTTTTGGTGGCGACCTGCCGCCGCTGCCCCAAAATCGTGGTCCCGGCAAATTGGTACTGGCTCGCGCCAGTGGTCCGCGCGATATCCCAGCCGCTGTTGTGCAGGCTCTGGCAAGTTTTTATGGGCTGCCACTGAATCGAGATGCTCTCTTTGATCAGATTGATTCGGTGCTGGCTCGCCAGGCCAGCCTCAACCTCACCAATCTGGGCCAGATTCTCGATGCCATCGGCCTGAGGGTGATTCTCAGTCGCCTGCCTGCCGATCGCTTGGCTCGAGTATCTACCCCGGCCGTGCTGATGCAGCAGGGCCACATCGGCATCCTGGATGCCGTCGATCCAGACGGCCATGCCTGCCTGCTGGAGGCGGAGCTTGGCCCCCTGCGGGTGCCAATCGAGCAGTTGGCCACCCTGGAGGATGGCCAGGTTGAGCTACTTATTCTTGAGCGCAAGCCAGACGCCAAGGAACAGAAGTTCAGCTGGAGCTGGTACTTCCCCTACCTGCGTGAGCACAAAAGAAAATTAATTGAAGTACTGGCCGTATCAGCGGTAATTAACATACTAATGCTTGCTAACCCGCTGGGAATTCGCGTTTTAATGTCTCAAATGAGAGGCCCTGAAGCCATCTCAATTGTGATTACGATTTCTATACTCATGGTATCCTCGGCAGTTGCGGTAAGTGTTCTTAAAACCCTTCGCAGTTTTCAGTTTACCGACGTTGCCAATCGCGTTGATTCGGCCACAAAAGCAACAATTTTGGATCATTTGGTGAGACTTCCCCAAAGCTTCTTCGATGAGCGACCAGTGGGGCGGGTTGTATTTTATATAAATCAGCTGGATCAACTTAGGCAATTCCTGGTGGGCCGTAGTCTCACCTTGCTTGTTGATACAGTTTTCAGCTTGTTCTACATAATTATTTTGTTCATGTTCAGCCCGCTGCTGACATTTGTCGTACTCAGCTTTGTGCCACTAATAGCAGGCATTACCCTGTTCAGCACCCCTTTGCTGAAGAGTCAAATCCGCCGCACCATGGTGGAAAATGTTAAATACAGCTCTTATCTTACCGAATCAATTAGCGGCATTCAGACCATTAAAGCTCAGAACGCTGAAATGAAAACCCGCTGGACATTCCACGATCTCTATAGCCGCTACCTCGGGGAAGATTTCAAGATGAAAATCACCCGAGAATCCCTAAGCAACCTGGGAGGTTTCATTATGAATATTGAGGCTGTAGTGGTTTTGTGCGCGGGATTTGCGCTAGTCGTCATGGGAGAATTGGACTTTGGCACCGTGATTGCCTTCAATATGCTTAGCAATTATGTGATTCGCCCGCTAACTGAGATACCTTCCACATGGCAAGAGTTCCAGCAATGCTCTGAGCAGTTGCAAATAGTTGCCGACGTGGTCGATCGTCCCACCGAGCAGAGCGAGTTGGAATCACAAAATATCCCGATGCCTCCGCTTCAAGGCCATGTTCAGTTTACAAACCTTGGCTTCTCATATTCCCAAGAAGCTCCAAGTGTTCTAAATGCCGTAAATCTTTCCATTCAGAAAGGTTCATTTGTCGGTGTTGTTGGTGGATCTGGCAGTGGCAAAAGTACCCTACTCAAGATGGTGCCGCGCTTCTATCGGCCCACCTCTGGCAAAGTACTAATAGATGGTTTTGATATTGACAAAATTGAGTTATACTCTCTGCGCAGGCAAATTGGTGTTGTGCCCCAGGACAGCCTGCTCTTCGACGGCACCGTCAAAGATAATTTGATGCTGGTTAAGCCAGATGCCACAGCTGAAGAGCTTATTCGTGCCGCCAAAATTGCCTGTGCCCACGAATTCATTATGAGCATGCCCCGGGGCTATAATTCTAGCGTTGGGGAGCGAGGCAGTGGCCTCTCAGGGGGACAGAAGCAGCGGCTTGCTTTGGCTAGGGCAGTACTTCAAAATCCTCGTATGCTGATTCTTGACGAGGCTACCAGTGCTCTCGATGCCCGTACTGAACGCCAGGTTTGTATCAACTTGCTTGAGGCATTCCGAGGTCGTACAGTGTTCTTTATTACCCACCGACTCACAACAGTGAAGCCTGCCGATGTTATTGTTCTAATGGACCAAGGCGCAATCATGGAGATGGGACCGCACCGCGACCTAATGGAGCAGCGGGGCTGGTACTACGCCCTAGTTCAGAGCCAGGCACAGGAGGGACTTAGCTAATGAAGCTACTACCAAAATCTTCCAAGTCTTCAGCTTTTAATCCAGACCTAATTGGTGATCAATCCACTGCCGCCGCCACTGCTTCTTCGGCACAAAAAAATGCCTCTTCATCAGAGCGCTTACAGGCTTGGCTCGATGCATTGCTCCAGCGCATTCTCTCCCCTAGGCGTCGCTCCCGTGGGGCCGGCATCGTAGTAGGTGATCAAAATAGCTTTCAGCCAGTTAGAGTTAATCTGATTGGCGATGGTGGCGAGGTGGGAGAAAACCTATCCCTAAGCGATGATGCCAATCCCTTCAAAAAGCAGCCTGATGATCAGTCAAGTAAATTAGCAGAAGCCTGGGAATTTCAGAAGCCTGCCCTGCTCAAGAGCGGCACTCGCGTCTCATCGGCTTTGATCTGGACCTCCGTTGCTTTAACGACAGGTGGCTTATTATGGATTTTCTTAGCACCTTTAGACGAAACCGTTATGGTGCAAGGGCGTTTACAGCCCGGCAGCAGGGTTAAGCCGATCTTGAGCGTAGTTCAGGGCCGCGTAGATTCTGTGCTTGTAAAGGATGGTCAACAGGTAAAGAAAGGCCAGGCTTTATTGGTTTTTGATGTGCGGGACCCTCGCATCGTCTTGTCCACCTCTCAAGAACTTATTAGCCGACTTACCAATGAAAATAAATTATATGCAGCATCCCTGGGTGATTTATCTGTCACTAAAGGGCTCACGGAAAACCAGCTTCGGCAGCTCGAGAGCCAGAAAGCAGATCTGATCAGTAGGCGTATTTCTGCCGACGAGGATCTGGCTAAGTCTAGTGAGACTTTGAAGGGTCTCAAGATTCAGTATGATCTTGCCTTGAATCAGTATCAGCGTTTCAAGCAGCTTGCTGATATTGGAGCTGGTAGCCTCGTTCAAGCCCTTGATTATCTCACTAAGGCCGAAGAGCTAAGAGCTCGGATTGCCACGCAAGAACGGGAATCTCAGCGCCTGCGCTCGCAGCGCATCAGCGCTGAGGCAAGTCCAGACGCCGAGATTCGCAATCGAATTGAAACCAACCTCAAGCAGATTAATGAACAGCAGCGCCAAGCTGATCAAGCCCGTCTGCAGATAGAAAACTCCACCTTAACTTCCCCTGTAGATGGTGTAGTTTTTAATGTTTCGGTCCAGCGCGGTAGCGTAGTAAACGCAAATGCCGACCCCAATTCACCGCTGCTATCTGTAATACCCTCCGATAGTCTTATCGCCCGGGTTTTTATTCCTAATAACAGCATTGGTTTTATTGTGCCAGGCCAGCATGCTGACGTGTCCACCGATGCTTACCCTTCTGCCTATTTTGGTCGCATTCCGGCTAAGGTTACTAGGGTTGGTTCCGATGCCGTGCCTCCCAAAGAGATTGCCGATGCACTAGGTTCTCAGGCTCAAGGCCTTTATTTCCCCGCCAGTTTGAGACTGGATAAGCAATATCTTGAGCGCCATGGTGTTAAGATTCCCCTCATAGCCGGCATGACTGTTAATGTGGACATACGCCTGCAGCGACGGACCTTGGCCGATATCATCATTAAATTCGGGCATGACAACTTCCGCTCTGTAGAGCGAATTAGGTCTACAGGTACCTAGTATTTTTCAATTCTTCTGTATGAGCATCCCATGCCAGACACTCTAACGTTGAGCCATGATTTGAGCTGGCTCTCTTCTTCTTTTTCGCCTATTAATTATCCGCTCTCGTTTAGGGTCTTGTTGTTTCTATGAGCTGGATTGACCACGTGCCAGCCGGCCAAAGGCGGCGGCGGATTTTGGCGATTAGATGGAGCAGGTTGCTGACGAGGCTCCGCACTCGAAGATCTTTTTTGATCATATGCATCTCTTCTTATCTGATTTGGTGTTTGTACTTGCTGGCCAATGGCAGGATCCTAGAGTTTTGGATGGCATTAGTTCCACTTGTTTCTCTTCCTTTGCTTGCCTATATAATTTATTGGCTTATGTGGAAAGATTTTCACGAGTAGGAATTGTAGTCGGGAAATTTTCGAATATCTTGGAGGAGATTTTTCCGGCCGCTCACTTTTATTTTATTTTGCGTTGATATATTTTGTTGGTTTTGGTGTGAAGATGCTTAGATGCTGCGCCTGCCCTGACTGGTGAGGCTCCTGCATGACCACCAGCTTGGCGGCTATGCAAGCTGGTAAGCATGTCCAGCTGGTAATTGTACAGCTAGCTGGTATACATGGCGGCATCAGTGCTCCATTGGTCCTGGCTAGGGTTTTCCAAGAATTCCCCAGCTGGCGGGTTGAAGTTTAGGGCAGCTCGAAGAATGCTACATCTCACTGATCGCATGACGTGGAAATAATTGCAATGCTTGGATTGCCCCTGGCTCGGAGAGGCGGGATGAGTAATTTTTCGAGCTGCTCTTTATTGTCTCTGTCCCTGGGAATGCAGGAGTGAAGTTATTAGGCTTATGGCGATTGAACGCCAGCAAAAAGGCCTGGTGGATGCCAGGCCTTTGGTGCACTGCATTGATGCGCTACTTGGGTGCGCTACTTGGTTGCGCACCTTTGGTTCGTTTCTTGGCTGCTCTTAATCAATCTGTGCTAAGGCGGCCAGATTCAGTAGGCCCCAGCGGTTTGACCGGCATTACTGACGGCGCCAAGTTCGCTCAGGAGCCAGCCAGGTAGCAAATTTTCACTACCGCTGATTTGAATTTTGCCAGCCGGATAGAAGAGCAGAGCTGCCAGTAGCGCATTCAGGCCTCCGGGTTGTTTGATGTTGGCTACGAGGCCAGCCAATTGAGACCGATCCTTGGCGTCCTGCTGGCTGATCGGTGCGGAGGCAAAGCCGCAACGCATCAATTGGCGATGCAGTTCACCGTAGGAGCTGCGGTATAGGGCTTCAAGCTGGGAGGCATCCATATCGAGTGCAATCTGTCCCAGCAGGCGACGCAGATTACCTAGCTCACGGTTCACATCCTCATCGCCGGGGTCGATTGTGAACAGATTGATCAGGCCGCTCATGCGGGAGGCAAAGTCGGTCTCCTGTATTTGGTTGTAGGCATCTTGGCCGCGCAGCGGGGAGAGCACCGGTGGCTGGGCTGGCTGCTGCTGCGGTTGTTGAACTGAGGCGACGGCGCTAGGGGGCAGCGCCACAGGGGTGGACCTGGCTGGCAAGCCCATCAGGGATGGCCTGGAGGGCCCCAACAGGCCGGCTGGCTGCTGGATCCGCTGCAGCAGATCAGGCTCGTAAAGAGCTGCGTAGTCCTGCATTAGCCACTGGGGGACGGTGCGCAGCGGATCGGAAACCCGCATCGAACCGCGGGCGTAGTAAGGCATAACGGCCAGCAACAGGTTGGCGGCTTGCGGCTTACCGGCCGCTTCCCGCAGCTTTTGGCTGATGGCATCGCGCCACTGCTGTTCGTCCATCACCAGGGTTAGTTCGGCCAACCGACCGCCCACCAGGGTGCGATAGGTCTGGCCGATTACGCTGCGATACAGGGGCTCCAGTTGATCCACCGGCGCGTGCAGCCAGAATTTGGACAGAGCTTGGCGGGCCTGCCGGGCTTCCATCAGGGGAGCGCCAGTGGGATTGCGGTTCACCTCAGCGAAGATGGCGGCCAGCCGGGCGCTCGACCAGGGCACGATGTCGAGCTCGATGGTCTCGGCCATCGCAAAGACGGTCCGCTGATCCATCAGCTGGCCCACTTGGGTCAAGTCGCCGCCGCCCATGGGTTCCCGGGGGGCCGCACTTTTGCCAAACAACCTGCGCAGGAGCCCCATGGTGATTCGCACTTAAGTTTCCAATCTTAAGGACAGTCACCGGAATTACCAAACCACCCCCGACGGCCCATCGATGCATTTCCTGCTGGTCCACCAGAATTTCCCAGGTCAGTTCAGGGATCTGGCGCCCCGGCTGGTGTCCCTCGGGCACCGGGTTACGGCCATAGCCTCCAAAAAGCCAGCCCCGGGTCTGCTGCCGAAGGCCATCGAGGTCTGCGTCTATCCCTGGTCCCAGCCAGGGCGGGATGGGACCTTGATCGATCCGAATTTAGAGATGAACCTGCGCCGCGCTGCCAAGGTGGCGGCCCTGGCCACCCTGCTGCGCCAGCAGGGGCTGCAGCCCGATGTGGTGATTGCCCACAGTGGCTGGGGGGAAGCTCTATACCTGCGGGACATCTGGCCCCGTGCCAGGCTGTGGGCCTACCCGGAGCTCTACGCCCAGCCGAGCTTGCTGGGTTACGGATTCGATCCCGATCGCGGCATCCCTTCCGATCGGGAGCTGCAGTCGATACGACGCCATAACTTTGTTGTGCTGGCGGCTCTGGCCGACTGCGATCTGGCCCTGAGCCCGACGGCCTTCCAGCGGGACACCTTTCCGGCCCACCTGCGCCACCACATTCGGCTGTTGCCGGAGGGGGTCAATCTGCAGCCGCTGAGCCAATTGCCGGCCAAGCCGATCTCCCTGCCCAATGGCATGATTTTGAGACCTGGCGATCCAGTGGTCACCTTTGCCAGTCGCAGCTTGGAGCCGCATCGGGGCTTTCCGCTGTTCATGCGAGCTCTGCCCGAGTTGTTCCGCCGCCACGCTGGCGTACAGGTGGTGGTGGTGGGTGGTTTCGGCCATAGCTATAGCGATCCCAGCCCCCATCCCCAGGGCTATCGAGGCCAGTTGCTGCGGGAGCTGGAGGGCCAACTCGACCTAAGCCGCCTGCATTTCCTGGGGAGAGTTGCCCACCAGGAGCTGCTGAGCTTGCTGCGGCTAAGTGCCGCCCACGTCTATCTCACCTATCCCTATGCCCTCTCCTGGAGCTTGATAGAGGCGATGGCCTGCGGGGTGCCCCTGGTGGCCTCTGCGGGGGGACCGGCGGAGGAGGTGGTGATCAACGGTGAAACAGGCCTGCTGGTGCCTTTCGGCCAGCCGCAGATTCTCAGCGAGGCCATGCTGCACCTGTTGGCCGACCGGGCCCTGGGTCAGCGCTTGGGCCAGGCGAGCCAGAGGCTGGCCCTGGAGCGCTTCGACGTGGGGCTTGCCGCCATGGAGCTGGTGAAGTTGGCGGCGCTCACGGATCCAGCCAATTGAAGCTGGCGGCGTGGCGCTTGAAGCTGTGGACCACCGCCGTGACCACCTGCCGCCAGTCGCCACTGCCGCTTTGGCGAAAAAGTTTCATGGTGGGATACCAAACTGAATCTTGCCGCTTGCGCAACCAGCGGGGATCGGCGCTGAAGGGCAGCAGCAGCCAGCAGGGCAGGCCCATGGCACCGGCCAGGTGGGCAGTGGCGGTATCCACCGAGATCACCAGATCGAGATTGGCCATCAGGCGGGCCTGCTCCAGGAAGTCACTGTCGGGCTGCAGCCGACCAACCCAGGCACGCTCCAGCAAATCCGCATCCGGACCAAATTGGAGGTTGTGCAATTCGGCGCCACTGGCCTCCAGGCCACTGCTGAGGGCAAGCAGTTGCTCGGCCGGCAGGCTGCGTTTAACAAATTCGCGCCAGGTGAAGCAATCGTCCTCCTTGCGGCCTGCCGCCCAGGCCAGCCCCACCCGGGGCGCGCCGGGCTGGCGCTGGCCCAGGCGGTCGCCGCTGGGGTGTGGGGCGATGCGGAGGTAGGCGGCCCCAGCCGGCTCGGATTGGGGCGATAGCGGTGCTCCGCCCAGGTGATGGGGCAGGCTGAGCAGCGATACCGAGCTGCCAGCGATTGGGGCTGGTGAATCTTGTTTCGCCTCCACCAGCGGCGGGTGCTCCAGCCAGCTGAGCCCCTCCCGCAGCAGGTTCACCAGGGGGGGCTCCACCTCGAGCACCCGATGCCCGGGCTGGCTGCAGAGAGGTTTGAGCCAGCGCAGGTATTGGAAGGTGTCGCCAAAACCCTGTTCGCTCCAGATGTGCAGCGGGGTGTTGGGCTGGGCCAGAGCGCCTGCGGCCTGGGGTCCCTGCCAGTAAGGCTGGGGCCGGTAGCAGCTGGCTTCGGCCATGGCGAAGCGGCATTCGGCCCACCGGTAGGCCTCGGCGTAGCGCTCCAGGCCGATCAGGCTCTGGCTGAGGCTCCAGGCGATGGTGGGATCCGCCGTTAGCTGCCAAGACCTCAAGTAGTACTCCTCGGCCTTTTCGAAGCGGTTCAGATCGCGCAACACGTTGGCCAGGCCTCGATGGGGCAGAGCCTGCTGCGGGTCCAGGCGCCTGGCCTCCAGGAGGGGCGCCAGGGCCTCCCAGGGGTGATCCGCCAGCCAGAGGCAGATCCCCAGGTTGTTGTGCAGACGCAGGTCCTGGGGCAGGTGGCCCAAGGCCTGCCGGTAAATCGCCGCCGCTTCCAGAGGTTGCCGCCGCTGCCTCAGGCCTTCCGCCATGGCGATCGCCGCCTCCGCCGACAGCGGCGATGTCAGCTTTTGAGCATCCAAGGGCTGCTGTTGTGCGCCTAGCGCATCCGCTTGTCCCATCTGCGCCTCCATGTCCATCTGCAACACTTTTGAGGGGGGTTTGAAGCGAAAGTACCGCGAGTGAAGGGGCAGCGCTTGGACCGCAAGCTCAGCTCTGCTTCCGCCAAACCCAATCCCCTCTAATAACCATGTCTGATTCCACTCTCTCAATTTCGGGCGGATCAATATTTGATGGTCAAACCGCTGCGCAAAGTAACACCACCTATTCAGCAGGCACAAGTAAAACCAATGACAGTGTCGTTCTATCCGGCGGCAGCCTCACTAACATCGGCCTAAATACTGGAGCCGGCGAAGATACATTGGTCATTGACACGATCTTGACCGCCGATAGAACAGCACCTAAAGATTTCTGGAGCCTGCGCCTCGGCGGCCAAAATGACATTGGCACCTTCAATTCCAGTATTGCTGGTTACAACGTTCAGGCCTCCGGTGGCGATGACACCCTTGTAATCAATGGCCCATCCACTAATACAGTCTTTAGTGGCGGCCAAGGTTCCGACCTGCTTGTAGTTAATGGGGTTTTTGCTGGCGGCCAAATCGCCGCAACCGGTGCCGTAGCCGGTGGCCCCACAAACACACAAATTAACGATGGTGCTGACACCATCGTCCTTGACGATGCCACCAAAGTTACCGGCGTTCTTATCAATCAATTCAGCATTACTGGTTCTGCTGGTAACACTGACACCTTGATCATCGGCACCGCCACTGGCGACATCACTATCACCGCTGCCGACTTCGCTGGTTCCGGCGCCGTTGCTGGCACCTACGGCAAAGCAGGTGGGACATTTGGTTCGATTTTAAACACCGCTAACAACGCTGACATCGCCGCCCTTAATGACTGGCTCACTGCCGGCTCAAACAGGATCACCCTTATCTGATTCCAGCCTCATTATCCCTAATGGTTGGATAATTACTGGATAATCTATTTAAGCCAGGCCTAAGCCTGGCTTTTTTGTTGGCTGCCCTGATAGCCTGGCGAGCCCTGGTGGTTGGCTCGCTGGTTTTACTGGCAGGCTTGACAAGGCCCTCAGCTTTGGCAAAGCCCTGGAGTGGTCTGGAGGATTTATCGGGCTTGAGCCATGGATTCTCCTAGATAGCCCGGCTGGGCTGGGCCTTGCTGCGCTGGCTAGATGCCCTGGCCAGGAGGCCTGCTTTTAGACAAGCTCGGCCCGCTTGTTTTTTTCAAGATCTTTATGTAGGGTTGATCCGTGAACTGATCTTGCATTCAAGCCCCTACCCCTCCCCTTACCACTGCTCTAGCATGGTACAATGGCCAAATTAATTAAGCTACCTGAGAGCCCTAAGAGCTTGCCAGCCCCAGAAGATTTAGATTTCTGGATTAAGAACTTTAAGTTACACTTTGTTGGTAAATCCAGTGCCCAGCCCCCTTTGTTGAGGGGCGTCAGCCATCAGGGATGCCTTGGCGTGCTGGATCTAAGGCTGGAAAACCTGTCCCGTTTCAGCCTGCATGTGCCCAAGGATCGCCTGTTGGTGGTAGTGAGAAGCGAAGGCCAGTTCAGCTGGCCGGAGTCCAGCGGCTCCCAATTGCATCCGGGCGATCGCCACGATGGGGTGTTGCTGCCGGGGCATCGGCTCTTGGTGCCCGTTCACAGCGGCCAAGCCAACCTGCTGCTGCTCAGCTGCTCACTGACTAAATTGCGCGGTGTGGCCTTAGCCCATGGCCTCGGCAGTCCCGATTGGTCTGGGCTGGCCAGCGCCCTGCCCAGCCAGCAATCCCTACTACATCTCTGTTGCAGTCGCTTACTGGCCCTGGCCGTTCAGCCGTTTACCCCCATGGCCGCTGCCATGGTGCATTCCCTGGAGGTGCTGCTGCAAAACAGTTTGGTGAGCTTGGCGGGCTCCGTAGCATGCAGCCTCGATGCCGATACTCCATCCCATGACCACGTGGTGCGGGCGATTGGCTTCATGAAGCAGCAGCTCGATCGCCCCTTGACCATCGAGCAGATCAGCCAGGCCTGTCACATCTCGGCGCGCACCCTGCAGTCTGCCTTCAAGGCGGTATGCCACCTGACGCCGATTCAAACCCTGCAAGAATTGCGTCTCGAGGCCCTGAGGGCCCGCTTGCAGAAAGGTGAGGATGTGGCCAGTGCTTGCCAGGCGGTAGGCCTGCGGCCTTCTGGTCGCATCGCAGCGGCCTATCGCGATCGTTACGGCGAGTTGCCGCGCGAAACCCGGGTGAGCCTCCAATCAATCCCAGCCGAAGACCAGGTAACTAGTGCGGAGGTGCTGCAACTGTTCAATCCAACTGCCAATCGCCGCCAGTCGCCGCGGCAGAACGGCGCCGATCGGCAAGCAGTTGGCCATCTTTAAACTGCACTAGTCGTTCGGCCCGCGAGGCCACCTCCAGTTCATGGGTCACCAGCACCAGGGTGATGCCGCTCTGGTGCAGGGCGTCGAAAATGGCCAGCACCTCAGAGGTGGTGCGGGAATCGAGGGCACCGGTGGGTTCATCGGCCAACAGCAGCGCCGGGTTGTTGATGATCGCCCTGGCGATCGCCACCCGCTGTTGCTGGCCGCCGGAGAGTTGATTTGGTTTGTTGGCCAGGCGCTGGGCCAGGCCCACCCGCTCCAGGGCAGCGGTAGCCCGCCGCCGCCGCTCCACTAGGGGCACACCCGCGTAAACCATCGGCAGCATTACGTTCTCCAGGGCACTGAGCTGGGGCAGCAGGTGAAATTGCTGAAACACAAAGCCCAGGTCGCGGTTGCGCAGTAGGGCTAGCTGGTCGTCGCTGAGGCTCTCGATCGCCCTGCCGTTGAGCCGGTAGCTGCCACTACTGGGCCGATCAAGGCAGCCCAGGATGCTCATGGCCGTGCTCTTGCCCGATCCCGATGCCCCCATCACCGCCACATATTCGCCTCGGTAGACGCTGAGGCTCAGATCATCGAGGGCCTTCACCCTCATCTCCCCCTCGCCGTAATATTTGCAAACTTGGATTAGTTCGGCTACGGGCGTTTGTGCTGCCACTAATTCTATTGGCGATACTGTTGGTAATGCTGTTGGTGATGCCGGTGATGATGCTGTTGCCAGGGGTGTTTCGATTAGAGCTGTTTGCGCTGGGAACCCACTTAGCCCAAGGCGGCTGCGCCGCCGCCGGAAGCGGCTATGGCCTGTTGCAGTATCGGTGTACCAGCCACGGTGCTGCTGGCCCACATAAACAGGGGATTGGAGAGTATTCCTCCCACCGCTGTTACCAGCACACAGCCCACCAGGGCGGCGCGCAGCGAGGGCATGCCGGCCAGGTTCCAGGTAATAGCTGGATATTCTTTTACCACATCAGATGCCTCCTGGGGCTCTTTCACTACCATCATCTTGATAACAGAGATGTAGTAGTAGATCGAAACAACGGAGGTGATTAGTCCCACTACTACCAGCAGGTATTGGTGATCAGCCCAGCCGGCAAAGAACAGGTAAATCTTGCCGAAAAAGCCCAGCATCGGCGGAATTCCACCCAGGGAGAGCAGGCAAAGGCTGAGACCAAGGGTGATGAGTGGATCCTTCTGGTAGAGGCCGGCATAGTCTGCAATTCGATCTGAGCCGGTGCGCAATGAGAAGAGAATGATGCAGGCAAAAGCGCCAAGATTCATAAATAAATACGATGCCATGTAGAGCACCATGGCTGCAAAGCCATCCTCGGTGCCGCAAACCATGCCGATCATCACAAATCCAGCCTGGCCGATCGAGCTATAGGCCAGCATTCGCTTCATCGAGGTTTGGGCCAGGGCCACCACGTTGCCAAGCACCATGCTCAGCAGCGCCAGCACAGTGAACAGCAGCTTCCACTGCTCATTGAAGCTCTCAAAGCAACCCACCAAGATCCGCAGGGCCAGGGCAAAACCTGCAGCCTTGGAACCCACCGACAAAAATGCCACCACCGGCGTGGGCGAGCCCTCGTAGACGTCGGGCGTCCACTGGTGGAAAGGCACGGCGGCGATTTTGAAGGCCACCGTGGCCAGCACAAACACCAGCGAAAGCGCCGCCACCGGCTTGGCACTGGTCTGCAGCGCCACGGCGATCGAAGCCAGATCTGTGGCACCGCCGGTGATGCCGTAAAGCAGGGAGGCGCCATAAAGAAACACCGCCGCAGCCGCCGAACCCACCAGTAAATATTTGAGGGCAGCCTCAGAACTGCGGGCATCGCGCTTCATGTAGCCCGCCAACAAATAACTGGAAACCGAAAGGGTTTCCAGTGAAATAAAGATGCTCACCAGATCGGTGGAGCCGCAGAGAATCATTGCTCCCACCGTGGCGGCCAGCAGGATCGCTGCGTACTCGCCCACCGGGGTGCCGCTGCGCTCCACATAGCGCCAGCTCAGCAACAAAGTGATCAAGGTGGAGGCGGCCACCACGGCCCTAAAGGCCACCGCCAGATTGTCGGCCAAGAAACCGCCAAAAAAAGAGGGCGCCAGAGGGGAGTTCCACTGCAGCGCCAGCAACACCAGGGCCGCGCCCAGGCCCCCGTAACAGATGGGCGGCACCCAGCGGCTGGCCGCTTTTTCACCCGCCAGGTCCACCAGTAGCGAAATCAGCAGGGCCAGCAGCACCGCCACCTCTGGCGCAATCGCCCCGGCATTCAGCTGCAGGCTCAGATCGCCCATGCTCGGCATGCCCAGCCCAGCTCCCCCCAGGTCTGCCAGCAGCGTTGGCATAAACCCTTGCAGGGTTGGCCCAGCGTCGATCACAGCGTCGATCACAGCGTTGAGGGCGGCGCGGATTGGTTCGCAGGATCGTAGCCATGCTGCCGCTGGGTTTAGGGGCTTTCAGCTGGGCTGCCAGCAGCCCCATTTGCTTCAACCCTGGCGGTGGATGCGATAGAGAGGGAAGCGAACGTCCGCCAGCCCGTGGCCCACACCCTGGTCATCGTCGAGAGCCCCACCAAGGCCCGCACCATCCGCGGTTTCCTGCCGCGGGAGTTCCGCGTCGAGGCATCGATGGGCCATGTGCGCGATCTGCCCAACAGCGCCAGCGAGATTCCCGCCGCCTACAAGGCGGAAAAGTGGGCCAACCTCGGCGTCAATACCGACAACAGCTTCGAGCCCCTCTACGTGGTGCCGAAGGACAAGAAAAAAATTGTCAAGGAGCTCAAGGAGGCCCTCAAGGGCGCCGATCAGCTGCTGCTGGCCACGGACGAAGACCGCGAAGGCGAGAGCATCAGCTGGCACCTGCTGCAGCTGCTGGCGCCCAAGGTGCCCGTCAAGCGCATGGTCTTCCACGAGATCACCAACCAGGCCATCGGCCGCGCCCTGGAGCAGACCCGGGAGCTGGACATGGAATTGGTGCATGCCCAGGAGACGCGCCGCATCCTCGATCGCCTGGTGGGCTACACCCTCTCGCCCCTGTTATGGAAAAAGGTGGCCTGGGGCCTCTCCGCCGGCCGGGTGCAGTCGGTGGCGGTGCGCCTGTTGGTGCAGCGCGAACGGGCCCGTCGCGCCTTCCACAGCGGCAGCTACTGGGATCTCAAGGCCCAGTTGGAACAGGCCGGCAGCCGCTTTGAGGCCAAGCTCAGCCACCTGGACGGCTCGCGCATCGCCGGCGGTGCCGATTTCGACGAAACCACCGGCAACCTCAAGGCGGGCAGTAGCGCCAGGCTGCTCAGCGAGGCCGAGGCCGGCGCCCTGCAGCAGGCCCTGCGCCAGGCCCCCTGGAGCGTCGTCGCCGTCGAGGCCAAGCCGTCGCTGCGCAAGCCGGTGGCGCCCTTCACCACCAGCACCCTGCAGCAGGAGGCCAACCGCAAGTTGCGCCTCTCCGCCCGCGACACCATGCGCGTCGCCCAGGGGCTTTACGAACGCGGCTTCATCACCTACATGCGCACCGACTCGGTGCACCTCAGCGACCAGGCGATCCAGGCGGCCCGCAGCTGCGTAGAGCAGAAATACGGCAAGCCCTTCCTCAGCCCCCAGGTGCGCCAGTTCTCCACCAAGGCCCGCAATGCCCAGGAGGCCCACGAGGCGATCCGGCCCGCCGGCGAGAGCTTCCGCGATCCCGTGGCCACCGGCCTTGATGGCCGCGATCTGGCCCTCTACGAACTGATCTGGAAGCGCACCGTGGCCAGCCAGATGGCCGACGCCAAGCTCACCATGCTCAGCGTCGACCTGCAGGCAAGCGCCGCCGGCCTGGGCACCGCCAACTTCCGCTCCACCGGCAAGCGCATCGACTTCGCCGGCTTCTTCCGCGCCTATGTGGAGGGCTCCGACGACCCCGACGCCGCCCTGGAGGGCCAGGAGGTGTTGCTGCCCGCCTTGAGCGAGGGCGATAAGCCCAGCTGCCTGGCGGTGGAGGCCCTCGGTCACCAAACCCAGCCCCCCGCCCGCTATAGCGAGGCCGCCCTGGTGAAGATGCTGGAGAAGGAGGGCATCGGCCGTCCCTCCACCTACGCCTCGATCATCGGCACAATCGTGGATCGGGGCTACGCCACCCTGCTGGCCAACGCCCTCACCCCCAGCTTCACCGCCTTTGCGGTGACGGCGCTGCTGGAGGAGCACTTCCCGGAATTGGTGGATACGGGGTTCACCGCCCGCATGGAGAACACCCTCGATGAGATCTCCACCGGCAAGGTGGACTGGCTGCCCTACCTGGATCAGTTTTTCAAGGGCGACCAGGGCCTCGAGCACCAGGTGGCCCGGCGCGAGGGCGATATCGACCCCGGCGCCTCCCGCACCGTGGTGTTGGAGGGGCTGCCCTGCGTAGTGCGCATCGGTCGCTTCGGGGCCTACCTGGAGGCCAAGCGCCTGGCCGATGACGGCACAGAAGAGCTGCTCAAGGTGACCCTGCCCCAGGAGATCACCCCGGCCGATCTCGATGCCGACAAGGCCGAGTTGCTATTGCGCCAGAAGGCCGAGGGGCCGGAATCCCTGGGTCAAGACCCGGAAAGCGGCGAGGCGATCTACCTGCTCTTCGGCCAATACGGCCCCTACCTGCAGCGGGGCCAGGTGAGCGACGACAACCCCAAGCCCAAGCGCGCCTCCCTGCCCAAGGGGGTCAAGCCCGAGGAGCTCAGCATCGAGGCTGCCCTGGGGTTGCTGCGCCTGCCCCGCCAACTGGGCGATCATCCCGACGGTGGCCGCATCGAGGCGGGCCTGGGGCGCTTTGGCCCCTACGTGGTGCACCACCAGGGCAAGGGCGAGAAGGCCTACCGCTCGCTCAAGGGCGAAGACGACGTACTCAGCATCGATCTCAGCCGTGCCCTGGAGCTGCTCGCCGAACCGAAGCGGGGCCGCGGCGGCCGTACCGCCCTCAAGGATCTGGGCACCCCCGAGGGGGCCGAGGAGGCGATCCAGCTGTTCAATGGCCCCTACGGTCTGTATGTGAAGCAGGGCAAGCTGAATGCCTCCCTGCCCGAGGGCGCCAGCGCCGACACCATCACCATCGAAGAGGCCCAGCAGCTGCTGGCGGCCAAGGCTGCTGCCGGCGGAAAGGCTGCTGCTGGCGGTAAAGCCGGCGGCAAGGCTGGGAGCAAGGCCTCTGGTGCCAAGGCTGCTACGGGCGGCAGGGCTGCTGCTGGCAAGGCTGCTTCTGGTGCCAAGACAGCTGGTAAAAAAGCTGCCGCTGGCAAAACTTCTCCAACCAAGGCCGCAACCGATCCGTCGCCGGCCCGCAAGGCGCCCGCCACCACCAAGTCTGGTCGCCTGCGGGCCAGCGCGGTGCGGGTGATCAGGGCCGCCGACAGTTGATGGACCAGCCGCTGCGGCGAAAGCAGGGGGCCCAGCTCCTGGCTGGCCCCCTGCTGGCCGGCTGCCTGGGGTCGCTGCTCGCTGGTTGCAGCGGCACTCCCTTTGGTGATCGGCTCGCCGACAGCTTCTCCTCCCCCCCTCCCACAGCTCCCCCTGGCGCCGCCAATGGCGTTTCCAATGGGGCTGCAACTGGCGCTGCCACTGGGGCTCCAACCAATGGGGCCCCAACCACTGGCGCTCCAACCAGGGCCCAAAAGTTGGCCCCCACGGCTCCAGGTTCTGCCCCAGCCCCGCCGCTGGGCCAATCGGGAGCTAGCCAGGGTGCCGATGGCGCCGCCAAGCCAGCCAGCAAAACCGCCGGGGTTTCCTCGCCGCAGGCGCCAGGAACAAAGCAGCCCCCGGCTGCCGCCACCAACCTGCAGCCAGTGCCCTATCGGATCACGCTGAAGCTGCCCCTGGCCGATCCCGCCGCTCCAGCCGAGTCGGTCACCCAGGCCCTGCGGGCCGCTGGCCTGCGCTTTGAGGTGGAGATGATCGAGCGGGTCCAACCCGCCAACTCCTCCCCGAGCGTCGCCTCCCCCAGCGTCGCCCCCCCCCGCTGATCGACACCGCACCCTGATGGACCCCGCATCGGAAAGTGGCCGGCGTCATCCCCCTGGCCCCTCACGGCCGGAGCGCCGGCTGAGCCCCCGGCAGGCCCACCAGCTGATGGATAGCGCCTATCTGGCCGGGGCCACAGCCCTGCTCTGGGTAGCGCTCTACTACTTGCCGGTGGGCGGTTTCCTGTTCCGACTCGCCCTGCCCCTGCCCCTGGCACTGCTGCAGTTGCGCTACGGCTGGCGCTGCGCCTTAGAGGGGGTCCTGGTCACGGTGCTGTTGTTGTTGGCCCTGATGGGGCCGATCCGCGGGCCGATGGTGCTTTTTCCCAGTGGCTTGCTGGCCCTCTGGCTGGGTTGGTGTTGGCGGCGCCGCCTCAGCTGGTGGCTGAGTCTGGGCCTGGGCAGCCTGATCGCCGCGGCGGGGTTCCTGGTGCGGCTGGCGGTGCTCTCTTTGCTGGTGGGCGAAAATCTCTGGGTGGTGATCACCACGGCCGCGGCCGGCCTGCTGGAGCGCCTGCTCAATTTTTTAGGTATGGGACTGGTGCCCGAGCTGGCCCAGGTGCAACTGCTGGCCCTGGCGCTGGTGTGGTTCCAGGCTTCCATCTTGGTGCTGGCCATCCATGCCGTGGCCTATTGGATCTTTGCTCGCCTGCAGGCGCCGATCAGCGAGCCACCGGAGTTGCTGCGGGCCCTGGTGGCCCTCGATCCGCTCTGAACTGCACTTTCCTAACTGCACTGTCCTAACTGCACTGTGTTAACTGCTCTGTCTTAACTACTCTGTCTTAACTACTCTGTGTTAACTGCTCTGGCTGAACTGCGCTGGTGGATCAGCTACTCCTGCTACGTAGCCAGGGCCTAGAAGATGGGCCATCAGCATGGGCCATGAACCGGTGGAGCAGAGCAGCTGGCAAAGCGCTTGGCGGTGCCACTGGTCTCGCTGTCGACCGCTGCTGCTGTTGGCCGCCACCGCTACGGCTGAGCTGGCTGGCATCTCCGCCGCGGGCGCCACAGCCGTTTCACGCCGCCTGACGGCGGCCGCTGATACCGAGTTGCTGCTGCTCGGTCCAGCGGTTCAGCGGCCCCATGCCTTGCCGCCCCTGCCGGCGGGGGTGAGTCCGGCACTGATTGGCCATAGCGTGCTGCGCCAGCTGGGTTTATTGCCCCGCACCCTGGTGGTGGACCTGGGCTGTGCCGTCGCCCCGGCCACCGCCCACCTGCGCCTGCCACCTCCAGAGGCCGCCGGCCCGGCGGCCTGTCTCTCCAGCGGTGCCGCCATGAGCCGCCAACGGGTGGTGGCGCTGCTGGAGCGGGGCCGCAGCTGGGGTCGCCACTGGCCCCAGCACGAACCGTTGTTGCTGGCGGAATGTGTGCCCGGGGGTACCAGTACCGCCCTGGCGGTGTTGTTGGGCCTGGGCCTGGCGGCGGAGGGACTGGTGAGTGGCAGCCTGCTCCAGCCCGTCCATGGGCTCAAAAGCCGCCTGGCGCGCCTGGGTTTGGCCGCCGCTTCGCTAGAGATCGATGCCGGGGCCGTCGATCCCCTGGCGGTGTTGGCGGCGGTGGGGGACCCGATGCAGGCCCTGGCGGCCGGTCTCACCTGGGAGGCCAGCGCCAGGGGGGTGCCGGTATTGCTGGCCGGTGGCAGCCAGATGGCCGCCGTGCTGGCCCTGGCCCTGGCCCTAGCTCCCGCCGACCAGCGCCAGCAGCTGGCCAGCCAGGCGGTGGTGGCCACCACCGCCTGGCTGGCGGAGGAGCCCCATAGCGATTTGGCCGAGCTGCTGTCCCTGATCTGCCAGCGCTGGGGGGTGCGGGCCCAGCTGGCGGTGGCATCGCTGCGCTTCGATCAGTGCCGCAGCCAAGCCCTGCGCGACTACGAGCGCGGCTATGTGAAGGAGGGGGTGGGCGCTGGCGGTTTCGCCCTGCTCTGGGAGCTCAGTGGCCGGCCCGCCGCCGAGTTGGCGGCGCTATGCGATGCCGATTGTGAGCAGCTGCTCAATAGCCCGGGGCTCAGGGGTGCCTAGGGTCGCGGCGATGGCGTTCGATTTCCCTGACCCGGCCCCGAGTGCCGCCCTGTTGGGGCGGCGTCGCCTATTGCAGTTGGGCCTGGGCAGCGCCGGCGGCCTGCTGTTGCCGGGCCTGTTGGGCGGCTGTAGCCGCAGCGATGCCCCGTTTTTGCTGGCCAGTGAAGGGGGGATGCCGCCCTCCTGGCTGAAGCGCTTGCCGGCACCCTGGCAACAGCGCACAGTGGCTGGCCCTGGCGAGCTATTGACCAACCTGGCGGCCAGGGGCGGCACTGGTGCTGGTTCGGGTGGCGCCGCTTCTGGCCAGCAAAGCCGGCGGCGGCCAGCCTTGATCGCCCTGCCCGATGGCTGGGCCAGCAGCTTGTCAACTGCCCAGTTGCAGCCGTTGGCGCTACCGCGGCTGCTGGAGCAGCTGTCGGCGGCGGCCCAGCCGCTCAGCCGCCTGTATCGCAGCGAGGGCAGTGCGGCCCTGGCTTTCCCCTGGGCGTTCAGCCCCTGGGTGATGGCCCTGCGCAGCCAGCCGGCCCTGGCTAAGCGCGCCGCCGAGGGTTGGGAGCTGCTGCTCGATCCGGGCTTGCGCCAGAAATTGGTGTTGCCCTCCAGCCCGCGGGTGTGCATGGCGCTGGTGGGGGGCGATTTTGAGCGATTGCGGGCCTTGCGGGCCAATGCCCTGGCCTACGACGACGCCAATGCCCTCAACCTGCTGCTCAGTGGCGCCGCCGCCGTCGCCGTGGTGCCATTGCAGGCGCTGATCCCGCTGCTACGCCGCGACCAGCGCCTGCAGGTGTTGCTGCCCGCATCAGGGGCACCGCTGAGTTGGCAGCTGTTGTTGCGGCTGGCTGGCGGAGCGCCGCCGCCGCTCGACTGGCTGCAGGCGGTGCTCGAGCCGCCCCTGCTGCCCCGCCTGTTGGCGGCTGGTTGGCTGCCGCCCCTGCCCCGCCCCCGGCTGGCGGCCGCCCTGGCGGATTTCCCTCCAGCCTTGGCCCAGCTGCTGCTGCCAGCGGAGTCGCTATTGAGCCGCTGCTGGAGTTTGCCGCCCCTGGATCTGCGCCAACGCCTGGCCCTGCAGACCCTCTGGGATGCGGCCGCCCCCAGTTTGTGACCCTTGTTTATGAACCTTGCTGGCGGCTAGGGGCCCTGGGGGGCGATTTTCCTCGGGGACAGAATTCATCCCCACAGGCGCCGGCGCGGTGCGGCGGCCAGCCGCTGATGGGTGTCGGCCAGCAGGCTGGGGATCGGCAGCTGGTGGGGACAGCGGGGTAGACAATCGCCGCAGCTGCCACAGGCCGAAGCGTTGAGCTGCTCCCACCAGTGGCCGGCGCGGCCGATCAGGTTGTAGCGCTCGCTGGCAAAGGCCGTCATGCCGTGGCCGAGGGCCAGGTTACGCAGCCGCAACAGCTCAGGAATCGGCAGGCCATTGGGGCAGGGCAGGCAGGCGCGGCACTGGCCGCAGTACTCGCTGCCCAACCGCCCCTTGGCGGCCGCATCCAGGCGCTTCACGGCCAGCGCCACATTCATCTCCAGGTTTATCTCTACTGAAGTGGCACTGGCGCAGTTGTTGTTGGTGGCTGGGGCCCCGCCAGCGATTTGCGGAGCGGTGGCGGGGCTGCAGGCCGGCGGGCTGGTCTGCGCTGGCAAGGGGCTTGGCGGGCCTGGATCCGAGAGGCGTTCGGCCCAAATCAGATCCTCGGCTCGTTCAGCCCCCAGGCTCAAGGTGGAGATCCCCTGCTGCTGCAAAAAGCGGTAGGCCAATTCAAGGGGGTGGAAGGGGGCGCAGTCTGCCTCCAGTTCAGCTGGCGGGGCGTAGAGCTGACCGCCCTTGTCGGCAGGGGAGATGGCCAGCACGCCGATGCCCTCGTTCAGGGCTTGGCGGGCCAGGGGCAGCAGTTGGCGATCGAGTAGGTGCAGATGCAAGCCGCACACGCTGAACCGGCCCGAGGCCAGGGCCCGTTCGATCAAACCCCTGTCGCCGTGACTGGTAAAGCCCACCTGGCCCACCAGTCCTTCCCCTAGCGCCCAGGCCAGCAGCTCGGCGCCTGCTCCTTGCAGGGCCCAGCTCAGATGCTCGTTGAGATTTAGGCCATGGACGGCAAGGGTGGTGAGGGCGGGCACCCCCAGGCGGTTCAGGATCGCCTTGAGCTGCTCCTGGCCGCTGGCGAGATCGCAGCCGGGCACCAGTTTGCTGGTGATCAACCAGCCCCCCGGGGGCTCCTGCCCCTCGCGGGCGAGATTTTGTAACGCCTGGCCCAAGAAGCGCTCGGCGGGTCCGTAGGCCGGTGCGGTTTCCAGATGGTTGATGCCGGCCGCCAGGGCCGCCCGCACTACGGCCTGCATCTGGGCCGGGCTCCCCAAAGCCCGCATGGTGCCGAGGGTGAAGGCAGAAACCGCTGGACCGCGGCCATAGGGGCGTCTAAGAGTTTGCAGAAAAACCAGCC
>DGYA01000085.1:674-6810 GCA_002396505.1 Cyanobacteria bacterium UBA5018 | reverse complement strand
CGCCGCCAGCGCCGCCGCCGCCAGCCCCCAGAGGATCAAGGTGAGCAGCGCCGCGTTCCAGTTGCTCAGCAGCACCGCCGCCAGGGCCCCGGCGGCGGTGGCCAGGCCCCAGCGCCGCCTTTGGCGCACCCCCACGAGACCAGCCGCAAACCACCAGAGCAGGGCCTGGGCCAGGGCCTCCGGCCAGGCGCCCCGCACGTAGATATTCACCAGCAAATAGGGGTTGAGGCTGGCCCCGAGCAGCAACCACCAGCGCCAGGGGCCCGCCGGCAGCCACACCCGGGCCAGGGTCAGGGATCCTGCCCCATTTACCAGCAGCACGGCCAGCAAGGCCCCGGCCAGGGCGTGATCCGGGGCTACGCCCGAGAGCAGCGGCAGCCCCACCAGCAGCCGGAACAGCGGCGGGTAGATGGCCAGCGAGAAGCTGCCGGCCCCAGCCCAGTTCAGATCAGTCCACTGGGGCCACCACCAGCCCCCGGCCACCTGGCGGGCCCAGCCCGCAGCCCAGCCCAGATGCAGGAAGCCGTCCGGGGTGTCGAGCGGCACCCCGGCCAGGCCCAGGGGCAGCCACACCAGCAGGGCCAGGGCGCCGGCCGCCAGGGGCAGGGGCTTGGGGCGCATCGAGATGGGGAGGGGGCTGCCATTCTGGGACGATGCGCCTGGCCTTTTTCCTCGACAACCGGGGCATTGCCGGTCGCGGTGCCCTCCCGGATCCGGGCCTCGGCAATCCGGCCCTGGGGGGCACGGAGTACGCCTTCCTGGCCGTCGCCGCCCTGTTGAGGGGCACGGCGATCGAGCCGCTGCTGCTGCTCACGGCGGCCCAGTCGATCGAAGGGCTGAATCCAGTGGTGGTGAGTGATCTCACCGCGGCGCTGCAATCGGCCCACCGGGCTGGCGCCCTGGCGCTGGTGTTCCGGGCGGGGGTGGTGCCGGAGGCGCAATGGCCCGCTCTGGCGAACAGCCCCCTGCCCTTGGTGGCCTGGCTCCACAATCTGGGCTGCGAGCAGCAGGCCCGCACCGAAGCCCTCCCCCAGCTGCGCCGCTGGGTGCTGGTGAGTGGTGCCCAGCTGGATCACTTTCGCCACAGCCGTCTAGCCCATCGGGCCCTGGTGATTGCCAATCCCGTGGCCGTGCCGCCAGCGGCGGGGGGGCCGAGGTCTGCAGTTGCGGCCCATCGGGCCCAAGACCTCGCCTACCTGGGGGCCCTCACCCCCTTCAAGGGTTTCGATCGCCTGGCCGGTCAATGGGGAGTGATCGCCGCCGCCTGCCCCGAGGCCAGGTTGCTGGTGGTGGGCGGCGCCGACCTCTACGGCCCCCGGGCCGCTGCGGGCGCCTGCAGCGCCTATGAATTGCATTGCCGTCGGCTGCTGGAGGCCAGCGGCCACGGCGATCGGGTGGTGTTTGCAGGCACCCGCGGCCTGGATCGCTACGGGGCCTTTGGCTCCGTGGCCGTGGGGGTGGTGAACCCCAGCGGCCGAGATGAAACCTTCTGCCTGAGTGCGGCTGAATTCAGCGCCTGCGGCATTGCGGTGGTGACGGCCCGCCGGCATGCCCTGGTGCAGACGGTGCCCCATGGCCGCAGCGGCCTGCTGGCTGGCGGCGATGCCGAGCTGGCCCGCCACTGCATTGCCCTGCTCCAGGATCCAGACCGGGCCTGGCGGCTGGGGCGAGCGGGCCAGGAATATGTGGCCCGGGCGTTTGGGCCAACTCCTGTGCGGGAGGGCTGGCTGCAGCTGGCCAGGGAGCTGGCGGCTGAGGCGCCACCCCACACACCTCCCCCCTCCACCCCCTGGCACCACGAGCAGCGCTGGCTGCGCCAGCTCTGGGGGGCCCTGCTGGCGATTCCGGGCTGGCCCAGTTGGCCTGCGGTGAAGGCCGGCATCAAATGGTTGGTGCAGGGGCGCGAGTCGGCCATGGGGCCCCGCGGCGTGGGCCTGCTGGCGGCTTTGCTGGCGCTGCTGCTGGGGCTCGTGATTGTGTTCGGCAAGTACGGCGGCAACCCCACCGGCCTGGCTCGCATCGGCGATCAGCTGCCCCTCTCGCCCCGATTGCAGGGGCAGGAGCTGGTGGTGCTGCGGGACAAGCGGGGCAATGACGGCCAGCAGTTTTTAACCCTGGCCCTCGATCCGCTGCAGAGCGATCCGGGCACCAGCGCCGCCCTCGACAACCCCATCTACCGGGGAAAACGCCTGCTCTATCCCCTGCTGGCCTGGTTATTGGGCTTTGGCCAGCCCGGCTTGATCCCCTGGACCATCAGCTTGATCAACGTTGCCTGCATCGGCCTGGCTGCGGCGCTGGTGGGCCGCTGGGCCCAGCTGGAACAGCGTTCGCCCCTGTGGGGGCTGGCGGTGCTGGCGCTGCCGGGCTATTGGGTCACCTTCACCCTGGATACGGCCGATCTGCTGGCCACCAGCTTGATGCTGGGGGCGGCGCTGGCCTGGCGAGAGCGGCGGGCGGGCGCCGCCTTGATCTGCCTCAGCGCCGCCCTGCTCAGCCGGGAAACGGCGCTGCTGGCCTGGGCCGCCACCGGTTTAACGGCCCTCTGGGAGCGCCGCTGGCGCTGGCTGGCGCCCCTGGCCCTTGTGCCCCTGCCCCTGCTGCTGTGGGCGAGCAGCCTTGGCGCCAGGTTCCCGACGGTGCCCGATGCATCCCTGGCCGCCCTGCACTTCGGCTGGCCCGGCGCTGGCATCCTCCAGAAGAGCGGCCAGCTGCTGGGGCTGCTGCCCCTGGCGGGCGGAGGCCAGCTGGGCCTGGCGGAAAGGCTTTTCGATGGGCTCTGCCTAACCCTTTGGCTCTCCACCCTGACGCTGTTGGCCATCACTGCCCTGCGGGGCTGGGGTGGTCGCTGGTTGCGGTTGGCGGCGGGCATCTACCTGCTGCCGGCCCTCTGCACCAGCATCCAAATCCTGGCCCGCTTCCCCGACTACACCAGGGTGTGGATCGACCTGGCGGGGTTGGCGCTGCTGGCTTTGCTGAGCGCCCGCAGCCGCCTGTTGCTGCCCTGGCTGGGGCTCTCATCCCTGGTGTCGCTCGGCTATTGGGTTGGTTATCTGTGGCTGGCGCCATGAATGAGTCTCAGCTGGGCAGTTGTGGTTCCGGCTCCAATGCAGCTGTACCCAGCGTTTCGATCCTGGTGGCCTGTTGGAATTGCGCGCCGCTGCTAGCTCGCCTGTTGGACAGTTTGGCTAGCCAGGGTTGGAGTGATTGGGAGCTGCTGCTGCTGGATAACGCCTCCAACGATGGCAGCGCCGAGCTGGTGGCCAGCTTTGATGCGGCCATGGCGGCCATGGTGGCCAGGGGCGGGCCGGGGCGGCGGGTGATCTGGAGCAGCCAGCCCGATAGCGGCATCTATGACGCCTGGAACCGGGGGTTGCAAATGGCCCGCGGCGATTACCTCAGTTTCGTTGGTGCCGACGATACATTTGCTGGGCCCGGCAGTTTGGCCGCCATTGCTGGCCTGGGTGCTACCGAGGCCGACTTGATTACCGCCCGCAATGCCTACCACTCCGGCGATGGTCGCTTTCTGCGCCACTGGGGTCATGGTTGGGGTTGGCGGCGCATGCGCGAATCGATGAATATCGCCCATCCCGGCATGTTGGTGCGGCGGCAATTGTTTGAGCGGTGGGGGCAGTTCGATGCCAGCTTTCGGATCTGCGCCGACTACGAGTGGTTTTTGCGGTTGCCACCAAACCTGCGCACGGTGCATACCAGCGATGTGATTTTGAATATCGAGCAGGCGGGCGTAAGTCATAGCCGCATTGGCCTGGTGTACGCCGAAACCTTTCGCGCCCAGCGCCGCCATGTTGGCGCACCGCTCAGCGCCGCCTTTTGGGCCTTGAACTGGGCTAAGTACGGCCGCCGCCGGCTATTGGGATTGGCCTGAGATACAAGCCGATGTTGCTGCTCAACTACAAGCCGGTATTGCGCCAGCCCACGGGCATTGGCGTCTATGCAGAGGGGGTGCTGCCGGCACTGCAGCAGCTGCCGCATTTATTGGTGCCGGGCGGCGGCGAAGCTGGCGGCCAGGCGCGACTGCGGCGGCTGGCCTGGAGTCAGGGGCGGTTGCCTCAGTTGGCGCGGCGGGCGGGCGCCTCTTTAATTTTTACGCCGGCGCCGGAGGGCTACCTGGGCCCCCAGCGGATTCCCCAGCTGGTGATGGTGCACGACCTGCGGCCGATCAGCCATCCGGAGCTGTCGCTGCAGGGGCTCTATTTCCGCCTCTGGGTGCCGCCGCTGCTACGGGCTTGCCGCCAAGTACTTACCAATTCCCACTTCACCGCCGCCCAGATCCAGCGCTGCACTGGCCTAGCTGCTGAGCGCATCTCCGTGATCCCCCTGGGCTATGACAGCCAGGCGTTTCGACCCCAGCCCCAGCCTCATCAAACCAGTGCGGCGGCGGAGGCTGGGGCGGCGGCGAGGCCCTACTTGTTGCACGTGGGCCAGGCCTATCCCCACAAGAATTTGCCACGGCTGATCCAGGTCTTCTCGCAGCTGGCGCCGCGTTATCCGGAACTGCGGCTTGTATTGGCGGGCAAGCCCCACCCCAGCGAGAGCCCGCGGCTGCGCCGCCTGGTGGCGGAGCTGGGCCTGGGGCGGCGGGTGGAATTTCGCCCCTACGTGCCCTTTGCCGAGCTGCCGGATCTCTATCGCGGTGCCCTGGCCCTGGTATACCCGAGCCTGTGGGAGGGTTTTGGCTTGCCGGTGCTGGAGGCGATGGCCTGCGGTACGCCGGTGATCACCAGCCTGGGTTCTGGCACAGAAGAGGCGGCCGGCGCCGGGGCCCTGCTGGTGGATCCCACCGATACGGCAGCGCTCGCAGAAGCGATGCAGGCCCTGGTGGAACAGTCCGGGCTGCGCCAACAGCTGCGCCAGCGGGGCCTGCTACAGGCCAGTGGCTTCTGCTGGCAGCGCACCGCCGCCACCACCCGGGCCGTGGTGGAGGGGTTGCTTTAGTTTATGGGGGGAGGTTAAGTGTTTTGGGGTGGCTCAACTGTTTATGGGTGGGGTATTTGAGACGGGGAGATATGGCGTGGCATAAGCGAAGCTGGGGCCTGGTCGGCTTGGAAGCCCTGTGGCTATAGGGAGCTACCTGGTTACGCAAGCAGGCCATAGCGCTCTTGTGCTACACGCGGCCTAGTCAGTGCGTATTTCACATGGGTCTGTCCCTACTTGTTCTAAGGATCAGCAGGTCACCTCATCAGGCTTACGGGATGGAGGATGTCCATAAGACGCCCAACGTTCATACGTCTCTTTGTGTATCCCTGTGAACAGTTGGTTATCGGAGTGAGCCGTTGGTTATCGGACCCGTGAACCACGCATATTCATCGGTGGCATTCGACAAGGAGCCTTGCACTACAATGATTTTGCGAGTATCCAGCCCGATGCAGCAGCGTGGTTCGCGAAAAAAAAAGGGGGGGCATTCGGGGCATGGTTCTCGGAACCTCTCAATATAGAGTTAGGCATCAGTATAGCTTTTATGACTTCTGACTCGACCCAGACTAGGAAGATCCTTCGAATGGTCCAAGAGCTTCATGTGCTCGGATACCAGAAGCTGCGCATCGCTCCGGGGATTGCTCCCTCTGGTATGCATTGGCGTTGCTCTATAACGCCGTGCAGCAATACGTTGCGGTCCAACGGCGCAATGATGAAAGAGTGGGATCTTTCGGCACATTATACCAGCGGCCAAGGAAGTCAATATTTCGGCTGGACAGACAGGACGCATTCTCGTCCTATCGACTTAGCGCGCACCTTCATCCAGCGCTTTCCCCAGATCGCCCAAGATGGCTTCGGCGCTGACTGGGATTATGCTGGCTGTTACGCCTGGATGATGCACCTTACATACCCAGATTCATTCCCTTATACTTATGCGTATGCTTATGCGTATGGAGAAATGTCTATCGATTCTTTGCCAACTATGGGCCCAAAGTCTGCTCAAATCCCCCTACCCCCACCCGGGGAAGCCGTAGAACAGGCCTAATAACTGCGCCATAACGCCTAACAAGCCCCTTGCCTGCCACTCAGGGGCAGCGTTATCCGTATCCAGCAAGCAGTTGACCGGAAGCCCCCCTGGTATCGAGAAGTAGTGCCATGCTGGAATGGAGCGGAAGTACCAGCGCACCCTTGAGCTGATCTTCTC
>DGYA01000085.1:0-508 GCA_002396505.1 Cyanobacteria bacterium UBA5018 | reverse complement strand
GCGCACCCTTGAGCTGATCTTCTCCAGGCCCGTAAGCGGCTCCAGATCTTGCGACAGTGCTCCCGCAGGCTCTGGGAGGCGCTCAAGATCCCGAGCACCGCCACTAGGAGCAGAAACCATTGGGGAAAGCGCACCCAGCTCAGGTCGGAAGAGCCATTGACAGGAGAGGGCTTTGGCAAATGGGGATCCATTCCCAACGACCAAACCCAATGGTCGCAGCTCTGGCGAGCTCACTTGTGACGGACTTTCAATCAGCCATCAGGGACTGCCTAGAAGCATGTGAGACCAAAAAGTTTTTAAATTTGGCAAGCAGAGATGATGGTATGGCTCGTTTTAAATACTTTAAAACAAGAGCTCGAGGAAGAGCCCTTAGAAGCCTGGCTTGCAAAGAGAGTAAATGACTTAAATCGAGGTTAACCAGCGAACTTTCAGGGAAAGGTGGGTATGCACGTTTGCGGCCGAAGCCAAGGTAAGAAAAGATTTCAGGGTTAGCAGCTGCCAAAAACTC
>DGYA01000099.1 GCA_002396505.1 Cyanobacteria bacterium UBA5018 | reverse complement strand
GGCGCAGGGCGGAGGACAGTTGGCGCTTGAACTTCACACGGGGCAGGAGAAGTTCCCGAATCGGCAATTCCTGGTGATAGAGGCTGAGGTAGGCGGTGTAGTTGTCCCAGTCGCTGCGGGGCCGGTTGTCCACGAAGGATTCAACGACGAGGCCTTCTGCGGTGATCAGTTGGTGCCGTTCGAGCTCGATGTTGAGGTATTCAATCGGTTGGTTGATCCGCTGTTGCCAGTGGGCCAGCGAGGTGCGGATGATGGTGGTGCCATTCACCAGCACGGAGGCGTGCAGCAGGTGGCCATCGATGAGGATGGCGTGATCGGGGCTCACATAGAGATCACGCACAGGGCCGCGCTCGCCGAGGGCGCCGGCGGCAATGCGGATGGGCAGCACGTCGTTGGCCTTGAGGAGCGGTGGTAAGTGACTGGTGCGGCTGATGAAACGCACCGGCTGGGGCCCCTCGGCGGTGCTTATCAGATCCCCAGGCTGCAGGCTTTCGATCGGCCGCTCGCCAGTGGGTGTAGCGATCAGGGTGCCGGCTAGGAAGCAGACGACGTTGACAGTGACGATCGTGCCGGTGACGGCTCCGGATGTGATGATGGTATAGCCAGTGCCTGCGGCGAGGGTGAGGGAGACGGTTTCGTCAGCCTCGATCTCGGAGTCAGCAATTGGATCAATCACAACTGTGGCGGAGGCCGATCCCGCTGCGAAAGTAATCGCCTTGGTAACTGGTAGTGCGGCAATGCCTGTGTAATCTGTGTCGAGGGTGGCGGTGCCCCCTACGGTGTAGTTGACAGTCAGCTCACTATCTGTACGCCCTGTGCGAATGAAGGTAAATTGAAGATTGGTGTTGCCATCTTCTCTGGCGGCTGCCGGTGTCCCAGCCAGTAACGTAATGGTGGGTAGAAGGTCAGCGAACACCTCCAGCCGATCATCCGTAAATCGATTGGCGAAAGCAACGATGTTGTTGAGCTGGCCGGCCACCCCACTGCTGTCGCCGCCATAGTTGCCATCACCCCAAGTGACGACGGAGCCATCGGTCTTTAGCGCCGCGAAAGCGGAGCCAGTGGAGAAAATCTGCGTGACACCGGAGCTAAGCTGGTCGGCAACTCCATTGCTATTGCCGCCCCATGGATCAAATCCCCAGGTGACGACTGAACCATCGCCCTTGAGAGCTGCGAACGCGGTAGAAGTAGAGAAAATCTGCGTGACACCTGAGCTGAGCTGAATGGCAGATCCATTACTATTCCCGCCATAGGGATCTAATCCCCAGGAGACGACGGAGCCATCACCCTTGAGGGCCGCGAAGGCGTAACCATTGGAGAATATCTGCGTGACTCCGGAGCCAAGCTTGGCGGCCACCGCACTGCTGTCGCCGCCATAGGCTCCCTGGCCCCAGGTGACGACGGAACCATCTGCTTTTAGTGCCGCGAAGGCAGAGGAAGCGGAGAAGATCTGCGTGACGCCTGAGATGAGTTGCCCGGCAACCCCACTGCTGTCGCCGCCATGGGAGCCATCACCCCAGACAACGACGGAGCCATCGCCCTTGAGGGCTGCAAAGGCGTAAGTAGTGGCATAAACTTTATTAATGCCGGAGCTGAGCCGGCTGGCCACTCCACTGCTGTCGCCGCCCCAGGGGCCGTAGCCCCAGGTGACGACAGAACCATCCGACTTGAGGGCCGCGAAGCCACCAAAGTTAGAAAATATCTGTGTGACGCCGGAGCTGAGCTGCCCGGCCACCCCACTACTGTCGCCCCCAAAGGTGATACTGTCCCAGGTGACGACAGAACCATCGTCCTTGAGGGCAGCGAAGGCGTAACCATTGGAGAATATCTGCGTGACGCCGGAGCTGAGCTGCGCGGCTACTCCATTGCTGTTACCACCGCTCCATCGTTCTCCCCAGGTGACGACGGATCCATCGGTCTTTAGTGCTGCGAAGGCAGCTCCAGTGGAGAAAATCTGCGTAACTCCAGAGCTCAGCTGGCCGGCCACCTCATTGCTATCGCCGCCATACAAACCGTTACCCCAGGTGACGACAGAGCCATCGCTCTTGAGTGCCGCGAATGCTCGGGAATTTGAGAAGATCTGCTTGATGCCGTAGCCGAGCTGAAGGGCAACTCCACTGCTGTCGCCGCCAGACCAATCAGCACCCCAGGTGACGACTGAGCCATCACCTCTGATCGCTGCGAACGCCGCTCCATTCCCGTATTCCCTCGTACTCCCCCAAGACCGGCTTCGTCCATTAACGACGACCACCAACCCCTCCGCCGAAATCGTGGCGGTGGCCGTTTGCTGGCCGGGGGTGATCAAGTAACTGGCTGTTGCTGTTGGCGAGGGCACGATCTGGGCAATGATCGTTTCACCCGGATCCACCACGCTGTCGGCAAGCGCCGGCAAGGACAGCTCGGCGGTGGCACTGCCTGCCGAGAAGCTGATCGTGCCGGTGGTGGCACCGCTGTAGTCGCTGCCGGCCTGGGCGGTGCCCAGCAGCCGGTAGCTCACCGAGAGCGGGGCCGCGGTGGAGCCGGTGCGCGAGAAACGGAACACCACCGGGCTGCCATCGGCCTCGCTGCCATTGGCGATGGCGGTTACGGAAACCTGGGGGTCGGGGGCCATGGATCGGTACTCGAGGCTGTTGGTTGGGATGGCGTGATGTTTGGCTCTTGATTGAGCCCTGGCTAGGGATCGCTCGGTGCCGATCTCATGGGGGATCGCTCAGGTTTGCTGGAGCGCTTCGTTTTCATTTCCATGCACCAGGCCGTTGAGGCCTTGCTGGCGCCCTGGAGTTCGAATGTGTGGAGGTGACTGGGCAGCAGGCGATTTTGTCTCTCCTGCCTGGGCCCATCGCTGCTTCCGATGCGATTTGATCGCAAGTGGTCGAGTCGCCAGATTTAGCCATAGCAGATCAACCACGGCTGCACAATGCTGCCAAGGCTTACCAGCCGATTGGCGTGTTACGCGGACAACCCCAGGGCTATCTACTCCACCTTTAAGCTTGGCGACCAGTGGCTCGGATCTGACTGGGCTAGTTGAGATCCAGCACTGCTGGTGCATGGCCATTTTAATGGTTGAGCGCTTTAAAGGTAAGACCCCTAAGCAGCGGTGTCAACAAGCTTGAAATTTCGAAACTGCTGACTGAGTGATGGCCGAGTGTCTCGGGCGAATCCGAGGTGGTTTGGTTATATCGGTTCGAGGGCCGTATATAGCATTTAACCAATGCATAAACAGTGCCGGTAGCGTCCAATCAGCTTCCAGGATGTGAAGGTTGACCGCTCGTAGCAACTAGCATCCCTTCTTCATTAAAGTGAAATCACAAAAAAAGGCAGGGCTCTATTGCAAAGCCCTGCCTTTTGATGCTCATCACATCCCCCTGAGCCACCCGCGCCAGCACAGGGGGTCAGCACGAACTAAGCGGGCCCTCAACATCCCAGCAGGTATTCCGTTCAGCGAGCCAACACAAACTCAGCAGGCGAGCACTAACCCAACGGGTAAGCACCAGCCCAGCTGGCCCGAAACAATCGAGCTACCAGGGCCAGCCCAACAGATCTTCCGTTCAGCCGCCCAGCATCAGCCCAGCCGGCCAACACCAGCCAGGCCCCGAGGCCAATTCAGAGAATCTGACCCACCATCACCGCCGCCACAGCCGAAAACAGGGTGATTCCGAGAGCGGTGAGTGGGTTTTGACCCTGGGCGACGGCCACGCTGGTGACCACGCCGGCGCCGATGCAGGCGACGGCCAGTTGGGTGAACAGTTCACTGCGGGAGTTGGGGCTGGGGCTTGGGGTCACCGCGGCACTAACAATTGGCTTGACGGTAAGGGCTAAAAACGGCCGCCCCGTCTAGAAATCCCGCCTTGTTACCTGGTGTCGGAGTTCGTTACTTGCCGCAATCTGCCGGCGGGTCTGGCCCGGCCGCCGCTGGCCCACTGGCGCAGCTGCTCCAGCTGTTCGCGGGCCGTGCGCGACAGGGGCACCAGCTGGCTGGCGGCACCGATCAGGTCTGCTTCTGTGAACTCCCGCCGCTCGGCAAAGGCCAGGTGCATCGCCTCGATCACCGTCTGCTCCAGTTCGGCGCCAGAGAAGCCGGCGGTGCGATCCACCAGCACCTCCAGGGGGATGCGGTGCTCGGGCCTGCGGCGGCGCAGTTGCAGGTTGAGGATGGCGCGCCGCTCCTCCTCGCAGGGCAGCTCCAGCAGAAAAATCTCATCGAAGCGGCCCTTGCGCAGCAGTTCAGCCGGCAACCGCTCGACGCCGTTGGCGGTGGCCACAACAAATACCGAGCTGGTCTTCTCCGCCATCCAGGTGAGCACGCTGGCCAGCACCCGGCCGCTGGTGCCGCCGTCACTGCGGCTGTCCCCCCCGAAGCCCTTGTCGATTTCGTCGATCCAGAGCACGCAGGGGGCCATCGCCTCCGCCCGCTGGATCATCTCCCTGGTGCGCGCTTCGCTGGCACCCACCAGGCCGGCGAACAGGCGCCCCACATCCAGCCGCAACAGCGGCATGCTCCAGCTGTGGGCGATCGCCTTGGCGGTGAGCGACTTGCCCGTGCCCTGGGGACCCACCAGCAATACCCCCCGGGGCAGCGGCAGGCCGTAGCGCTGGGCCTCCTCGCCAAAGGCCATGCGGCGCCCCTCCAGCCACTGCTTCAGGGCATCGAGGCCGCCGATATCGGCCGGACTGGCCTCGCTGGGGCAGTACTCCAACAGTTCGCTGCGGGCGATCGCCGCCCGTTTCTCCTCGAGCACTTCAGCCAGATCGGTGGCGCCGAGCTGGCCACGGCGGGCCAGGGCCCTCGCCGCGATCGCCCGCACCCGCTGCTCACTGAGGCCATGACAGGCGCTGGTGAGCTGGGCGAGCACCGCCGCCTCCAGCGGCTGGCCGGCGGCGGTAGCAATCGAGCCCAGCAGTTGGCCGATCTCATCGGCGGCGGGCAGGGGCAGCTCCAGCAGGCTGATGCTGTCCTCCAGCTCGGCCGGCAGCGACCAGTCGGGGGCCGTGATCACCAGGGTGTGGGGGCAGCGGCGCAGGCTTTGGGCCAAATTGCGCAGGCGGCGGCAGATGCCGGCGTCCTCGCCATAGCGATGAAAATCGCGCAACAACAGGATCGCCCCCTGCTCCGGCCCCACCGCCTCCAGGCAGCTGAGGGCCAGCATCGGATTGCGGGCCGCCTCGCCTAGCCGGTTTGGGCTGCCGCTCAGACCATCGATGAAATCCCAGCGCAGCAGCAACCTGCCCCCCAGGCGCTGGCAGGCCTGGGCCAGCAGCGCCTCCACCCGCTCCTCCTCCAGGCTGCGGATCCAGATGATCGGGGTGCGGGAGCGGATCAGCAGATCCAGCTGCTCCAACCAGGCGCTAGACATCAGCGCAGCTGGTTGAGCTTTGCCCAGCGGGGATCGCCGCCCTGGGCATCACTGCTCCAGGTGGCCGGCCCCGGGCAGTCGGAACCGCAGCGGTTCACCGTTGGCAATTGCAGGCTGAGCAGCTCGTAGGTCCAGTGGGCTGGATCAAAGCAGCCGTTGGGATCGAGGCTCTCGCTGAGGGCGTCGGGGTCTAGATCCAGCACCTCGCTGGCATCCTCCAGCACAATTCGCTCCTGCATGCCCTCCTGGCGGGCCGCCTCCCCCAGCCAGAGCAGCTCCTGGCTACGAAAATTGAGCGGATGGTTGTACTGCTGCAGGCAGCGGTCGCAGCAGAGGGTCACGATCGTGGCCCCATTGCCCTCCACCGCCAAGGCATTGCCCAGATGTTGCACCTGCACCTCGCCGCGCACGGGGGTGAGGCTGGCCAGTTCATCTAGGTGCTGATCGATCTGCCAGCGGCGCCCCTCCGCCAGGCCCTTGAGCTCTTGGATCGGCACCGGCCGCAGGTCGTCAGCCATGGGGTAGATCGGGGGCGTAGGAGGGGCTGCTGCTGCTGGCCAGTTTGAACTCGCCAGCTCGAAGCCGCTAGCGGGCTTACTTCTTGCCCTTGGGCTCGAAGGGCAGCCGCGTCGCCGGGCCGGAGGCGGTGGCCGTAACGGTCTGCTGGGCCAGCTGTTGATCGAGAATTTGCTGCAGGTTGTCCGGCAGCGATTCGCGGCTGAGCAGGAAGGTTTGGGTCGCCTGGAAGACGTTGGCCACCACCATGTAGAGCAGCACCCCGGCCGGCAGCGGGAAGAACAGGAACATGCCGGTGATCATCACCGGCGTGATCTTGTTGGCCGTGGACTGCTGCGGGTTGGGCGGCATGCCCATGCCAGAGAGGATCTGGGAGATGAACAGGCTGGCGCCAAAGGCCCCCACCAAGATGGCGATGTCCCAGTTCACCGCCCCATCGGTCATGAAGCCCACCTGACCGAGGGCCTTGATGAACAGGAAGCCGCTGCGGGCGGCCAGGCCGGGGATCTTGGCCTCCACCACGGCGTCACCGGCGGCCAGGGCCGTGATCGTGCCGTCCTCGGCCACGCTCACCACCTCACCACCCTTGGTGACACTCCAGCTCGGTTTATAGGCCTCGCCGTTCTCCACGCCGGCGATCACCGAGTCGAAGCTGTCGCCGGTTTTGGTGTGCAGCTTCACCTGGGCGCTATCGCCCACCCCCAGCTTGGTTCCCTGGTCAAGGCTGGCGATCACCGGCACATGCTGGGTCTCGGTTACAAAGATCGAGTGGCTGGGGCTGTTGAACGGCTTTGGTTCAACGGCGGCGATCTGATCGCTCGGCAGCACCTTGAGGTTCAAGGTGTAGGGCACATCAGCGAAGGGTGAACCCCGCAGGGTGGCGAACAGGGCGAACAGGATCGGCATCTGCACCAGCAGCGGCAGACAGCCGGCCAGTGGACTGCCGAACTCCTTCATCAACTTGCCCAGCTCCTGCTGCTGCTGCTGGGGGTTGTTGGCGTAGCGGGCCTTGATTTCAGCCTGGCGCTTCTGCATCACCGGCTGGGCGATGCGCATGCGACGGGCGCTGCGGATGGAGCCGGCGCTGAGGGGGAACAGCGCCAGACGGATCACCACCGTCAGGGAAATGATCGCCAACCCGTAGCTCGGCACCAATCCGTAGAAAAAATCGAGGATCGGGAGCAGCAGGTTGTCGGAGATGTAGCCGATCACGGCAGTGGGAGATCCGAAATGGACAAGCGGAGCGAGACCCCGCCAGCGCACCAGTGTGCCCGACAGGGAGGTGAACTGGAGGGTTAGGCGGCGATGCCCCGGGCGGGGGTCGCTTTGCGGACGCTGCGGCGCTCCTCGATGTAGGTCTCCAGCTCGCGGAAGCGGGGCACGGAGCGCATCTCCAGCCGGGAGCCATCGGCGAGCACCAGCACCATGTCGCCCCAGGCACCAAAGCCCCGGGGCACGCTGCGCACCTCGCGGATCTGGCTGTAGACCACCTGGGTGCGGTCGCGGCCCAGCCAGCCGCCATTTACCTCAATGCGCCGACTGGTGATCCGGAAGCGCAGCCACAGGGCCCGCACCAAGGCACCCACCAAAAAGGGCAGGCCGATCAGGGTGAGACCGAATACCAAATTGACGATCAGATCGCCCTTGGCTGGGCCCCCCTCGTAGAAAACCGTCTCCTGGATGGGGATGGGGCCAGGGGCCTTGCCGCTGCCAGGGGCTGGTTTTGCAGCGGTGGGCTTGTCGCTGCCTGTGATCTTGTCGCTGCCTGTGGTCTTGTCGCCACCTGTGGGCTGGTTACCACCGGTGGGCTGATTGCCACCAGAGGGCTGGTTACCACCAGAGGACTTATCGGTGGGGGCGTTGCTCGCGGCGCTCATGGCGTGAGACCTGCCTGGTGGAGGAGTTGGTCGCATTCTCCCAGCAGGGCTTCTGGTGAACAGTCGGCGCTGCCGGGTTTGAGGCTGATCAGCAGCCACTGGCCCGCCGCGGCCCCGGCCGGTAGCACCCGTAGCAGATGGTTCTGGAGCAGGCGCCGCAAGCGATTGCGCCGCACCGCCCGCTTGTGCACCTTGCCGCTCACCACGACGCCGCAGCGCCAACTGGTGAGGGGATAGGCCTGCTGCTCGGGCGGCAACAGCTGGGCCGAGGCCTCCAGGCAGCGCAGCAACAGCGCCTGGCCCTGGTGGCGGCGGCCCTTTTGATAGAGGCGATCAAAAACCCTTTTCCCCTTCAGCCGATGCCGCTGGGGCAGAGCCATGGTGGGCTCAAACGGCCAGGCGAGCCCGACCGCGACGGCGGCGGGTGCGAATCACGCGCTGGCCGGTGTGGGTGCGCATGCGGACACGGAAGCCGGATACCCGCTTGCGCTTGCGGCTGGTACCTTCCAGGGTGCGCTTAGTCATGGCTTCGTCTCAGCTCCTCGCGGCTCGTCGGGAATTAGGTCGAAGGGCAAACCTATCAGGCAGCCCCCAGGGCTCAGTCGGGATCGATGTCGATCAACCAGCTGCCCAGGTAGCCCGCCATCGGCACGTCGCCGGGGGCCTGGGCCAGGGCGTTGAACTGGTACATCCCAATATTGAAGGGGTTGAACAAATTGATGTACACCCCGATCGTGCCCTGATCCGGTACGGGGATATCGGGGAAGATGTCGATCGCCTTGCCGTTGGCCGCCACCTCAATCGTGGCCGGAATCTTCTCAAGACACCTGGTGCGCGAGAGCATGCCGCCCTCCTGCATCTTGCAGAGCTTCACCTGGGTTGGATCGATCTTGACGTCGAAGTGGGACGGGATCGTGATCGACAGCTTCATGATCGCCGTCTTGCGATCCTTGGGCCGCAGGATCAGGTAATACTCCGAACGCTTCAGACGATGGGTATCGGTGATGAAGTAATAGAGGCGGCGGTAGTCCTTGGTGTTATCCCAGCGGAACTCCATCAGGCCGGAGGTGCCCTGGGCCCGCACCGGACCAGGCGTGGCCAGGGGCGCCAGGCCCAGGGTGGCGGCGGTGAGGCCAGCGGCCAGCAGGGGCAGGTGGCGCTTGAACATGCCGGCGCGCAGCCGGCGGCAGAAGCCAGGAAGCTGGGGGGAGCCCATCGGCCCTGTCGAGGTTGAACCTCCCATTCTCTTGGGCCCCAGCGACTACCGAGCGGCGGGGGGTCGGCCGGGCAGGTGGTTGGCACATCCGGGCCATTCGCTTGCCAGCGGTGGGCTGGCTGCTGGGCCTGCTGGTGAGGTGGGGCCTGCTGGTGAGGTGGGGCCTGCTGGTGAGGCGGGGCCGGCTGGCAAGTGGGGAAAGCGGGCGGGGCTCAGCCGGCTCGGTCGGGCCTGAGCCGGGCCGCCTCCCGCAGGTAGGGGTGCACCGGCAGCTGTTGGGGCTCCAGCCACACATGGGCCAGCAGGCGGATGCAGCGGGGCAGATCGCCGGCCACCGCCATCTGTTGACAATCGAGCAGGGCCACCTGCTGCCAGCCCGGCCGGCGCCGGGCAATCGCCGCCGGGAAACAGGCGTCCAAATCCGCCGTCACCGAGAAGGTCACCGACAGCAGCTGTTCGCCCGCCAGCTGATTGCGCTCGATCACGGCGTCCACCAGTTCGCTTACCGCCTCGCCGATCGCCTCCACCGTGTTGGCCGCGGCCGTGGTGGCGCCCCGCAGGGCGCGCAGGGTGAGCCCGGTGCTCATGGCCGATAGAGCCACAGGGGCTGGCCGCTCCAGGCCATTTCCACACTCAGCAGATCCAGCAGCTGGCGCAACATGCTGCGGCCCGGGATCAGCCCGGCGAAGCGCTTGGCTGGCGCACCGAAATCGACCGGTTTGCTGCGTTTGGGATCGAGACCCGCCAACTCGGCCGCCAACAGGCGGGCCTGGTGTTCGTCCCCGAGCCCATCCACCAGCCCCAGCTCCAGCGCCTGGGCACCGGTGAACACCCGGCCATCGGCAAACAGCCGCACCGCCTCCTGCTCCAGGCCGCGACCCTCGGCCACTGCGGCCACGAATTGGCCATAACTGCTATCGATCAGGCCCTGCAGCAGCTGCCGCTCCGCCTCGCTCAAGCCGCGATCTGGCGAGAGGATGTCTTTGTAAACACCGCTCTTGACGGTTTCGAACTGGATGCCGATCCGCTCCAGCAGCCGCGAGATGTTGTTGCCCCGCAAAATCACACCGATCGAACCGGTGATCGTGCCCGGATTGGCGACGATCTTCTCGGCCGCCACCCCCACATAAACGCCACCAGAGGCCGAGATGTTGCCGAAGCTGGCCACCACCCGGCAGCCCTGCTGGCGCAGCCGCAGGATCGCGGCATGGATCTCCTGGCTATCGCCCACCGTGCCGCCAGGGCTATCGATCCGCAGCAGCAGCGCCGGACATTCGCGCTGTTCCACCTGCTGCAGGGCCTTGACCACCCGGTTTCGGGTGGCGCCGTTGATCGCCCCCTCGATGGCGATGCGTGCCAGGGTGCGTCGGGACTTGCGGCGCCAGGGCCAGACCATCAGGTCGGAGAGAAGAGATTGGATCTTAAAAAGAATGCCGTTGCCCCCCTACCTGCGCCCCCTCCCCCATGCCCCAGGTTTTGCGTGGCCTGCTGATGCTGCTGCCCTTTGCCCTCTGGGGCACGGCGATGGCGGCGATGAAACCGCTGCTGGTGGGGGGCACGCCCCTGCAGCTGGCCTGCTGGCGACTGCTGCCGGCGGGGCTGGTGCTGCTGCTGGCGGCCCTGCTGCTGGGGCGCTCCTGGCGGGTGGACCGGGCTGATTGGCCCTGGTTGATCGCCTTCGCGCTGGTGGACGGCAGCTTGTTTCAAGGGCTATTGGCCCAGGGCCTCGGGCAGACCGGGGCCGGCCTGGGATCGGTATTGATCGATTCCCAACCCCTGCTGGTGGCCCTGCTGGCCCGCTCCCTGTTTGGCGAGGCGATCAATCCGGTGGGCTGGCTGGGGCTGATGCTCGGTCTGCTGGCGATCGCCTGCCTGGGGCTGCCGGCGGCCCTGCTGCGCCATTGGTGGCTGGAAGGTCCGGCCGGTTTCAGCGAAAGGGCCTGGAGCCACGGCGAACTGTGGATGCTGGGGGCCGCCGCCGCCATGGCCGTCGGCACCGTGCTCTGCCGCTATGCCAGCCGCCACAGCGATCCGTTGGCGGTGACCGGCTGGCACATGCTGCTGGGGGCCGCCCCGCTGCTGCTGGGCTGTATTTGGCAGAGCAGTGGGTCCGGCGGCCCGCCCCTATGGCCGCTCTGGGCTGACTGGCAGTGGGGCCTGGCGGCCTACGCGGCCCTGTTTGGCAGTGCCCTGGCCTACGGCTTGTTTTTTTGGTTTGCCAGCAGTGGCGATCTCACCGGCTTCACCGCACTCACCTTTCTCACCCCGGTGTTCGCCCTGCTCTGTGGCGTGCTGCTGTTGTCGGAGCAGCTGCGGCCCCTGCAGTGGTTTGGGACGGCGCTGGCCCTGGTCTCCGTGGTGCTGATCAACCGCCGCAACCAACTCTGGGCGCCATTGCAGGGGCTGGCCGCCAGCACCGCCGAGGGCCTGCCGTGAGCCAACAAATTTCCCTGGCCCGCCCCATTGCTTCAAGCCAGCGGGAGCGCCCCCCTTTGGCTCTCCCCTCCGTGGCGCCGCCGCTGCGGCGGTGCATCCTGCTGTTAACCCTGGCCCTGGGGCTGCTGCTGTTCGTCTGGCGGCTGGGCGCCACCGGCCTGGTGGATGAAACGCCGCCCCTGTTCGCCGCCTCGGCCCGGGCCATGGCCGACACCGGCGATTGGCTGATCCCACGGGTGAACGGCCTACCCCGCTACGACAAGCCCCCCCTCGTGTATTGGGCGATGGGGCTTATCTATCTGCTGCCGGGCCAACAGCAGTGGAATCCCCTGGGCAGCTGGGCCTCGGCCCTGCCCTCAGCCCTGGCCTCGATCGCGGTGATGCTGGCCCTGGCCCACACCCTGCTGCGCTGGCCCCAGGCCCCGCGGCGGCCAGCGCTCACGGCCCTCACAGCGGCCCTGGCTTTTGCCCTCTCGCCGCCGGTGCTGCTCTGGAGCCGGGTGGCGGTGAGCGATGCACTGTTTTCCGGCCTGGTGACGCTGACGCTGCTGGCGGCCTGGTGGGCGATCGCTGAACCGAGCCTGGCGGTATGGCCCATCTGGCTGCTGCTGGGGCTGGCGGTGTTGGCCAAGGGGCCGGTGGCCGTCGTTTTGCTGGGTCTCACCCTGCTGCTGTTCGGCTGGAGCCAGGGGGATCTAGGCGGCCTCTGGCGGCGGCTCCAGCCCCTCAGGGGCCTAGCGCTCACCTCCCTGGTGGCCCTGCCCTGGTACGGGGCGGCCCTACTGGTGGAGGGGGAGCCTTTCTGGCGCAGTTTCTTTGGCTATCACAACCTGCAGCGCTTCACCTCGGTGGTCAACCATCACCAGCAGCCCTGGTGGTTTTTTCTGCTGATGCTGGTGCTGGCGAGTCTGCCCAGTTCGCCGCTGCTGCTGCTGGGCCTCAGCCGGGCCATCAGCTGGCGACCAGCGGCAGCGCCGCTGTCTCTGCGGCGGTTTGCGGCCTGTTGGCTGCTGGCGGTGCTGCTGTTCTTCTCCGTGGCGGCCACCAAGTTGCCCAGCTACTGGCTGCCGGCGATTCCCGCCGCGGCCCTGCTGGTGGCGCTCACCGCCCAGGATCCCCCCAGCGGCGCCGGCCGCTGGGCCTGGGGGCTAACGCTGTCGTTCACCGCCATCCTGGCGCTGGCTTTCCTGGCCTCCCCCCGCTGGCTGCCTTTGATCCGCGATGGCGAGATGCCAACGCTGGCGGCGGACTTGCAGGCCGGCCACTGGCTGCTGCTGGCCGCAGCGCTGTTCGCCCTGGCGCTGCTGGCTGCCCTGCTGGCGGCGCTGCTATCTCGGGACCAAGGCCCTACCCGCCTGTTGGCGCTGCAGCTGCCGATCGCGGTGTTCGTGCCGCTGGTGCTGCTGCCGAGCTGGGCTTTGGGGGATCGGCTGCGGGGGCTGCCGGTGCGGCAGATGGCGGCTCTGGTGAACCGCCAGGCCCGCCCTGGCGAAACCCTGGCGATGGTGGGCATTCTCAAGCCTTCGCTGCACTACTACAGCCGGCGGCTGGTGATCTACGAGGGCCCCACCGCCGCCGGCACCGTGAACCTGGCCGACCGCTTGAGCCATGAGCGGCGGCGGGGCCTGCTGCCCAGCTCGGCCGCCCTTCAGCCCACGGTGCTGGTGGTGATCGATCAGGAGACCGCTGCCCGGCCCTACTGGGCTGGCCTGGCCCCCCAGGAGCTGGGTCGCAGCTCCATCTATCGGCTGTGGAGAGTGGATCGCCAGGCCCTGGAGCGCCGCGCCGCCGATCTACTGCGTAGCGGCGAACGGATCAGCTGGCGCGATCCCCGGCCCGAGCGCTATTGAGTCCCAGCTTCTGGCAACTGCCCTTCAGCCTCTGGCAGCCGCTTGCCCAGGGCACTGCGCCGACAAAAGCCGCAGTGGCCCCAGAGCTGCACCTCGCCGCTGGGGGCCGGGCAAGCGCACTGGGGACAGGGGGCCATGCCATGCACATCCACCCGACTGGGATGGCGGCGCCACACCTCCTCCTCCTCCAGGCTTCCCGCCCGAGGCTGGCCACTGGCATGGTGCTGCTCCACCCGTATCTCGCGCAGCTCAAAACCGGCGGCCCGCAGGGCCCCCAGCAGTTGATGGCGGTTGTACTGCAGGGCCTGCAGCCAGGGCCCCGGCTGGGCCCCCACCGTGAGCCGGCCCGCCTGCAGCCGCAACGGCTGGCAATGGGGGGCCAACTGAGGGCCGGCCAGCCTCGGCCAGGCCCGCCACAGGGCCGCCAGGTGCCCGTGGCGCTGCCACCGCTGCTGGAGTTGCTCCAGACAGCTGGCCAATTGTTGAGCCGGTGCTGGCGGCGCCGGCACCAGCACGTTCACGTTTCCCTGCCGCCGACTGGTGCTTTGGCGACCGCTGGCCGATCGGCGCTGGCTGCGGTTTTGGTCCTGAGCGAAATCGGCTTGGAAGGAGCCCATGCCTAGAACCCTATGCACAGATAGGCCCCGCGAGGGGCGCTGCCCATAGCGAGCGCTGCTTAGGTAGCGGCCCAGAAGCCTGCCAATAGAGCGGCCCATGGCGCTGGGATTGCTGGTTAAACCAGGGCTGCGGGCAGCAATTTCTTTTGTAGGCACTGCTAAAGCAAGTCTCTGAGTAGCCTCTAGGCACGCCCCACTAGGGATCCATGGGCTTCTTTGATCGCATCAGCCGCCTGGTACGCGCCAACGCCAATGCGGCGATTGGTGGCATGGAGGATCCGTCCAAGATCCTGGATCAGTCGGTGGAAGACATGCAGGCCGACCT
Organism: Cyanobacteria bacterium UBA5018; assembly: GCA_002396505.1. Taxonomy (GTDB): domain Bacteria; phylum Cyanobacteriota; class Cyanobacteriia; order PCC-6307; family Cyanobiaceae; genus UBA5018. The sequence goes on along the minus strand of DGYA01000099.1, from coordinate 16,637 downwards.
GGTGAAGCTGCGCCAGGCGGTGGCCGCGGCGATCGCCAGCCAGAAGCGGATCCAGAACCAGGCCGAACAGGCCGAGGCCCAGGCGACCACCTGGTACGAGCGCGCCGAACTGGCAATGCGCAAGCAGGAGGAAGAGCTGGCCCGCGAGGCCCTCTCCCGCCGCAAGACCTATCAAGAGACCGCCTCGGCCCTCAATACCCAGCTGCAGAGCCAGGCGGGCCAGGTGGAGATGCTCAAAAAGAGCCTGGTTAGTTTGGAGGCCAAGATCGCCCAGGCCAAGACCAAAAAGGACATGCTCAAGGCCCGGGCCCAGGCCGCCCAGGCCCAGGTGCAGCTCCAGAGTGCCGTGGGCAACCTGGGCACCAACACCTCGATGGCCGCCTTCGAGCGGATGGAGGAGAAGGTGCAGACCCTGGAGGCCCGCAGCCAGGCCGCGGCCGAAATTGCCGGCGCCGATCTGGAAAGCCAGTTTGCGGCCCTGGAGGGCGGCAACGACGTGGCCGACGAGCTCGCCGCCCTCAAGCAGCGCATCTCCGGGGCCCCGGCGCCGGCCGCTCTGCCAGCCGATACCAAGCGGGCAGCTCAATTGGAGCCGGTGAAGGTGGTGGAGGTAGACCCTGAGCTCGAAGCGCTCAAGCGCTCGATCGACAAGCTCTGACCGCCATGGGCGGCCCAGCGCTTAATGCAGCAGTTACGTACGATTGTTGCCAAAACCAGCCATTGTGAGGGCGCCCCTGTGGCCGTAGCCGAGTTCACTGACGCCAACTTCCCAGCAGAGGTGCAAGCAGCTGCGGGGTTGGTGCTGGTGGATGTCTGGGCCCCCTGGTGTGGTCCCTGTCGTCTGGTGGCCCCCCTGATGACCTGGGCCCAGAACGAATACGCCGATCGGCTCAAGGTGGGCAAGCTGGAGGCCGATGGCAATCCAGTTAGCCGCGATGCGCTCAGCATTCAGGGACTGCCCACCTTGATCCTGTTCAAGGACGGCAAGGAGTTGGTGCGCCATGAGGGCGCCATGGCCAAAGCTCAGCTCGTCGCCTTCCTGGATGCCCACCTCTGAGTTCCCTGGCCGGCTCAGTCGGCTGTCCCGACGGGTGAGCCAACTGGGCAGTGGCGTCTTTGCCCGCAACGACCAACGCAAGCAGATCTACAGCTTGGCGGCCAGCTCCGCCGGCAGCCCCCTGCCCCAGCTGCTCGATCTGTCCTTGGGCTCCACCGATCTGCTGCCGCCAGCGGCGGCCATGGAGGCGATCCGGCGCCAATTAGCGGCACCAGAGAGCGCCTCCTACTGCCTGCATGCCGCCACTGCCCCCTTCCGGCAAGCGGTGGCCGCCTGGGCCCAGCGGCGCTTTGGCGTCGTGGTGGATCCTGAGCGGGAGGTGCTGTTGCTGGTGGGCAGCCAGGAGGGCACAGCCCATCTGCCCCTGGCCGTGCTGGATCCCGGCGATGCGGCCCTGCTGCTCGATCCCCACTACCCATCCCACCTGGGTGGACTGAAATTGGCTTCGGCCGAGCCGGTGTTGTTGCCCCTCGATCCAGGGGCCGGCTGGAGACCTGATTTCGATGCCATCGATGGGGCCAGCTGGGAGCGCCTCAAGCTGATGGTGCTGGGCTTCCCCCACAACCCCACCGCCACCACCGGCGAGCAGGCCTGGCTGGACGAGGCGGTGGCTCGGGCCCTGCGGCACGACATCGTGCTCGCCCACGACAACCCCTACGTGGATCTGGCCCTGGAGGGGGAGGCACCGGCCTTGCTGCGCAATCCCGCCTGGCGTGAATGCGGCATCGAGTTCTTTTCCTTTTCTAAGAGTTGGTGCCTGGGGGGCTACCGGCTGGCCTTTGCCATCGGTGCGGCGGATTTGATCAAGGGCTTGCAGCAGCTCAAGGCGGTGGTGGATTTCAACCAGTCCCTGGCACTCCAGGCCGGCGCGATTGCCGCCCTGGAGCAGGCGCCTCAGTGGCCAGCTCAGCTCAGGGATGTCTATCGCCAGCGACGGGACCGAATGCTGACTGCCCTGCGGGCCGTGGGCTGGCCGGTCCAGCAACCTTCGATGGCCCTTTATCTGTGGCTCGAGCTGCCGCCAGCGGCAAGGCGCAGGGGCTGGGATTCGGAAACCTGCTGCGCCGAGCTATTGGCCGCCACCGGGGTGGCGCTAACCCCCGGCAATGGCTTTGGCCCAGGCGGTGAGGGCTGGTTGCGGCTGGCCCTGGTGCATCCCAGCGAGCAGCTGGAGGCGGGGGTGGAGCGGATCGGGCGCTGGCTGGCCAGCCTTTGATGCCGGCCCCAGCCAGGGCGGAGCGGCCCCCAGCCAAGGCGGAGCGGCCCAGTGGTTGGCGGATACGGCGGCTACCGGTCTGTGCCAGCACCGAGCGGGAGCTAGACCGCTGGTTAGCGCTGGCGCCTCCCCAGCCGAGCGACCAGCGGCGGCTGGTGATTGCCCGGCGCCAGCGCTACGGCCAGGGCCAGCAGGGAAGGCAGTGGATCTCCCCGCCAGGCGGCCTGTGGCTGAGTGCGCTGTTTCCCTGGCCCCAGCGGTTGGAGCAGGGCGCAGCCCTGCCGCTGGCCCTGGCCCTTGCCCTGGCGGAGGAGATTGGCGAGCTGGGGGTACCGGTGGCGATTAAATGGCCCAACGACCTGCTGGTGCGGGAGCGCAAGTTGGCCGGCCTGCTGCCTCGCCTGCGCTGGCGGGGCACACGGCTGCTCTGGGCCCGTTTGGGTCTGGGGATCAATGGCATCAACCGGGTGCCTGCGGGGGCGATTTCCCTGGCGGAAGCCCTGGCCGGCCGCAGCTTCCATCCCCAGGCCACCCCGGCGCGGTTGGAGAAACTCGCCTTGCGGGCCCTGGAGCGGGCGATCCGCATGGCCGGCGATGCAGAGCTGGTGCGCGCTAGGGCCGAGCAGCGGCTGTGGCGCCCCCTATCAGGCATATTCCATGCCGGCCGCCAGTGGCAAGTACTGGGTTTGGAGGGCGATGGGGCCCTGCGCTTGCGCTGCCAGGGGGAGCAGTTGCTGCTGCGACGGGGTTTCTAGGATCCAGCCATGGCTTCCCCCCCCGTCTCCCCGGCTAGGCACCGCAAGCCGCCATTGGGCCGGTTTCGAGCCCTGATCGGGGCGTTGCTGGCCCTGGCCCCCCCCTTGGCCTGGGGGCTTGCCGCCGCGCAAACCACTCCCGCAGAATTGCCCCCTGCCCGGGCTCCGCTGCTGCCGCCAGTCGAGCTGGAGGCGGGTGGGGCGACGCCCCAGCCCCAACGGCCAGATGCGGCGGGGCTAAGACCCCAGCCACCGGCGCGCTTTGAGGCTTCCCTCGATGCTCTGGTGCGCGATGGCATCGTCAGTTCGGCGGAGCGGGCGCAACTACGCAACGGCTCAGCGCCGATGCCCCTCGACCTCTCGCAGCAACAGCAGGCCTGTCGGAGCGGGGCCCTATCGGCTCAGGAGTGCCGCACCGGCCTGATCCTGCGCTGGCACGGCAGGAAGGGAGCCAGCGACACCAATGCCAACGGCACCGCTGACGGCGACATCGCCGGCGCTGAGCGCCTCGGCGCAGACGGCCGCCCCCTGCCGCCGCTGACGGTGCCGGTGAGTGCCCTGTTGGCCGGAGCTGGCGGCAGCTTTCGCCTCGCCGATGTCTTCTCGGTGACGCCGCGGCCGGCCCCGATTGTTGGCAATGGCAACCGCAGCCTGCTATTTCCTCTAATTGGCGGGGCCGTAGTTAGCAGTGGCTTTGGCTATCGGCTACATCCCCTATTGGGCGACTGGTTGATGCACAGCGGTCGCGACTTGGCCGCGCCAGAAGGCACGCCAGTGGTGGCGGCCCTGGCGGGACAGGTGTTGAGCAGCGGCCTGGCCGGTGGCTATGGCCTGGCCATCGAGATTGAACACGAGCGACCCCGGCGCCGCAGCCTCTACGGCCACCTCAGCGAGTTGTATGTGACAGCCGGCCAAAAGGTGCGCCAAGGGGAGGTGATTGGTCGGGTGGGCAGCACGGGCCTGAGCAGTGGCCCCCATCTGCACTTTGAACTGCGCCTGCCGGAGGCGGCTGGCTGGGTGGCGGTGGATCCGGGCGATCTCGATCCGGGCAAGGGCGCGATTGGCAGCGATGCCGTCGCCCTGCTTATCGGTCAGTTGCTGCAGCGCTTGGAGCGGCCGGCAGCGGCCAAGGGGGCGGCTAACTCCTAGGGCTCAAGGCTCATCGGCTCCAGCCAGCCCCCCCTTGAACCCCGGGAGCGCTCCGCCATTGACTCCCTCCCCGCCGTGAACAGCGGAGATTCCTTCTACGCTGGGCATGGGGATGCCTCAGCAATCGGGTGGGTTAGCGCTTCATAGCCTGCCGCCACCGCAAGAGAGGACTTATGCGCGGCTCCACGCCCGTTTTGACTCTCCGCCAGTCCGGCGGCGAGGATGTTCAAAGCAGCGTTGATGTCGCGGTCGTGAACCGCTCCGCAACTGGTGCTCCTGCCCTTTGCGCTTGCCACTCAGGCTGGCCCACCAGTTGCGGAACGCCTGATCCAGATCGCGCACGGACTGCTGGAATACCACATTGCTGGGGCCTGACAGCCAGGACCTTTCAGGGGTTTGCTTGGCTTGGGTGATGCAGAGTTTCGCCAGAAGGGGGTAGCTGGTCTTCTCGTCTGCGGCGTACAGCTCACGGCTCTTGGCCAGGGCGTCGTTCCAAACCACCCGCGCACAGCCGAACGCCTTTGCCAGCGCCACCTGTTGATGGGGGTGCGGGTAGAGGCGGTAGCGGTAGCGTTGCTTCACACCAACCATCATGCCAACGTTGCGGTGCAATGGCGCAACTACCACTTAAACGAGGTAGGCACAGCATTTCGAGGCTGATTATTACCTGGGTTCTTGTTTCTAAATGCCGCAAAAAGCTTAAGCGGCGCTGCACTGGAGCCGATGCACGGAGTCTTTCTGGGCGTCGCAGAGAAAATGGGTGTCTAGCTGTTGGAGCTGAACGGCGAGGCGAACAACTTTGCTGGTGGTGGGGGACGGGCAGCTGCTGGTCGAGTACGTGCCGCCGCTCTCAATCTCGACGCTGGTAAACCACCTCAAAGGCGTCAGCACTCGGATGCTGCGCAAGGAGTTCCCTGAGCTAACGGCCCGTGGCGCACACCTCTGGACGCCCAACTACTTCGCCGCTTCCGCTGGCGGTGCGCCGATTGAACGGCCCAGGGAGTATGTGGAGGCTCAGGAAAAGCCGTCCTAAAGGAAGGGGTTTGTATCCCAGAACAGCCACTGGTCAAGCCATCAAAGCTACGCCTGTCTAAGATCAAGGCCAGCAGCATCAAGGCCGTAAGGCGTATAAAGCTTTTCTTCGATAATTTCCGAGCCACAGGAAAGATTTATGGCTCGTTTTATGGCGGCTCTTCTGTCGTTATTTGTGTAGACAGATCGGGCAAGCTGAATAAAACTTTCGCCAAAAATACCCTGGCTCTCATGGCTTCTAATCTCGTCTTCTATCTCCCATAGCATAGAATTTACGGACAGAAGCTGTTGATAGCTACTGTCTGACAGGGAGATATGGAGAGATGCCGCCAAGGCCTTCAGCTCGCCAAGCTCGTGCCAGGCGTTGTCCTGGGCCTGGCCGACCAGCCGCCGGGATTTAATGGTTAAAATTGTAATTTTATCCACCAATTCCCCAGCCGAAATAGGGGCCATGATTCGCATGGCTAAGCTCTCTGCATCAATTTCATAATCCTAACCGCAGGCGTGATTTTTATTTGCTGCTCGTGTTTGCTCGCACAGGGCTGACGACGGATCGCTCTTGCTCGCCTGGGTCACCCCATCAGCTAAGGCCGCCAAGACTGCCTAAGGCACCAGCAAGACTGCCTAAGGCGCCAGGATCATCAAGCTGATCAGCGCCTGTGAAGTTTGGCGCAGAATGGGGCCATGACCGGCCCCACCCCTAGCCCCACTCCCCAAGCCACCAGTCCCCTGGTCACGGCCATCCAGCGCTGGAGCGAGCAAGGCGGTGAGCTGGGGCGGATCGTGCTGGAAACGGCCCCGCCCCAGCCTGATCGGCGGCATGCTGAGATCGGCTCGCTGCTTGCCCTAGGCGAGCTGCGAGCCGCCCGTAAACTGCTGCATGACTGGTTACAGCAACTGACCAGCTTGCCGGCGCAGCAGCAGGCAGAAATCGGAGGGGTATGGGACGACCCAGCCCTGTGGAAGATCGTTGCCGATGTGGTGGAGCGCACTGGCGATCAGTGGCTGCTGGAGTTGCTCTGGTGCGGCTTGGAGCGGCTGCGGCCCGACCCCTGGCCCGCCCAGCGTCTGCCCCTGCTCGGGGTGCCGATCCTCAACCGACCAGACCTGCTGGAGCAACTACTGGAAAGCCTGGATTGTGAGGTGGATACCTTGGCGGTGGTGGACAACAGTGGCGGTGCCCAGCCGGTGGAGGCGCTGTTGAAGCACCTGGAAACCACGGGTCACCCAAAGATCGCCCGGGTGCGGGTGTGCCGACCGTTTCGCAATCTCGGCGTGGCGGCCAGTTGGAATGCCATCTTGCGGGCCTTTCCAGAGGTGCCCTATGCCCTGGTGGTGAACAACGACATCCGCTTTGCTCCAGGGGTTTTGGCAGCGGCATTGGCTCGGCTTGATAGTCAGCGGCCCCAGTGGTTGCCGCTACTGCCTTATGACTCTGCCTTCTCCGCATTTTTTATTACTAGCCTCGCCTGGAATCTGGTGGGTCTATTTGATGAGACCTTCTATCCCGCTTATCTGGAGGATAACGACTACCGGGAGCGCATGCGCCGCTATCCCCAACTGGAAACCCCCGCCCATGACGACCTGGCCGCCGCCATGGCGGCCAGTAATCCCGAGAGCAGTGCCACCATCTCCAGCGACCCCAAGCTGGCGGCCTGCAACCGCCGCAGCTTCTCCCTCAATCGCCTCTGGTTTCTCAGTCATCGCCGTCTGCGCTCCGATCCCAGCGGCGCCTGGATGTTGCGGCGACTGGCCGGTTGGCCTTGATCTTCTCCAGGGCTCAAGATATAATCATCTATCTACCACAGCCGATGAGTCGTCAGTCGTCAACCCCCATACCGGCCAAGGGCGACAGCCCTGGGGGGCCCCTCGGCTGGATTGGAGGGGGTGGGCTGACAGTGCTGCTGGTGGTGGCCCTGCTGATCGGTTTGCAGCTGGGTGGGACGCCCTGGCGGTATCGCAAACAACTTTGGCAGCTCCAAGGTGGCGTGGTGGGTGCGCTGGTGGGCTATGGCATGGGACGCTTGATGAAAAAGTCAAGCGGCAGGGAGCCATGAGCGAAAACTGGCAGCAGGTATGGCAACTGCACGATCCAGCCAGCGAAAAGGCCGAGGACTGGATGCGCTATGCCCGGGCTTTGCTGACTGGCGCTGGCGATTCCGCTTCTGAGAGCGATCGCCAGCAGCAGGCTGCGATGGCGCTGCTGCAGGCCCAAAGTCTTGGCGCGGACAGAGAGCAACTCCAGTCTCAACTTGAGGGCTGGCTACAGGAAGACCTGGAAACAGCCATGACCGCCCTAAATATTTAACTTTATTTTTTCACTTAGTTCAACCCAACTCTAGCCTTGGATTTATTCCCAGCTATAACTTCGGTTTTGGCTTTAGGGAAGCCCTGAAAATTGACCATCCGGCTGGAGCGATGCCGATGCCCTTGGTTCGCATCAGGTTCAAAACCAGGGGCTGTCCACAAGAAACTTCCCATACTGGATTGACCATAAAAAAGCCGGTTAGCAAAACCGGCAAAGGATTTAGGGTGCTCTTTGAAACCCCTGGCACAAAACCAGAGGATTATCCAACCAGGTAATTGTCGCCCAGGGTTAACTCCCAAGATGATAGTTTTCCTGACATTGGAGATGATACGAGCATGGAGGGATTCGAACCCCCGACATTCAGAACCGGAATCTGACGCTCTATCCAGCTGAGCTACATGCCCATCGGCGGGAAATACCCGTCGGCGCAGCCCTGCCGAAATTGGCTTCGCCACGCATCTCCTAGCTTAACCGCTCGCCGTCGCGCAAACCCATCGGCTGTCCGATCCGGCTGGAGCGCCTGGAGGTGCAGCAATTCCGCAACATCCCTCGGCTGGAGCTGCTGGTGGAGGCGCCCCGGCTGCTGGTGGTGGGCAGCAATGGCGAGGGCAAGTCGAATCTGTTGGAAGCGGTGGAACTGTTGGGCAGCCTGCGCTCCCACCGCTGCAGTTCAGATCGCGACCTGATCCGCCACGGGCAACCCAGCAGCCTGCTGCGGGCCCGCACCGCGACGGGTGATCTGCTGCAACTGGAGCTGCGCCGCAGCGGTGGCCGCAGCGCCCAACGCAATGGCAAGCCCCTGGAGCGCCAACTAGACCTGCTGGCTTCGCTGCGCTGCGTCGGCTTCAGCGCCCTGGATTTGGAACTGGTGCGGGGTGAACCAGCCCTGCGGCGCCATTGGCTCGATCGGGTGGTGCTGCAACTCGAACCCCTTTACGGCGAACTGCTCAGCCGCTATGGACGCCTGCTGCGCCAGCGGAGCCAATTGCTGCGTCGCGACCCCGGTCGCAACCTCAATGGGGCGGCGCTGGCCGGCCTGCTCGACGCCTTTGATCTACAAATGGCTGTAGTTGGCACCCGACTACACCGGCGGCGGGCCCGGGCGCTGCGCAGACTTGCACCACTGGCTCAACAATGGCAGCGGCAACTGGGGGGCGGTCAGGAAGCCCTGGAACTCCGCTACCGCAGTGGCACCTCCCTGGGCGGCGCCCCAGCTGCAGCTAGCGCCGAAACAGCTGCAGACGATGCCGATGAGGCCACCTGGCGGGGGGCCCTGGCCGACCAGCTGTTGGCCCAACGCGCTCAGGAAATGCGGCTGGGGCAGTGCACTGTGGGACCCCACCGCGACGACGTGCAGCTAATGCTGGCGGGCCAGCTGGCCCGGCGCTACGCCTCGGCGGGCCAGCAGCGCACCCTGGTGGTGGCCTTAAAGCTGGCGGAACTGGAGCTGGTGGGGCAGGTGCTGGGGGAGCCCCCGCTGCTGCTGCTCGACGACGTGCTGGCGGAACTGGATCCGCAGCGACAGCAAAGGCTGCTGGAAGCGGTGGGCCAGGGTCACCAGTGCCTGGTGAGCGCCACCCATGTGGACCTGTTCAGCGCCGGCTGGCGGGCGGCCAGCCAGGTGATTCGCATCGAGACGGGCCAGATCACAGGGGCCTGATCTCGGCCGCATGATCTGGGGGCATGAGCTGGGGGGCTGATCTGGGGAGGGGGGAGGCTGATCACTGCACTTCGGCAACCGATTCGTATGGGGCTGGACAGAGCGCCTATGGTGGTTTCTTGTTTGCTGAAATCTGATGATCCAGAGCCTGCCCTGCCTCCACCCGAACCCAGGATGGACCGGAGCTGACAGCCACAAAGCATCCAGCTCCCACCCGGTATCCGACACGGTGGGAAAACACTGCATCCTCGAGCTATATGGCTGTGACAGCGCCAAACTCGACGATGAGGCCTTCCTCAGGGACACCATCACCGCCGCAGCGAAACGGGCTGGTGCCACCCTGCTCAACTTGATCAGCCATCGCTTTGAGCCCCAGGGAGTGACCGGTTTGGCCCTGCTGGCTGAATCCCACATCTCAATCCACACTTGGCCTGAATCGGGCTATGCGGCAGTGGATGTGTTTACCTGCGGCGATCACACGATGCCAGAGCGAGCCTGTGAAGTGCTGCGCCGGGAACTCAACGCCAGTAAACACAAGCTCTCCAGCTTCCGCAGAGAAACCCCCACGGCCATAGCAAATGCCGAACGTCAGCCGGTGGAAATCCACTCGGTTGAATTGGTGCCAGCCCTAGCGAGCTGAACATCTGGGCCACACATATAAAGTGCGGCACACAAACAAGTGGGCCGCACAACCACACCAACATAACCGAGCATTTGAATCACAGCTCAAATGTTCGGCTTTAGAGTATCTGCAATCTCAACCCACAGGCCCTTCGAGATCTACAGCCCCAGGCGCCGCACCAATCGCCAAGTAGATCACCATGGAGTTCACCCAGGGATCACCAAGGGATCACCAAGGGAATCAGTAGGCCGATCGCCAACAGGTCGCCAAAGAATTTACCAATGGGGTTAGCAAGAAAACGGTAGACTGATCGTCCACAAGTAGATAAGGCAATCGGTTGCCTTATCGCCAGCAATCCGCCAATTACTTACCAAGCGAGTCGCCAACAAATCACCAAGGGATTGCCAAGGGAATTGCCAAGGGAATCGACAGGCGGCAAAAGCAAATCAATCCGCCAAAAAGAGTTGTGCTTTATCCATACTTCTTGCGGCAGACTCGGGCCTCAGGATTTGCCTTGAGAGCAAATCAATTCACCACAAAGCGTTGGACTTCATCCATGCTTATCGCGGCAAACTCGCGCGGCAGACTTTAACTCTGTCAACTCCCAATAGGAAATCTGTCATAGAAAATCTGTCAATCGTTGCCCGCCAGCTCGCGATTGAGCTTGCCGCTCACCAGGCCCTCCAGGTCCAGCCCCACGGCCGAGAAGCCCAGCCGGCGAAACGCCTCCACCAGCTCCTGGCGCAAGCCGGGATCAGCCCAGCGCTGCAGGGCCTGCCCCAGCCGGGCCTGGGGCAATTCAATGCGGGCCGTCTGGCCCTGGCTGCGCACCCGCAACTCGGGGAAACCCTGACTGCGCAACCAGTCTTCGGCGGCGGCCACCCGCCGCAACCGCTCGGCGGTGATCGGCTCGCCGTAGGGGAAACGGGAGGCCAGACAGGGGTTGGCGGGCTTATCCCACCAGGGCAGCCCCAGGGCCCTGGACAGCTGCCGCACCCCCTGCTTGTCGATGCCCGCCTCCGCCAGGGGTGAGCGCACCTGATGCTCGCGGGCGGCCCTGATGCCAGGGCGGTGATCGGCCAAATCATCGAGGTTGACCCCATCGAGCACCCTGGCGGCGCCAGCCGCCGCCGCAATCGGCGCCAACAGGCCGTGCAGAGCGCGCTTACAGGCGTAACAACGCTCTGCGGGATTGGTGAAATAGGCCGGATCCGCCAATTCAGCCGTGGGGATCAGCCGATGGCCAATGCCCAGCCAACGGGCCTGGTCGATCGCCTCCTGACGCAGGTGCGGGGCCAGGGCAGGCGACACGCCGGTAATCGCCTGGGCCGCCTCCCCCAACTGCTCCACGGCGATCGCCGCCACCAAAGCGCTGTCCACGCCGCCCGAATAGGCCACCACCACCGCCGCCTCCTGGCCGATGGCATGGCGCAACCGCTGCAGAGCTGTTTCCAGCTCCGGGGAGACACTTTCCAGCAAACTGAAGGGCACGGGAGCGTAAAAGAACGGGCTACAGGAAGGGCAATGGCTCGCCCAGCGGCTGGCCAGCAGCTTTGGCTAGCGCTGGGCCAAAAGCTTTGGCCAGCACGGGGCCAACTAGTTAGTCAACAGTTTGGCCAACAAGCTGGGGCAACGGCTGGCTCAGCCTGGGGTCCGGCCAACGAGTTAGGCCCGGCTTTCGCCGCTGCAGCGCCGGTGGTCTTGGCCCCAGACACGGCCGGATCCTGGCAAGCCAAACAGGGGCGCCGCCGGTAGCCGCCGCCGGTAGCATCCGCCCATGAGCAGCACCCAGAGGCCGCAGCAGCGAACCATGGGCCGGGGCATCGGCATCCGCACGGCCGCCGGGGCTGAGGAGCGCGCCTACGGCCAACTGCACGTCTATGACGGCGATGGCAAGGGCAAGAGCCAGGCGGCCCTGGGGGTGGTGCTGCGCACGATCGGGTTGGGCATCTGTGAGCAGAAGCGCACGCGGGTGCTGTTGCTGCGCTTCCTCAAGGGGCCTGGCCGCGCCTACGACGAAGACGCCGCCATCGAGGCCCTGCAACAGGGCTTTCCCCACCTGATCGACCAGGTGCGCACGGGCCGCGGCGAATTCTTCACGGCCGAGCAGGCCAGCAAGTTCGATCGCAAAGAAGCCCAACGGGGCTGGGATATCGCCAAAGGGGCGATCGCCTCTGATCTCTATTCGGTGGTGGTGCTCGACGAACTGAATCCGGTGCTCGATCTGGGCCTGCTGGATATCGATGAGGTCACCCGCACCCTGGCCGCCAAGCCAGCCGGCATGGAGGTGATCTGCACCGGTCGCGGTGCACCGCGCCCCCTGATCCAACTGGCCGATCTGCACTCTGAAATGCGGGCCCACCGCCGCCAGAGCAGTGCCGCTGGCGAGGATCAACAGCCCCAGGGTCTCGATGGCATCGAGATCTACACCGGAGAAGGCAAGGGCAAGAGCACCAGCGCTTTGGGCAAGGGGCTACAGGCGATCGGCCGCGGCATTAGCCAAGACAAGAGCCATCGAGTGCTGATCCTGCAGTGGCTAAAGGGGGGCAGCGGCTACACGGAAGATGCGGCCATCGCCGCCCTCCGCGAGAGCTATCCCCACTTGGTGGATCATCTGCGCTCCGGCCGCGATGCGATCGTCTGGCGCGGCCAACAGTTACCGATCGACTATGTGGAAGCGGAGCGGGCGTGGGAGATCGCTCGCGCCGCGATCTCCAGCGGCCTCTACAAAACCGTGATCCTTGATGAGATCAATCCAACGGTGGACCTGGAACTGCTTCCTGTAGAACCAATCGTGCAAACCCTGCTGCGCAAGCCCACCGAAACCGAGGTGATCCTCACCGGCCGCTGCAAAAACCGCCCCGCCTACTTCGATTTGGCCAGCGTGCATTCGGAAATGGTGTGCCACAAGCATTACGCCGAACGCGGTGTAGACCTCAAGCGCGGCGTCGATTACTGACCAAAAGCCCCATCCGTTCAGCGGCCAGGAGATAGCACTGGCCTCGCAAAACTTAGCAAGCCCCGGCAAACCCCGGCCGGGGTTAATTATGTCAGGGGCCCAGACTGTCCAATAAAAGGCACCCACCGCACCCACCTCACTCCATGGGACGCTGCTGAGGCTATTTGTTGGGGGATAATTGATGATGACTGGCGTTGATGATTGCCATTTGCCCATGGCGATTTTCCAGGCTCCCTATGGCCGCTGGGCCTGCGCCCATGCCTTTGTTTTGATTTGCCAGCGGCTCTAGTGATGCGTTCTTGCTCAATTGGTGTAATTGGGCAACCTATTGCTCGCCAACCATTGCTAGTTTTTAGCTTCTGAACGCTCCGATTTGAGCAGCTTGCCTTCCGCCGCCACCTCCCATTCAGAAGGGCCTCCCCAGGCCCAGGGGGCTCTGGGCTTGGCCGGTTCGCTGCGCCAATTGATTGACAGTCTCAATCATGAGCAGCGCCGCCATCAGGAGCTGCTTGCCAGCCTTGGTTTTGCCCTGCGCAGCTGCACCAATATCAACCGTTTTCTCGAATTGGTAACCCTGGTGGCCGCCCGCTTGGTGCAGGCCGAAGAGGGGGTGCTGCTGGTCTTCCACGCCGATGGCCGCCTCTGGCGGGACCACCTCCAGGCCACTCCCAGCCCAGGCGCCGCCAGCGTGGTTCGCCAGTTGGCGGCCCTAGCCGATGCGGAGCTGCAAATTCAGCCGGGTGATCAGCTGGCCACATCTCATTTAGATCAACATCTGCAGCGGCTATGGGGTGCTGGCCGCCTGGAGGCCACCTCGGTGGTGGCCCGCGGCCACTGCCATGCCCGCCTCTATGTGTTCAGCGCCAGGGAGGGCTTCAGTTGGAGTGAGGTGCACCGCCGCCATCTGCAATTGGTGGCTGATCTCACCGCAGTAGCGCTAGAAAATGAGCTGTTGGTCCAGGAATTGCGCCGCCATGAGCGGCTGGATCGCCAGCTCAGCATCGGTGCCGAGATCCAGGCCCAGTTGCTGCCGGATGATTGCCCGCTGATTGAGGGCGTGGAGCTGGCCGCCCGCTGCCGGCCAGCTTTTCAAGTGGGTGGTGACTACTACGACTTCATCCCCACCAAGCCCCAGCTGCAGGGCCCTCGCCGCCAGCGGGGGCGCTGGGCGCTGGTGATCGGAGATGTGATGGGCAAGGGGGTACCCGCCAGCCTGCTGATGACCATGCTGCGGGGCATGTTACGCGCTGGTGTGCTCAGTGGCCATGCCCCTAATCGCATCCTGCGCGACCTAAACGAAATAGCCCAGGAAGACCTGGACCACTCCCATCGTTTTTTGAGCTTATTTTATTCGGATTACCACCCTCGTAGCCGCTTATTGCGCTATGCCAATGCTGCCCACAATCCGCCACTGCTCTGGCGGCGCCAGCAGGGAGTGCTGCAGCGGCTCGATGCCCCTGGACTGCTGATCGGCCTGCAGCGTCAAGTTGCCTATGGCATGGCCCAGACCGTCTTGGAGCCAGGCGATGTGCTGCTCTACTACACAGATGGAGTCAGCGAGGCGGTGGGCTTCAGTGGCGAGCGCTTCGAGGAGCAGCGGCTGGAGCGGGCCCTGGCGGAGGTTTGCCGCAAGGCCACCGGCGCCCAGGAGATTCTCGATCAACTGTTTGCTCGCCTGGATCGCTTTGTGGGGGATGATCGCCAGCTGGAGGACGATGCCTCGATGGTGGTGCTCAAGGTGCGCGAGCAGCTGAGGCTGCCGCAGCTGCCGCCGCCAAAGCGAGTGTCAAGCTGAGCTGATCAGCCCGTTAAGCCCCGATGGCCCCATCCCAGGGAGGCTCAGCCGCGAGTGCCAACACCTGGAGCAACCGCTTTGAACAGGGGCTGCACCCGGTGATCGAGCGCTTCAATGCCTCGATCGGTTTCGACATCGCCCTGCTCGATCAGGACCTCGACGGTTCGATCGCCCACGCCAGGATGCTCGGCCGCTGTGGCGTGATCAGCCAGGCCGATGCGGCCGGCTTGATCGAGGGGTTGGAGGCAATCCGCCGCGAGGCCGCCGAGGGCAGCTTTTGTCCCACTGTGGCCGATGAAGATGTCCACTTTGCGGTGGAGCGGCGCTTGATTGCGCTGCTCGGTCCCCTGGGCAAGCGGCTGCACACCGGTCGCTCCCGCAACGACCAAGTTGGCACCGACCTGCGGCTTTGGTTGCGGCAAAAGATTGATGCCATCGACCAGGCATTGGTGCGTTTCGAGCGGGCCTTGCTCAGCCAGGCGGAGCGTCACAGCGAGGTGATGATCCCTGGCTATACCCACCTGCAACGGGCCCAGCCGATCTGTCTGGCGCACCACTTGTTGGCCTATCTGGAGATGGCTGAGCGCGATCGGAGCCGCCTCGCCGATGTGCGCCGGCGCGTGAATATCTGCCCCCTGGGGGCCGCTGCCCTGGCCGGTACGCCGGTGCCCATCGATCGGCGATCCACCGCCGCGGAGCTTGGTTTTGAGACCATCTATGCCAACAGTCTCGATGCGGTCAGCGACCGCGACTTCGCCGTGGAGTTCATGGCGGCGGCGTCGCTGGTGCTGGTGCACCTCAGCCGGCTCAGCGAGGAGGTGATCCTCTGGGCGAGCGAGGAGTTTGGCTTTGTCCAACTCAGCGATCGCTGTGCCACCGGCAGCAGCCTGATGCCCCAGAAGAAGAATCCCGACGTGCCCGAATTGGTGCGGGGCAAGAGCGGGCGGGTGTTTGGCCACCTGATCGGCCTGCTCACGATGATCAAGGGGCTGCCCCTCGCCTACAACAAGGATTTTCAGGAGGACAAGGAAGCCCTGTTTGACGGGGTGCGCACCGTGCTCGACTGCCTTGAGGCCATGGCGATCCTGTTCGAGGAGGGACTGGAGTTCAGGCCGCTGCGACTGGAGCAGGCGGTCGCCTCTGATTTTTCCAATGCCACCGACGTGGCCGACTATCTGGTGGCGCGGGGGGTGCCCTTTCGCGAGGCCTACCAGCTGGTGGGTGGTTTGGTGAAGAGCTGCTTGGCGGAGGGGATTCTGCTGCGCCAGTTGCCGCTGGAGCGCTGGCAGCAGCTGCATCCGGCCTTTGCGGTCGATATCTTCGAGGCGATCACGCCGCGCCAAGTGGTTGCTGCTCGTTGCAGCGAAGGAGGTACTGGTTTTGCCCAGGTGGCAGCTCAGTTAAGTCAGATGCGTTCCCATCTCGGCACTTGATCCTGGGCAATTGGGTCTCTTGGGCCTAGGCTTGATCGGTCAGAGGCCCCATGGCCCGCATTACATCGGCCTGGAGGCCGGCCTAGTAAGTGAGCATTTTCGTTGGCAATCTGCCCTTCCGTGCTGAGCAGGAGGACGTGGCGGAATTGTTTATGCCTTTTGGTGAAGTGACCACCTGTTCCCTGCCCCTGGAACGGGATACGGGCCGCAAGCGGGGCTTTGCCTTCGTTGAGATGGCTGATGAGACCATGGAAGCCAAGGCCATTGAGGCCCTTCAAGGTGCCGAATTGATGGGCCGTCCGCTGCGGATCAACAAGGCCGAGCCCCGCACAGGTGGTGGTGGCGGCGGCGGCGGTGGTCCCCGCGGTGGCGGCGGTGGTTATCAGCGTGGCGGCGGTGGCGGCTACGGCGGCGGCGGTGGCTATGGCGGCGGTGGCGGTGCTGGCGGCGGCGGTGGTGGATACGGCGGTTCCGGCTCCCGCGGTTGGGAAGATCGCAGCTATGGCAGCAGTGGTAGAGCCGCCGCCGGTGGAGGAGGTGGTGGTGGTGAGTCGGTCGATTCAGGTCGGGCCCGTCGTCGTCGTAGTGGCAGCGATGGCTATGGCGGTGGCGCTGCTGGCGGGGGTGGTGGTGGTGGCGATTATTACGGTG
>DGYA01000129.1:25611-25947 GCA_002396505.1 Cyanobacteria bacterium UBA5018 | reverse complement strand
GCCCGTGCTGCCGGGCATCGGCTGTTCCTGGCCGCCGCCCAGGGCCTCGCTGGCCGAGCCAAAGCGCCGCTCTCCCCCCTCGCCCACCAGGCGGGCCAGCAGCTGGCGCAGGGGGGCTTCGCTGGCCAGGCAGGCGGGCCAGCGCCACTCCAGGCTGCCCGGATCCAGCAGCCCCTGCGGCGGTTCACCGCTGAGCAACACCAGGGCCGTGACCCCCAGGGAGTGCAGGTCCATCCAGGGCTCGGGCAGCGGGCTGCGCAGCCGTTCCGGCGGCGCGTAGCCGGGGGTGACGAAGCCGGGCCCGCACACCAGGCCGAAATCCAGCAGCACCGGCAG
>DGYA01000129.1:24920-25441 GCA_002396505.1 Cyanobacteria bacterium UBA5018 | reverse complement strand
GGCCGAAATCCAGCAGCACCGGCAGTCCGTCGCTGTCCCGCCGCAGCAGGTTGGCGGCGCAAAGATCGCCATGCACCAGCTCCTGGCCATGCAGCACCGCCAGCACTGGCAATAGCTGCCGCAGCAGCAACAGCACCTCGCCAGCGCCAAATACCAGCTGGCGCTCGGCCCGCGCCCGCTGCAGCTCCAGATAGGTGCGACCGCTTTGCCACTCGCGTACCAGCCACAGCTGATCCGCCTCGGCAATGGCGGCCCCTAGCCGCGGCACCTGGGGATGAAGCACCCCCTGCAGCTGCCGCCAGAGGGCGGCGGCGCGGTCCAGGTCGTGGGGAGCGGCCAGCTGCCGCAGGGCCAGCGGCGCATCGCCCGCCAGCTGATCGCTGGCCCGCCACAGGGATCCCTGGGCGCCATTGCTGAGGCACTGCTCCAGGCGGTAGCGCTCGGCGATCAGCCGACCCGGTGCGGCCAGGGGCGCGATCATCAGGCGGCTCCAGTCAGCTGGCCCTGGCCCTGGCCCTGGC
>DGYA01000129.1:10525-24751 GCA_002396505.1 Cyanobacteria bacterium UBA5018 | reverse complement strand
CTGGCCCTGGCCCTGGCCCTGGCTCTGGCCCAGGCGCTCGGGTTGGTGGAGGCCCTTCTGGCCAAGCCAGTCGGCGTCATAGAGGCGCGAGCGGTAGCGATCGCCGCTATCGCACAAAACGGTGACGATCGTGTGGCCAGGACCGAGGCGCCGGGCCGTCTCCACCGCGGCCGCCACGTTGATACCCACCGAACCACCCAGGAACAGGCCCTCCTGCCAGAGCAGCTGGTAGATGGTGTCCAGGGCCGACTGGTCGTCGATCCGCACGGCGTCATCGATGGGAGCGCCTTCCAGGTTGGCCGTAACCCGGCTGTTGCCAATGCCCTCGGTGATCGAGCTGCCCTCAGCGCTGAGGACGCCGGTCTTGACCCAGCCGTAGAGGGAGCTGCCGCAGGGATCGGCCAGCACGCAGCGCACGGCGGGGTTTTGCTGCTTTAGATACATCGCCACGCCGGCGTAGGTGCCGCCGGTACCGGTGGCCGACACCCAGGCATCCACCCGGCCCTCGGTCTGCCGCCAGATCTCCGGGGCGGTGGTGTTGTAGTGGGCGCGGCGATTGGCCAAGTTGTCGAATTGGTTGGCCCACAGGGAGCCGGGCGTCTCGGCGGCGATGCGACCGGAGAGTTTTACGTAATTGTTGGGATCCCGGTAAGGCACGGCTGGCACCTTGCGCACCTCGGCCCCCAGGCTGCGCAGCAGGCCGATCTTCTCGGCCGACTGGGTGTCTGGAATCACGATCAGCGCCCTGTAGCCGCGGGCATTGCAGAGATGGGTGAGGCCGATACCCGTGTTGCCGGCTGTGCCCTCCACCACCGTGCCACCGGGCTTGAGCAGGCCCTGCTGCTCCGCCTCCAACAGAATTCCCAGGGCGGCGCGGTCCTTCACCGAGCCGCCGGGATTCATGAATTCCGCCTTGCCCAGAATTTCGCAGCCGGTGAGCTCACTGAGGGCGTGGAGGCGGATGAGGGGGGTGTGGCCGACGGCACCGACGAAACCCTGCGTGATGCCACCCATCGCCTTGGCCTGCCCTGTTGATGTCCGGTGGGCGAATCGTAAGCAAGCTGCCTAATGTCTCCGCTGAAGAGAGCCGTTGATGGCTGCATATGTCGAAATACCAGGCTCGCCTGGACACCAGAGCGATGTCTGAGTTTTCGCCGCTGAGCCAATCCGCCGATTTGCTCCAGATCCCCCAGGGCACTGGGTTGGATCGCCCCCAGGCCCCTGGGCTGGGAAGCCCCCAGGGCACTCGGGTGGATAGCTCCCGGGCCCCTGGCGGCCCGGAAGCTGCGGCCAGCAGCCAGCTCGCTCAGCGGTTGGCGGCCGTGCGCCGCCGCACCGGGGAGCTGATCGCCCCCCTGGAGCCCGAGGACCTCTGCCTCCAGGGCATGGCCGATGCCAGCCCGCCCAAGTGGCACCTCGGCCACACCAACTGGTTTTTCGAGCAGTTTTTGCTGCGCCAACCGGCCATTGCTCACCTGCTGGGTAGCTATGAGCCGGCACCAGCCAGCTGGGCCTATCTGTTCAACAGCTACTACGAGGCCGTGGGGCCCCGCCATCCCAGGCCCCAGCGGGGCCTGCTCAGCCGGCCGCCGATCGCCGAGGTACTCGCTTGGCGCGGCCGGGTGGATCTGGCGCTGCAGCAGCTGCTGTCGGCCCTGGCCCAGCAACCAGCTCCAGCCGCCGCCCCCTGGCTGGAGCTGATCGAACTGGGTTTGCAGCACGAGCAGCAACACCAGGAATTGCTGCTGATGGACCTGCTCGATGCTTTCAGCCGCAATCCCTTGGAGCCTGCCTACGGCGACGAACCCGAACTGCGCTTCCAGGCGGCCCAGGACTCGAGGGGCTCAACCGCTTGGCTGAGCCATGGCGGCGGCCTGGTGGAACTGGGCTTTGGGGAGTTGGGTGGTGGGGAATTGGCCTCTGGGAAGTTGGCCTGTAATCCTGACCCTGGTTTCCATTTCGACAACGAGGCACCCCGCCATCGCCAGTGGTTGGAACCCTTCGCCATCGCCTCCCAGCTGGTTACCAACGCCGAGTACGGGGCCTTCATCGCCGCGGGGGGCTACCGGCGGCCGGAACTGTGGCTGAGCGAGGGCTGGGCGCTGATGCGGCAGCGGGGCTGGCAGGCCCCGCGCTACTGGCGCGATGAAGCTGAATTCACCCTGGCGGGCCGCCGGCCCCGCTGGGGCCAGGCGCCGGTGCGTCACCTGAGCTGGTTTGAGGCCGACGCCTATGCCCGCTGGGCCGGGGCCCGGCTGCCCAGCGAGGCCGAGTGGGAGCTGATGGCCCCCCAGCTGCCCCAGGCCTTTGGCCTGGTTTGGCAGTGGACCTCCAGCCCCTACCGGCCCTATCCAGGCTTCGTCGCCGCCCCGGGGGCGGTGGGGGAATACAACGGCAAGTTCATGAGTTCCCAGATGGTGTTACGCGGCAGTTGCTTCCTCACCCCCGAGGGGCATGAACGACTCACCTATCGCAATTTCTTCCCGCCGGCCAGTCGTTGGCAGGCGGCGGGGCTGAGGCTGGCCCAGGAGGCCCGATGACCCCGATGACCCCCATGACCCTGGCGATCGCCCCAGAGCTGATCGATCTCCACCCCGAGCCGGCCGACCTGCGCCGGCTGGTGTTGCGGGGGATGGCCTCTCGGCCGCGGCAACTGCCCGCCTGGCTGCTCTATGACGCGGAGGGATCGCGCCTGTTCGATCAAATCTGCGAGCAGCCCGAGTACAGCCTCACCCGCACCGAGACGGCCCTGTTGGAGGAGCTGGCCCCGGAGCTGGCCGCAGCCTTGGGGCCCGGCACGCTGGTGGAGTTTGGCGCCGGCAATGCCCGCAAGGCGGGGCCGCTGCTAGATGCCCTCCAGCCCGCCGCCTACGTCGCCCTCGACATCAGCGCTGAACATCTGGCGGCGGCCTGTGAGCAGCGCCAGGCCTGCCATCCCCGGGTGCCGGTGTTGGGCATTTGCGGCGACTACAGCGCCATGGCTCGGCTGCCCGCCCACCCCCTGCTCGACGGCCAGCGGCGGTTGGGCTTCTATCCGGGCAGTTCGATCGGCAACTTCACCCCGGCGGAGGCGCAACAGCTGCTGCGCCAGTTCGCCCAGCTGCTGGGGGCCGATGGGCTGCTGTTGATCGGCATCGATCACCCCAAGCCCCAGGCGCGCCTGGAGGCGGCCTACGACGATGCGGCGGGCGTGTCGGCGGCCTTTGCCAAGAATTTGCTGGTGCGGCTGAACCGCGACCTGCAGGGCAACTTTGATCCGGATAAATTCCACTATCGAGCTCGCTGGCAGCCAGAGCAGAGCCGCATTGCCATGGCCCTGGTCAGCCGCTGCGACCAGCTTGTGCAGCTCGCTGGCAGCAGCTGGCCCTTTGCCGCCGGCGAGGCACTGATTAGCGAATTCAGCGTTAAATACAGCCCGGAGGCTTTTGGGGCCCTGGCCGCCGTTGCTGGTTGGCGGTTGGTGCGGCGCTGGAGCGATCCTGGCGGCGACCTCTCCCTGGTGTTGCTGGCGGCGCGAGACTCTTGCCAGCAACGCTGAGTGAGATGAGCCGCGAACAGAAACGCTCCGCCATGCTGCAGGTGAGGCAGGAGCTGATCACGGAACTGGAGACGCTCTACAGCCGCGCCTTTGATCGCATCGGCGAGCAGGATCTGGGCGAGGGCGCCGTTGCCCGGTTGACCCAGCTGTTGCTGATCTCCCGCGAAGCGGCGATCACCCCCCTGCGGCAGGAAATCGAAGCACCGCTGATCACCTACGCCCCCGGTGAGGGGCCAACGGCGCCATGAACGACTGGTGGGAGCAGCTAGAGGCGCGGCTGGAGCGCGAATTGGCCAATTTCCTGGCGGCCAATCCAGCCCAGCAGGCCCTGCTACAGGAACAGGAAGCCCGCGACCGGCAGGCCAACCTGGTGGGAGAGCGCGGCCGGCTGCAGCGCCAGGCCGAACAACAGCGCCAACAACTGCTCACCCTGGCCGAGGAGATTCGCTCCTGGCGCCAGCGGGTGCAGCGGGCCAGGGCGGCCGGCGCCGAGCCCTTAGCCGAGCGGGCCGAAGCCCATCTAACAACTTTGATGGAGCGGGGACGCGAAAGTTGGAGTCAATTAGCTGAGCTGGGACAGCAGTTTGCCGACGTGGAGGCAGCTCTGCAGGCCCTGGTGGTGGCGGAACAATCGACACCAGCCAGTGCCCAGCCCGGGGGCAACCTCGATGAATTGGAACAGGCCTGGGCCGCCTTTGAGGCCGAACAGCAGCTGGAATCCCTCAGGCAGCGCCAGGGTTGACGCGGGGGCGAGGGTGATGACCAGGCGAGGCTTGCAATTTAGCTATTCACTTTACCCTTAGTCTATTCATCTTACCCTTAAGCTATTCACCTTACCCTTAAGCTATTCACCTTACCCTTAAGCTATTCACCTTGCCCTTAAGCTATTCACTTTACCCTTAAGCTGCTCACTTTACCCTTAAGCTGCTCAGCTTATCCTTAAGTTACTCATTTTACCCATGCAGACTTAGCTATGCAGGTTTACCCACGCAGGCTTATCCATTTAGGGGAGCCTGGGGCCAGTCAAGACCCCCATCTCTTCAAGATGGTCGGATATTCAGATTGGCCGAAAATTACCGTATCAAAGAAGACCGATCATTGCCTCGGCTGGCAAGCCAGGCGCGGCTTGGCAGGCAACGGTTTGCAAATTGTGCTGCCATGGCCGCAGCGCATCTACCGCATTACAGCCAAAGCGGCCTAGCCTGAGCCAATGCGAACCAGTCTGGAATTGCCGGATTCCCTGTTTGCCCGGCTCAAGGCCCGAGCCGCCATCGAGGGCGTGCCGATGAAGCAGTTGTTGCAGCGCTATGTGGAGGAGGGGTTGATCGCCAGTTCCAGCCCCTCCGGCAGCAGTCGCAACAGCGACGCCCTGCCCACCCTGCTGGCCAAACCCCTGGCCATCGCCCCGGAGATGCTCAGCAATGCCGGCCTGTTCGGCCTGCTGGAACCTTCTGCTGGAACCTTGAGATCAGCACCTTGATAATCGACCTGCCGGATTTGAACGTGTGGCTAGCCCTGGTGTGGCCACTGCATCCCCAGCACCTGCGCGCTCGTCATTACTGGCAGCTGGAGGCAGGTGGGCGGGTGGTGCTTTGCACCAGCACGGCCTTGGGGCTGGTGCGCCTGCTCTGTCACGCGGGGGTGATGGGCGAGGCCAGCCTCACGCCCCAGGCCGCTGGCGAGGTGCTGGAACGGCTATGTGAGCAGCCCGGCGTGGGCTTTGGCGGTGAACCCACCGATAGTTGGGAGGTGTTCCAAGCTCTGCTGCGCAAGGGCAGCTTGGCCTCGCGTCACTGCACCGATGCCCATCTGGCGGCGGTGGCAATAGTGAATGGTTGGAGGCTGGTTAGCCTGGACGGCGATTTCGAACGCTATGCGGGCCTAAATTTATTGCGGCTCTGAATATTGATCTGCTGATGGAGCCTGAGGTCTTGATGATCGAGCCTGATGCGCTGATCAGAGCCCTGAATTATGAAGGTGCTGATTGGAGCGCCAAGTCCAGTCTCTAGCCCATGTAATCCAGTGGGTGTTTGACAGAGTGCCCGTAAACAGAGCCTGTTTAGACAGGCTGGGATCCAATTAAGACTGAAATCAAGCCTTGGGGGCCGGGGGCATCAGGCTGACGCCCTCGGGGGGCGGGGTGGGGTCGGGATCGGCAATAAGCATGTGCTGCAACACGATCTCCGGGCGTTCACTATCACGCCAGCGGATTCGATAGGCCGGCATCTTGGTGCCCCTACTGGTGGTCTGCTCCACCGGCTCCATCACCCAACCGCGACGGGAGCGGCCCTGGGGGTTGCGCTTCACCACCGCGTCGGCGTGTTGAAAGCGAAAACCAACGCGCTCACCGCTCATGGAATTGGTACCCGGCTGGGGGAGATTGCTCACTCCCGAGAATTATCCCACTGCAACCGATCCTCTCCCGATCCGCTGGCCCGCACGGATCCTGCGGGGCTAGGGGGCGCGCCGAGCAGCTGCTACCAGATCCTGATCAGCTGGGGGAGTCAGCTGGGGGAGTCGGCCTCTAGCCGCTGGCTGGTTTTGGTCTCTGGTCGCAGCAGGGGGAAGGCGATTACGTCGCGGATCGAGGCGCTGTCGGTGAGCAGCATCACGAGCCGGTCGATGCCGATGCCCAGGCCGCCGGTGGGGGGCATGCCCACCTCCAGGGCCAGGAGGAAGTCCTCGTCCACGCCCTGGGCCTCCAGATCGCCCGCGGCCCGGCGCTCCTGCTGGGCCAGCAGCCGCTGGCGCTGGTCCACCGGATCGATCAGCTCACTGAAGGCATTGGCGGTTTCGCGGCCCACGATGAACAGCTCGAAGCGTTCCACCAGGCCCGGTTTGCTGCGGTGAGCGCGGGCCAGGGGCGAGTTTTCCACCGGATAATCGAGCACGAAGGTGGGCTGGATCAGGCTGGCCTCCACCCGCTGCTCGAAGGCCTCCACCAGCAGGCGGCCAACGGAATCCGCCAGGGCAGGCGTCTCCAGGCCCAGGGCTTCCATGGCGGCAGCGGCCTGTTCGCGGCTGGTGAAGGCCGTGAAATCCAGACCGGTGGCCTCCTGCACCAGCGAATGCATGGTGGCCCGGCGCCAGGGGGGCGTCAGCTCGATTTCGGTGCCCTGATAGCTGATCCGGGTGCCGCCGCACACCTGCTGGCACACCTCGGCGATCAGCTGTTCGGTGAGCTCCATCATGTCGGTGTAGTCGGCATAGGCCTGATAGATCTCCACCGAGGTGAACTCAGGGTTGTGGCGGGTGCTCACCCCCTCGTTGCGGAAGATGCGACCCAGCTCGTACACCCGCTCAAAACCGCCCACCACCAGCCGCTTCAGGTGCAGCTCGGTGGCGATGCGCAGGGTGAGGGGTAGATCGAGGGCGTTGTGGTGGGTCTCGAAGGGCCGGGCATCGGCGCCGCCCGGCACGCTTTGCAGCACCGGGGTTTCAATCTCCAGGAAGCCTCGCCCATCCAGCCAGCGGCGCATGGTGCTCACGGCCAGGGCGCGGCGGCGGAAGGTCTCGCGGGTCTGGGGCGAGACGATCAGGTCGAGATAGCGCTGGCGGTAGCGGGTCTCCACGTCCGCCAGGCCGTGCCACTTGTCGGGCAGGGGCTGCAGGCTCTTGCTGAGCATCGACCAGCCCTTCACCTTCACCGACAACTCGCCCCGGTCGGTGCGCTTGAGGCTGCCCTGCACGCCGATCAGATCGCCGGCATCCACCAGGGAGGTGAGCTGGGCGAAAACCTCAGGATTGTCGGGCTGGGCCGCCTGCAGGGTGGCCTTTTCGATGTAGAGCTGGATCGGGCCGGATTCATCGGCCAGGGTGAAAAAGGCCAACTTGCCCATCACCCGACGGGTCATCACCCGGCCGGCCACCGCCACCTCCAGCTCTCGTTCCTCGCCGTTGGCCAGGTCGGTGTGGTCTCGCTGCAGGGCCGCGGTGCTGTGGCTCGGTTGGAAGCGCAGGGCGTAGGGCCCCTGGCCTAGAGCTGCCAGGGCCTTGCCTTTCTCCAGGCGGGTCTCACGCAGCTCAGACACGGATGCGGGGATCTCAGCAGGAGCCATCCTGCAGGACGGTCAAACCTGGCCGGCGATGTTTTCGTTTCCCGATCGGCCCGATATCGGCCCCCTAGCGGCTGGCTAGAGGCCCGTTCAGCCCACCGCCGAGAGGGCCAGTTCACCCATGCGCTGGGAGGCGTAGCCGGTGCCCCGCACCGTGAGGATCAGTTCGGGATTGCGGGGATCGGGCTCGAGCTTGCCGCGCAGGCGGGCCACGTAGACGTCCACCACCCGCAGGTCGGCGGCGCGGCGGGGCGGATAGCCCCAGAGTTGTTCGAGGATCTCGGCCCTGGGCACCACCCGGCCGGGTTCGCGGAACAGCAGCTCCAACAGGCTGAATTCGGTGTAGGTGAGGGCGATGCGCTCACCATCGCGGGTCACCTGGCGGCGGTTGGTATCGACCACCAGGTCGCCCAGCCGCATCACCCCGGTGCCATTGGATTGCTCGCGGGGTTCAGTGACGGCAGCGCCTTTGCCCATCCGCCGCAGGATCGTGGCGATGCGGGCCTCCAGCTCCTTGGGGCTAAAGGGTTTGGGCAGGTAGTCATCGGCCCCTAGATCCAGGCCTGAAACCCGCTCGGCCACGTTATCCAGGGCCGTGAGAAAGATGATCGGCACACAGGATTCGGCCCGCAGTCGCCGGCAGACGGCAAAACCATCCAACTTGGGCAGCATCACGTCGAGCACCACCAGATCGGGTTGCTCCTGATGGAAGAGCGTCAGCGCCTCTTCTCCGTCTTCCGCGCAGACCACCCGGTAGCCGGCCAGCTGCAGGCGCATCACCAGCACCCGGCGCACCGCTGCTTCGTCGTCGACAATCAGCAGGGTCGCCCTGGGCGCGGCGGAGAGCTGACTGGAGCCGTCGTCAGCGTGCATCTAGCCATCGCCGGGGTGAAGAATCGCAACCATACCCCTCGGCAAGGGCTTGGGTCACCCCTCAGAAACCCCGCCAATGGGGCGATTTGGGCACATTTAAGCTTTTCTACAGAAAGCCTTTCTCCGGAACGCTTTTCGTCGGGCAGCTTTTCGCCAGTGAATTTTTAAGTGGCCAATATTTGCCAATTAATTTTTGCCAGCAAAGTTTTGCCAGCCCAGCGAGCGCTGCGGTTTTGCTGCTTATCCGCGCCGCCCTGGGGGCAGAGCCTCGGCGCCGGAAATATCAGCACCAGCGGGCCTTTGGCATCAGGAACCAGGCAGGTCATGGACTGGGCATCAGGCCAACCGGCCAAACGGCCTTGGCATGTCATGGAATGGACATCAATCCAATCGGCCTTTGGCATAACAGGCCAGCGGGCCTTGACCGATCAGGGCCAGCGGGCCTTGGCATAGAGATTCCACTCGGCGGCGGCGGTGGCCAGGGCCCTGTCACTGCTCACCTGGCCCAACATCGCCCGCTGCAGCTGGGTATAGACAATTGCCTGCAGCCGCTTCACCCCCGGCATCGCCGGCACCAGCACCTGGGCCCGGGCCAGGGTTTGAGCCGATAGCAGCCGGGCCCGATGCACCAGCCCCTCAGCACCGGGACTGAGCGCTTCTCGGTCCAGTTGACGCTGCAGCTGGCTTAGGGCGCTGCTGGAGGAGGGCAGCACCCGGGCCTGCTCCGCGAAGGCCAGTTGGTGGGCGGCGTTGGTGAGGAACAGGCCGAAATCGACGGCCGCCGCCGCCACGGCGCTCTGGCGAGGCACCACCAAATTCATCACCGCCACGTTGCTCACCCCGCTGCGAATGCCGCTGTCGCCGGTGATCGGCGGATGGGGTTCGGTGACGGCGGCGATGCCTGGAGCGTTTGTCTGCAGGTTGCGCAAAAAATCCGGGCCGGTGGCCACCAGAGCCAGGTCGCCGGATTGATAGAGCTCGATGGCCCGGCGATAGCCCTGGCTCACCACCTCCTGGGGCAGCAGGCCGCGGCGGTAGAGATCGCTCCAGAAGCCAAATGCCTGGCGGCCCGCCGGGCTGTCGAAAGCCGCCCGACGCCGCTCATCCAGCAGCTGCACCCCCATCTGCACCAGGATTTCCAGCAGCTCGGCGGAGTCATCCGGCACCGCCGTCACAAACAGGGCATAGCGGCCCGTACGCCGCTTGATCCGCTCCGCGAAGGCCGGCAGCTGCCGCCAATGGCGCGGTGGCGCCTCGCAGCCGGCCTGCTGCAGCAGGCGCCGGTTGGCCATCGAAATCCGCACCGTCAGGTACCAGGGGATGGCGAACTGCTGGCCCTGTTGGCTACCGGCCTGCCAAATCGCCGGCAGGTAGCTCTGGGGGGCGCCGGGGGGCAGCAGCGGCTCCAGATCGAGCAGCCCCCCCTTGCTGGCCAGATTGGCGGCAAAGGGGGGGTTCAAATTCACCAGATCGGGCGCGGTGCGGGCGAATACCGCCGCCAACAACTTGCGCTCCACCTGGGCCCAGGGCACGTCGGTCCAGCGCACCCTCATGCCCGGATGCTGGCTCTCCCAGGCGGCGATCACCGCCTCGATGGTGTCGTTGAACTTTGGAGCCAGATCCAGGCTCCAGAAATTGATTTCTGTGCCACCAGCAGGCCCATCACCAGCAGGCCCGTAAGCCGGCCCGTCACCCACCGGCCCATCACCAGCCGACCCGCCGCCTGGGCCCTGGCGCAGGCAGCCGGCGGCGGCCAGGGTGGTGGCGGCCGAGCCAGTGGCCAGCAGCCTCAGCAGGTGGCGCCTGGGGAGAAGCATCGATTAACCCTTGGGGCCAGCGGTCTGCTGGCGCCACAACAACAGCTGCAGGGAACAGAGCATCGGTGCCAACAGGGCCGTGAGCAGGGTTTGGGCGAGCAGGGTCTGCAGCTGGCTCCAGCCCAGTTCACCGCGCCAGGCGTTTGGCACCAGCAGGCTCAAGTTGAGCAGCAGACAGCCGAGCAGCGCTAGTAAACCGAGGCTGAAACTGCGCTCGATCGGCGGCCCCTGGCGGCCGATGCGGCCCCACCACCAACCCAGTAACGCCAGGGCGGGCAGTTCACTGGCCGGTCCCAGCTGCAGGCTGTCCAGGGCCAGCCCCAGAGCCACCCCGGCCACGGTGCCGGAGACCGGCCCATCCACCAGGGCCCAGGGCAGCAGCCAGAGCACCGCCCAGGCTGGCGCCACGCCATCGAGCTTGAGCAGCTGAGGAGCAGCCAGGGTGAGTAGCGGCACCATCAATGCCGTGGCGCCACACCAACTGTGGCGATGCAGCGCCGCCATCAGCGCCCCCCCCGGCGCACCTGAACCCAGTCCACGGACTCCACCGGGGCGCTGAGCTGCACCACCGCCTCGCTGGCCGGCACCGCCAGGTCGTCGACATGTTGCACCACCCCAACGGTGATGTTGGGCGGCACCAGGGTGCTGGCGGGAGAGGTGACCACCACATCGCCGGGCCGCACGCCGGGGTCTTTCTCCAGAAAGCGCAGCACTGGCCTCGCTGTGCCCAGGCCGGTGAGCAGGCCATGGCGGCGGATCCGCAGTACCCATACCCCCACCCGGCTGCCGTCGTCGCTGAGCAGCTGCACGGCGGCGGTGGTGGGGGTGGTGGAGGCAACCCGTCCCAGCAGCCCGCCGGGGGCGAGTACGGCGGCGCCGACGCTGACGCCGTCGAGGGAGCCCTTGCCGATCAGCAGCTGGTGCCACCAGCCGGAGGTCTGCCGAGAGATCACGGCGGCCCCAATCAAGCTGTTATCGGCCCCCGCCAACTGCAGCAGGCGCCGCAGGCGAGTGTTGTCGCTCTGCAGCTGCAGCAGCTGGCTCTGTTGATCGATTTGCTGGGCCGAGCGCAGCCATTCACTCTGGGCGCTGCCGGGCCAAAACGGTCTGCTCAGCAGGGCATAGGCATCGGCCAGCGGGGCCCCCTTGCTGAGGCGCACCCCCAGCAGGGCCACGAGCAGCAACAACCAGGGCCAGAGTCGGCCGAGGGAGCGCAGCTGCCCGAATCGAAAGCCGCGGCCGGCCTGCATTGGAATCAGTGCGACTGACGCACGAAGTCGGGAGTATCGAGCACGCGTTCGAGGCGCTTGTAGTCCTCCAGCACCATGCCGCAGCCGTTCACCACACAGAGCAGTGGATTCTCGGCCACATGGGTGAGGATGCCGGTCTCGTGACTGATCAGGTCGGTGATGCCGCGCACCATGGCACCGCCACCAGCCAGCATGATGCCGCGATCGACGATGTCGGCCGCCAGTTCGGGCGGGGTGCGCTCCAGGGTGCGCTTCACCGCTTCAACGATCACGTTCAAGGGCTCGGCCATGGCTTCGCGGATGTCGCCGGCGCGCACATTGATGGTGCGGGGCAGGCCACTGAGCAGGTGCAGGCCACGCACATCCATGGAGGTGTTGTCGTGGTCGTCATCGGGGAAGGCCGAGCCGATCCGAATCTTGATCTCCTCAGCCGTGCGCTCGCCCACCACCAGGTTGTGCACCTTCTTGAGATAGATGCCGATGGCGTCGCTGAGTTCGTCGCCCGCCACCCGCACCGACTCGCTTAACACAGTGCCGCCGAGACTGAGCACCGCCACTTCGGTGGTGCCACCGCCGATATCCACCATCATCGTGCCCACCGGTTCGGTAACCGGCAGCCCGGCTCCAATGGCGGCGGCCACCGGCTCATCGATCAGATGCACCTCGCGGGCCCCCGCCAGGCCCGCCTCGCGCACCGCCCGGCGCTCCACGCCGGTGACGCCGCTGGGGATGCCGATCACCAGGCGGGGCGCCACGATGCCGCGCCCTTCATTGCCCTTTTGGATGAAGGTCTTGATCATCTGTTCGGCGGCGTCGAAATCGGCGATCACGCCATCGCGCAGCGGTCGCACCGCGCGGATGTTGCCGGGGGTACGGCCGAGCATCAATTTGGCTTCATCGCCAACCGCCAGGGGCACGCCCCGCTCCAGGTCGAGGGCCACCACCGAGGGCTCCTGCAGCACGATGCCCTTGCCGGACACGTACATCAAGGTGTTGGCTGTCCCCAGGTCGATGCCGATGTCGCGGGAGAACTGAAACCGACGGAAAAACACTGCTGACCGGCCTTCAAGAGATCGATCATAGGTGGGTGTTACAGATGCTCCTGGCGGTGGCACTCTCCTGGTGGTGGCAGAGAAGCGGCGCTGGAGGGGCGCCATCAGCCCAGGGCTTATCCCCGGGCCCCGGGCCCCAGGCCAATGCCAGCCAAGGCCAGCCAGCCAATGCCAGCCAACCAATGCCAGCCAGCCAAAAGCCATCTAAGCCAAGGCGAGCTGGACCCACAGACCAGGAAGCAGTTGCTGACAGCACCGCTCCATCAAGGTTTGCTCCATCATGGTTTGCGCCTTTCTGGCCTGCACCTGTCTGGTTCGCAAATCCGCCCGGCCTGAGCCTGCCTGGCCTGCACCCCTACCTGGCCTGCACCTGTCGGGTCAGCAAACCGATCGGGTCTGCGCCTGTCTGGTTCGCAAACCAATCTGGTCTGCAAACCGAGTCTGGAGCCAAGCTGGCTCCAGGGCTTCATTCCGCCACCAACTACACCCACCACTACATCCACAGGAGACTGCCATGGGCGTCAATTCCATCACCCTCGTCGGCCGTGCCGGCCGCGATCCCGAGGTGCGCTACTTCGAATCCGGCAGCATGGTTGCCAACTTGACCATGGCCGTCAATCGCCGCAGCCGCGACGATGAGCCCGACTGGTTCAACCTGGAGATCTGGGGCAAGCAGGCCCAAGTGGCCGCCGATTATGTGCGCAAAGGCACCTTGCTGGGCATCATCGGCAGCTTCAAGCTCGACCGCTGGACCGACCGCGCTAGCGGTGAGGAGCGCACTAAACCGGTGATCCGCGTCGATCGCCTTGAACTGCTCGGCTCCAAGCGCGATCCGGCGGCCGGGGGAGGCAACTTTGCCGGTGGTGGCTATGGCGGCGGCGAACCCAGCGAGGAAGAAGTGCCGTTCTGAGCCTGATTTACCAGCTCTCGCTTGTGGCTGGCTCCAGCTTGCTGGCTGGCCCTGTCTTGACCAGGGAAATCCTGGGCAGGGGCACCTCGAAAAATCCCAGATCTCACTGACACATCACACAAGAAGCGTTACAGCGGCTTGCTTGCCTCTGACTAGCAGGAGCCTAATGGGGATTTTTCGAGGTGACCTTAATTAATTACTTTATCCTCTGGCACAGAGCACTAGGTCTGCGAAAGGCCGCAGGCCTAGTGCTGACTTGCTAGGGCTTCTGCTGGCTAAGCTATTAGGCCGCTGGTAAGTTTAGCAAGCGATCTAGTGGCCCCGCCCCGGATTAATAGAAGATCAGCAGAAGATAGGCAGAAGATCAGTAGCGGTAGTGGTCTGGCTTGTAGGGGCCTTGTACGGGCACGCTGATGTAGTCGGCCTGTTGCTGGGATAGTTCGGTTAACTTGGCGCCGATTTTCTCCAAATGCAGGCGAGCAACCATCTCGTCTAGGTGCTTGGGCAGCACATAAACCTGCTTGGTGTACTGATCACCCTTGGTGAACAGTTCGATTTGGGCTAACACCTGGTTGGTGAATGAGTTGCTCATCACGAAGCTGGGGTGGCCTGTGGCACAGCCCAGGTTCACCAGACGCCCTTCTGCCAGCAGGATGATCTTGTTGCCGCTGGGCAGCAGGATGTGATCCACTTGGGGCTTGATGTTGTCCCAGGGGTACTGCTTGAGCGAG
>DGYA01000129.1:0-10330 GCA_002396505.1 Cyanobacteria bacterium UBA5018 | reverse complement strand
GATTTCGTTGTCGAAGTGACCGATATTGCAGACAATCGCTTGATCCTTCATCCGGATCAGATGTTCGTGGCGGATCACCTGGAAGTTACCGGTTGCGGTCACAAAGATGTCCACATCCGCCACCACGTCATCCAAGCGGACCACCCGGTAGCCCTCCATGGCGGCCTGCAGGGCGCAGATCGGATCGATCTCCGCCACCATCACCGTGGCCCCCAGACCGCGGAGCGACTGGGCAGACCCCTTGCCCACATCGCCATAGCCCAACACCAGGGCCACCTTGCCAGCCACCATCACATCGGTGGCGCGCTTGATGCCATCCACCAGGGATTCGCGGCAACCGTAGAGGTTGTCGAACTTGCTCTTGGTGACAGAGTCGTTGACGTTGATGGCCGGGAAGGGCAGCTCGCCGCTCTTTTGCAGTTGATAGAGACGGGCCACACCCGTGGTGGTTTCCTCGGTGACGCCCTGGATAGCCGCGTGGATGCGGGAATAGAAGCCGGGCTGGGCGGCCAGCTTCTGGCGAATTGAGTTGAAGAGAGCCGTCTCTTCCTCGTTGGAGGGGTGGTCGAGCACGCTGAGATCGCTCTCGGCCCGGGTGCCCAGGATCACCAGACCAGTGGCATCGCCACCGTCATCGAGGATCATGTTGGGGGTGCCACCATCGCCCCACTCCAGAATGCGGTGGGTGAAGGCCCAGTACTCATCAAGGCTTTCGCCCTTATAGGCAAAAACCGGAATATTGGCGGCCGCAATCGCGGCGGCGGCGTGGTCTTGGGTGGAGAAGATATTGCAGCTGGCCCAGCGCACCTCGGCCCCCAGGGCGGTGAGGGTTTCGATCAGCACCGCTGTCTGAATCGTCATGTGCAGGGAACCGGCGATCCGGGCGCCCTTGAGAGGCTGATCGGCGCCATATTTACTGCGCAGGGCCATTAGGCCCGGCATCTCGGTTTCGGCAATGGCGATTTCTTTGCGGCCCCAGTCGGCCAGCGCTAGATCGGCGATCACGTAGGTCGCGGGGGGTGCCAGGACGGCAGGGCTAGTGGGGGAGGCCACCATGGGAATTGACTCCAGAAGAAGAGACGGTGGGCAGCTGCACAGTCGCCGCTTGGCAGCCGCTTCCCCCTAAGGAAGAGGGCCTGACGGTGACTAGCGCAGAGCCGGGTTGGTAAATATCTGCAGAGACGCCGAGGCTTCGGGCTCGCGTTAGGGCAATCTACAGCGATGGAATCGGTTACGGCTGGGCCACCAGCCATTACTGCTGGGCCACCAGCCACTAATTGGATTAGGGGCCGGGAATGGCGGCTGGCGGATGTGCGAGCCACCTGGGCCCTGGGGCGTCACCTGGCCGAGGAACTGCTGGCTCCACCGCTCACCCTGTTGCTGGAGGGCGACCTCGGTGCCGGAAAGACCTGCTTGGTGCAGGGCCTCGCCGCCGGCCTGGGCATCGCCGAGCCGATTACCAGCCCCACCTTTGCCTTGGCCCAGCACTATTGCGGCCAAAGTGATTGCGGCCAGCGCTCTGCCTTGGTGCACCTGGATCTGTATCGCCTGGAGCAAGCCGCCGCCGCCGATGAGCTGTTCGCCCAGGAGGAGGAGATCGCCCGAGATCTCGGGGCCCTGTTGGCGGTGGAATGGCCCCAGCGCTTGAGTGGGCCGCCGCAGGGGGCCTGGCGGCTGCAATTGCAGTTGCTCGATGCCAGCGATCCGGATCGGGGCCGACTGGCCCGGCTTTGGCCCCCCAGCCCACCATGGGATGCCAGCCAGCCCCTGGCGCCTGAGCTCTGAGCGCTCAGCTCGAGCCCGCAGTCGCCGCCAGAAATGCCAGTACCGCCAGCTCGTTGGGTTGGGGATCGATGGCGCCGGCCCCTTGGCAAACCAGGGCGCCACAGGCGCTGGCAAATCGCAGGCGCTGCTCCAGATCCCAGTGGGCCCGGGCGCAGAGGCAATGCAACCAGCCTGCGGTGAAGGCATCGCCGGCACCGGTGCTATCCACCACCGGCACTCGGAAGCTGGCCAACTGGCCGCTCTGGCCGGCTACACACCAGCGCAGCGGGCCGGCCCCATCGGTGATCAACACATCCGGACGGCCCGGCAGGCTCGTCCGCACCAGCTTGGGATCAAGGCTGCCAAACAGCCACTGGGCCTCCTCGGCGCTGCACTTCACCAGGGCGGCCCGTTCCAGCAGCCAAGCCATGCTTGCCAGCACCGCGGCGTCGGGCGCTGCCTGGGCGGCCAGTCTCTGATCCCAGAAGCAAGCCCGCCAGTTCACGTCCACGGCCAGGGATATTCCCAGCTCTTGAGCCCTTTGCACCGTCCAGCGCAGGGCCTCTGCCGCAGTTGGACTGGCCAGGGGGATGGTGCCGCTGACCAGCCAGCGGGCTGAAGGCAACAGCTCCGCCAGGGGTTCGGCCAGCTCGGCCGTGGCGATGGCTTGGTCGGCGAAGCCGCCGTTGCCCACCGCGCCAAAACCAGTGAAGCTGCGCTCTCCGCTGGCATCGCGCCGCACCAAGACGATGCGGCTGGCCCGGGCTGGATCCCACTGCAGGGCGCTGGTGGTCACCCCACGGGCATGCAACAAACGGGCGATCGCCTCACCGCCGGCATCGCGGCCCAGCCGGCCGATCAAGGCGCTGGGGGTGCCCAGTTTGGCCAGGGCACAGGCGACATTGGCAGGGGCACCACCGATGTGATCCTCCCAGCCAGGGGCGGCCTGGGCGGCTGGATCGCCAGCAGGCGGAAATAGCCGATCGATCAGGGCTTCCCCGAAGCAGAGCACCTGCGGGGCGCCCGGGAGCTGGGCCATCAGGTTTGCTTGGGTTTGGTTGGCTTGGCTTGGCTTGGCTTGGGTTTACTTGGCTTGAGTTGGGTTTGCGGGGCTTGAGTTGGGTTTGCTTGGCCTAAGCCTGATTAGGCGCAGTGCCAGCGGCGGGGTGAGTTCATTAAACGCTGCGCTCCCCCGCCAGCAGCGGGGGCCGCTCCAACCCCAGGTATTGCAGTAATGCATCAATGATGCGGGTATTGGCGGCGGGGAAGGAGTAGGAAGCCAGTTCTTTGGGCGCCACCCAGCGCAGTTGCTGGCAGGCAAGTGGTTGCGGCTCCCCCGCGAGCCAGCGGCAGAGATGCACCACGAACAGCAGCCGCTTGGGACCGTAGCTGTGTTGCAGGCGGATCAACTCCTCCCCCACCTCCACCGTGATCGCCAATTCCTCCATTAATTCGCGGGCGATGCTGGCCTCGATCGCCTCACCGGGCTCCTGCTTACCGCCGGGAAACTCCCACAGCCCCCCTAACAATCCCTCATTGAGCCGCTGATCGATTAGCACCATACCGCCAGCATCCAGCACCACGCCTATGCCAATCACCTGGGCTGACTGGATTTCGGTCGCATCATTCACCGGGCTAAATCCTTCGCTGGGATTAATCATTCACTGGCTACCGGCGGCTCAAAAGCCACCGGGTCGAGTGCGACGGCTGGAGAGGGAGACATTTTCGCTGCGGCCCAGGGGGGCTGCGGCTGGGGGCGCTAACGGCAGTTGGGGCCCTGGCGGTGGGGCCAGGCCAGCGGCAGCTGGTGAAACTGGAGCTGAGCCACTGGGTTGGGGTACGGCCACCACGTTGAAGGCCAGGGACCAGCGCTCGCCCTCGCCGCGGAAAGGAGGCACCGAATGGGGTTGCCAGGCGGGGAATACGTAGAAGTCTCCCGGCACAGGCAACACGTAGTGGGCCATGCCGGTGCGAAAGCTCTGGATATGCCATTCCTCCGGGCCGTGGAAGCAGAGCTGCCCGTCGAAGCGATCGCCGCTGATTTGGGGTGGCACCTGCAGGAACACCACCCCCGAAAAGCTGCCGCCGTGGGTGTGGGTGGGGTTGTAATCACCGGCCCGCTGCACGTTTAACCAAACATCGATCATCTGCAATGCGTAGCGGCCCTGGTTCCAGGGACCGCGCCCTTGCGGTGGTTGCCGGTCGATCACGTGCCGAATCCAATGCTCGCAGGCCGGCAGGATCAGCTCGCGACAGAGGCTGGCGACGGGGGCACTTTGGGGGCCCAGTTCCAGTTGCAGGGCCAATTGGCCGGCCAGCTTGCCAGAGGCATCGGGACTGCGCTCAGGGCAGGTGAGCAGCTCCGAGGCCAGGGCCTGGAGATCCGCCAGCAGGCCGGCAGGCAACTGGCCCTTGAGCAGATAGCGGGGGAACAGCTCCTGCATCTGCATGTCCTGCCCATCCATGGACTAAATCCCAGGGGACGCCAAGCTGCCCAAGCTAAACGGGGCACCAATCAGCTTTGCAGCGGATCTGGCAGATCAGGCCGCCATGTAGGCGGCGACGCTCTCGCTGAGTTTGCGCAGGGCGGTGAGGCCATCGCGCTCCAAGTTGCGCACCCGATCGCGGCTGATGCCCAACACCCGGCCGATGGCGGTGAGGCTCATCGGCTCTTCCACGTCAATGCCATAGCGCATTTTCAGCACCCGACCCTGCAGATCCACCAGTCGATCGAGCAGGGCCCGCAGATCGCCCTTGAGGCACTCTTCATCGAGACGATCGCCGGGCAGATCGTCGTCGCCGGCGAGCAGGTCGAGCAGCTCGGTGTCGTCGCCATCGCCCACCTTTGTTTCCAGGCTCACCGGGGTGCGGGCCCGGCAGAGCAGCTCCTTCACCTCCTCCTCCGGCAGCTCCACCGCCAGGGCCAACTCGGTGACGGTGGGGGTGCGGCCCAGTTCCTGGCTGAGCTCCCGCTGGCCTTTCTTTAGTTTGTTGAGGATTTCGGTGATGTGGATCGGTAGCCGGATGGTGCGGCTCTTTTCGGCAATTGCCCTGGTAATTCCCTGGCGGATCCACCAGTAGGCATAGGTGGAAAATTTATAACCCCGGCTGGGGTCGAATTTCTCCACGCCGCGCACCAGGCCGATGGTGCCCTCCTGGATCAGATCCAGCAGTTCCATGTTGCGGCGGGTGTACTTTTTGGCCACGCTCACCACCAGCCGCAGGTTGGCGGCCACCATCCGCTCCTTGGCGCGTCGGCCGGAGCTAAACCGCTTTTTCAGTTGCGCCAGGCTGAGACCTGCCGCCTCGGCCAGCTGGGCATTGGTAGGTGGATTGCCATCGAGCCGCAGGCTGAGCTCCTGCTGGATCTGCTCTAGGGCCATCAGGTCTTGAACCTGCCTGCCGAGGGTGATCTCCTGCTCATGGCTGAGCAGGGGTACGCGGCCGATGTCGCGGAGATAACTGCGCACCAGGTCGGGCTCACCACCAGAGCCAGAGCGGCCGGCGATTTTGGCGACGGTGGCGGTAGGGCTGGTTTCTCCTGCCAGGGCGGTATCGGCGATAGGGGCAATAACAACCACGAGACCAGGATCTTGAAGCTCTGTGAAGCTTACCTGAAGAAGTGTGAACGCCTCTCATTTTCGCCGCGATCGCCCGATCGCCGCTGCGACGCTGAGCCGCTGCCGCTGCAGCTAGTGACTGGGGAGTCCCGACTGCCGCCGCAACGCTGCCACTGCCTTGCCGCTGCGCAGCTGCCGCTCTGGTGGCGGGTCTGGTGGTCGCTCAGGAATTGGCGGCCCTAGCTGGATCTGGCCGGTGCCGCCCTAGCCCTGGCCCCATTGGCCCAGCAGCCAGGAGGCCGTCTGCAGATAGATGGACACTCCGGCCACGTCGGTGGCGGTGGCGATGAACGGGGCGGACATCAGCGCCGGATCCAGGCCGATGCGATCGAACAACAGCGGCAAGGCCGCACCGGCGGTGGCCGCCAGGGTGGTGATCGCCACCAGGCTGATGCCGGCGGCACAGGCCACCAGCCAGTTTCCGCCGGACACATAGGCCGCCCAGGGCACCACCACCAGCACCATCAGCAGGCCCAGCAGGGCTCCGGCCAGGGTTTCGCGCCAAATCGCCTGGGCAGGTCCCATCGCCTGGATGCGCTGGGTGCTGAGGCCACGGATCACCACGGTGGAGCTCTGGGCGCCCACATTGCCGCCGGTGCCGATCAACAGGGGGATGAAGGCCGCCAGCACCACCAATTTGTGCAACACCACCGATTGGGAGGCGATCACCGCCGAGGTGCCGCTATTAGCGATCAGCAACACCAGCAGCCACACCACCCGCCGGCGAGCGGCGGTGAATAGATCGCTCTGGAAGTAGTCGTCTTCGTCGCCGGCCTGCACGGCGCCGGCGGCGTAAAGGTCGCGGGTGGCCTCCTGCTGAATCACGTCGATGACGTCATCAACGGTGACGATCCCCACCAGCCGCTGCTCCAGATCCACCACCGGGATGGCCAGGAAGTCGTAGCGCTGGATCGCCCGGGCCACCTCCTCTTGGTTGGTGGCTGTGCTAACACTCACCACTTCGCGGGTCATCACATCGCCGATGCGCTCCTCCGGATCGGCCATCACCAGGTCCCGCAGGCTGAGGATGCCGGTGAGGTGCCGAGAGGCGTCGGTCACATAAAGGGAATAGACGGTTTCGGTGTCTCGGGCGCGGCGGCGCACGATCTCCAGGGCTAATGCCGCACTGTGAAATTCCTTCAGGTCGATGAACTCGGTGGTCATCAAGCGACCGGCGGTCTCCGCTTCGTAGCCGAGCAACTGGGCCGTCACCCGCCGTTCCGCCGGGCTCAACTCCATCAGCAGCCGGCGCACCACCTTGGCGGGCAGTTCATCGAACAGGCGCACCCGATCATCGGGAGACATCTGCTCCACCAGCTCCAGCACCTCGCCGGAGCGCAGGCGCTCCAGCAGGGTCTGCTGCACCGATGGTTCGAGGTATTCGTACACCTCAATCGCTTCGTCCTTGGGCAGCAACCGAAAGGCCAGGGCCTGGAGGGTGCGGGGCAACAGGCCGATCGACTCGGCCGTATCTACCTCCTGCACGGGCCTGAGCAACAGCTTGGCGCCGTCGTAATTGCCTGCCTCCAACAGGGCTTCCAGTTGTTTGGCCACCATCTCGGCCAACAAGATGCCGGTTTTGCCGCTGGCGGCGGCATTTGAACCCGCACCGTTGGCGACTGCCTCTGACATGGCGCACCGGTGCCCTTGGCCTGAGTTTATGGGGCGGTCGCTAGCCTTGGCTTTCAAGGCAGCAGCTTTTCTTTCCCATGGCCATCAACGTGAGCGACGTGGCAGTGCGCGACGCCAAGGGCGGCGAGCGCAAATTGGGCGACTGGACTGGCCAGGTGCTGCTGATTGTGAATGTGGCCAGCCGTTGTGGCTTCACCCGCCAGTACGCCGGTCTGCAGGCCCTGCAGGACAACTACGGCCCCCAGGGTTTTGCCGTACTCGGCTTCCCCTGCAACGACTTCGGCGCCCAGGAGCCAGGCAGCCTGGAGGAGATTCAGCAGTTCTGCTTGCTCACCTACGGCGCCAACTTCGAGCTGTTCGACAAGGTGCATGCCACCGGCG
Source organism: Cyanobacteria bacterium UBA5018 (assembly GCA_002396505.1). Lineage (GTDB taxonomy): Bacteria > Cyanobacteriota > Cyanobacteriia > PCC-6307 > Cyanobiaceae > UBA5018. Next base: position 2,933 of record DGYA01000129.1, on the reverse strand, counting down.
CCAAGACCGAGCCCTACACCACCCTCACCCAAACAGAGCCGGCCGGCGATGTGGCCTGGAATTTTGAAAAATTCCTGATCGGCAAAGACGGCACCGTGCTGGCCCGCTTCAAAAGTGGCGTGGCGCCCGATGCAGGCGAGCTCACCGCCGCAATTGAGACGGCCCTGGCGGCTTGAATCTGGGGGCAGGCAGCGGCCCAGATCTGGCGGGATCAATAACAACCTGGCAAGGCGTCTAAACTGACTGATAAACCCCAGCTCACCGTGGCAGCCCAACCCCCCCGCCAGGACCTGCGCCGCTGGGGCAACTCCCTCGGGGTGCGCCTTCCCGCCGCCATTGCTCGGGAGGCACATCTCCACGACAACCAGACTGTTGAATTAAAGGTGATACCTGAGGGTGTGCTGATCCGGCCCGTGCAACCCCGCCTCAGCCTGGCCGAGCGCCTGGCGGCCTATGGGGCCATGCCCGGTGAGCCCACAGAAGCGATGGCCTGGGATCCCATCGGCGCCGAGTTAATCGAATGACACCGCCACGCCGGCAGGTCGCCTGGCTGCCGGATAGGGGCGAGGTGATCTGGATCAACCACAACCCCCAGTCCGGCCGTGAGATGAAAGACCACCATCCCTTTCTGGTGTTGTCCACAGCCCCTTTTCATGCCGCCGTGGGCCTTGTTGTGGGCTGTGCGATGACATCAGCCGCCTACAACCAGGGATCCTCCCTGGCGGTAAATCTCGGGCCAATTCCGGATCGGCCGGATGCCCACAGCTACGTGCTCTGTCATCAGATCAAATCCTTCGACTGGAAGGCCCGTGGTGCCCGGCCCCATCCGCTGGGCATCCTCAGCGACGAGCAGCTCGAGCCGGTGCTGGAGATCGTGGGGCAGATCCTGGGCTTCCTGGCCTGAAAGGGCGCGACAGGCCGCCAGCCGCCCCAGGGTTGCGTACGGCATCCTTTATAGGCCTGGTGGATTGGCCATGGACGCTATTTCCTACACAGCTGCCCGGGCCAACCTGGCGCAGACGATGAAGCGCGTCTGTGCGGACCACGAGCCATTGATTATCACCCGTAACGGCGAACCATCCGTAGTGATGCTGTCGCTAGACGACTTCCAGGCCCTGGAGGAAACCGCCTATCTGCTGCGCTCCCCCAACAATGCCCGTCGCTTGATGGACGCCATCGACAGCCTGAATGCAGGTAGCGGACAGGAGCATGCTCTGGCGGAATGAAGTTGGTTTTTGCGGAACAAGCCTGGGAGGATTATCTCCATTGGCAAGCCACCGATCGCAAACTTCTCAAGCGGATTCATACCTTGATCAAGGAAGCCAGCCGCACCCCATTTGCAGGTTCCGGCAAGCTCGAAGCCCTCAAGCATGCCCTATCCGGCTACTGGTCACGGCGCATCAACGACGAACATCGAATGGTTTACAGAGTTGACGGCGACAGTCTGCTTATTGCCCAGCTCCGCTACCATTACTGAGTTGGATAGCGTGATTGATGAGCGGCTATCTATACCGCTCCTGATCCACAGCTAGCACCTCCATCGCCCCTCTAGCAACGTAGCCAAACGCATGGTTTAGGAGTTCTGGAGCTACTACACTGTGCTGCACGACGACGTAGTGAGCAGCACCAAGCCCTCGCAATTGTCATCAACAGAGCTTTTACTTCTCTGACCGGCCGAAACGGATGGTTGGCCAACTCTCGCTGGCGGACTCTCACTGCGCGACTCTCTCAAGGTATCGTCGGCTGCTTCCGAGCCCAACAATTTTGCGGCCGATCACTCCCTGGGCAGAGATACATATTGCAATTGTGTGGATATGTGAACATGCGGTTATTGGACCCATGAACCACTGCTAGAAGTCACACGCCTACGATCAAACCCATGTGGTATCGTTAGTGAAGCCAGTCTTGCGTACCCATTCGATCAGGTAGTTAGCGGGTCCGTGAACCACCTGTTCGGGTTGAACCTCCGAGCCTGAGAAGCCATGCTACAGAACGGTTTTGACTCTATCCAGCCAACTCATTGCCCGTGGGTCTCGGATAGAAAGGGCTGGGAAGTGAGTGGTTTGCGGAACCAGCTAAGAAGAAGTTAGGCAGTCCGTATACCCGCCACGGGGTGACGTCCATGGTCGAAGGGAATCTGCTTGAGGTCGGAAGGCCACTCATGTATTGTGTATTTTTATGAAAGGTGGTTATCGGAGCCGTGAACCACGGCTAGGTTGCGTTGGAATGTATTTCAAAGCCAATGCACCACTAGGGCTACGGTTCACTTCCGCAGGCCCTCTCACAATGGTTCCGGGAACGGCAAGACAATTCATCGTGGTTCACCGAACCCCTAAATCACAAGTTGGGCTAATCAGTCTAGTTGACCAACCACCTATAAGCTCAAATATACAAGATTATATAGGCATACTATTTCATGCATTTTATTTCTTTTTGGTCTAATTCCTATGGCTGCCACAGAGATAAATGGCTGGGTCGTTGGCGACAAGATGGACAAAACAGTTGTAGTACTTGTAGAAAGAAAAGTTAAGCATCCGAAATACGAGAAATATATTTTACGTAGCAAGAAATACAAGGCTCATGATGAAGATAATAAATGCTTAGCTGGTGATAAAGTTCGCATTAAAGAGACTCGCCCTCTCAGCCGTACTAAGCGTTGGTGCGTTATAGAAATCTTGAGAAAATCACTAAAGACTAACACGTTTCACCTTGAGCAACAGGATTTCCCATTACATTTACCCAATGCGTTTCCATGTTACGGGATCGCTGAGATTCCGGAAGAAGTGTTAATTGGCATCCCATTCTCGCTTCGAGTAAGTTTGCAGCGTCCTTGCGAGCAAGATCCATCATATTCAGATGCTTGGGAGTTTAGGCCTATAAATATAACTATATATGTAGTAGTCTCGCCCCTGGATTTTCAAGTAAATGAGAAA
>DGYA01000118.1:7817-20046 GCA_002396505.1 Cyanobacteria bacterium UBA5018 | reverse complement strand
TTGCGGGCGGTGGCCACTGCCAAGGCAAAGGCCGCTTGGGCATCGCGACTGGCCACGGCCAAATCGGCTTGGACCTGGGCCAGGCGGGCCCGGGCTGGCCGGGCATCGAGCAGCACCAGCGGCGTTCCGGCCGCCACGGCCTGATCGCGCTCCGCCGCCACCCGCTCAATGGTGCCGGCCACGCGGCTGGAAATCTGGGTGATCTCGGCCTGTAATTGGGCGTTATCGGTTTCCTCTATGCCCCAATTGGCCAGGGTCCAGCTGGCCAGCCCCACCACGGCCAGCCCGGTGATCACCGGCAGCGGCCAGGCGGGACGCCCCCGGGCGGCGTGGGTCTCCGCCGCCCCAACTCCGGGCACAGCCTCTCCCGTAGCGGGGGCTTCCGCAGTTGGGGCTCCCGTGGCAGCTGAGCCAGTAGCGGTAGTGCCAGGGGTAGCGACTCCGGCAGGAACGGTGGAACCCATGGCGCGACGCGGTGGTGGCAAGAAGCCATGGCCTTGGCCCCCAGGGCCGACGGCTGCTGGGGGGTGCCGACTCAGCCCGATGTTGCACTTTGCCACCACTGGGCCACCACCTCCGGGCTGCCGTACCAACGGCTGCCAAAGGCACCGCCATGGGCCACCCCGGGCAGCACCAGCTGGCGGGAGCCAGCCAACAGGGCAGATCCCACCGGCACCAAGCCATCCCCAGCCAGGCGAGCAGCTCCGCCCGTTGCTGGATCGCCCAGTGTGGCCTGATCGCCAACCGTTGCTGGATCGCCCGCCAATGCTTCAGGGCCAGCAATCGCCCCGTAGGAGCGGGCCGCCATCCTTCTGGAGAGGGGAGAGGCGATCGGCGAGCTCAGATCTAGATCCCCCGCCACCGACAGGTAGCGGACCCGATCGCCACAGAAGGCCCCTGGCAACTGTCGATTCACCCACAGGCGCAGGGCCGTGGCCCGCCTGGCGGTATGGGGACTGCCGAGAGTAATCAAGCCATCCGCTAAACGAGCTCCGCCGTAGGCCCGGCCCGCCAGCGGCAGCTCGGCCAGCCAAAGGCGCAGCATCACCCCCCCGGAGCTGTGGCCCACCAGGGTGATCCGGCCGCTGGGGGAGTTTGCGGCCAGCTTTTCTGCTAGTAGCTGTACCCGATCCAGCAGCCTCAACCAGCCCCAGGCGCTCAGCGTGGCCAGCCAATCGAAACGACTGGCCGGCACCACCCGCACCGGCTGGCCGCTGAGCTCAGCCAGGCACTCCGCCATCGGTCCATAGGCCTGGGGCGCGATCAGGAAGCCGCCCAAAATCAGCATCGGCTGATGCCCGGATCCGAATTCAGCCATCGCTCGTCATCTCCTGTTACATTGCTTGCAACGTTTCTTCACGTTGCCTCCCATGGCTGACAACACCTCCCGCTTCGGCTTCGTCGGCTTCGCCGAAACCTGGAATGGCCGCCTGGCCATGCTCGGCTTTGTGATTGGCCTGGCCACCGAATTGCTCACCGGCCAAGGCATCCTCTCCCAGGTGGGCCTCGGCTGAGCCAAGCTGATTTGATCGCCTAGACTTTAATTGCTTAAATTTTAATCGCCTAAATCCCAGCCCTCCGGCCTTAGCCGGGGGGCTTTTTTGATGGTGCTACCGCCGCCTGCAGCCAAACCAAGGGCTTACTGCTGTAAATCCAACAAGGGCTCCGACTTGCCCTGGCGCCATACCTAGCCTCACCGCAGACATTTCCCCCACGATGGCCACGAGCCAGGCCAGTAAATCTTGGCCAACAGCCGGCAAATCTTGGCTAGCAGCCAGTAAATCTCGGTTGACAGCCAGTAAAATTTGGTTAATAGCCGGTAAACCTTGGTTAACAGCCAGTAAGCCAGCGGCCGATTTATGGCCTGCGGCCGAGCGTGGTCACGGGGAGGCGAGCATTGCTCAATCCAGCCAATCCATAGCCTGCTGCCCAGGGGGCATCGCAACGCAGGCAAGTGATTGGCTGGCTCAAGGCCTGGATCACTCCATGGTCCAGCCGGTTTCCTGAGCTGCCGTGATAACGACCATCGACCATGCCCTGCGGTTACGCAGCCTTTGGTTTGCCTGGTTTCTGTGCATGCTCTTTCATGTGCAGCTGGGACTGATGCCCCTGTTCCACGGCCAGTCGCCCCAGATCGAGAGTCAGCTGCCCTTGAAATGGCTGCCGATGTTGTACTGGTCAATGCTGATTTACTTCCTGATCCCATTGGTGGCGGTACTACTGATCGCCTACGCCGCCAGTAACGAGGTCACCCCCCAAAGGTGGCGCTCCTGGCGCCGTGGGCATTTCTGGCTGAGTGTGGTGTATACGATCACCAACATTCCCCACCTGTTGGCCGACATCCTGGTGCCCGATTCCCGCGCCGATCAGGTGCTGCTAATGCTTTTCATGGTGATACTGGGATTTTTGATCAATTTGGAAGGTTGGCGTTGGTGGCGTGGGGCTTGAGGCGAGAGCCCAGGTGATGTACGGCGTGGAGTACCACGCCCCAGATCAACAGATCCGGATCGCCCGTGGCCAAGGGGATCGGCGGCAGCGATGGATCGGCCGCCTCCAGGCACCAACCGATACCGGCCAGGTTCCGGGCCAAGCGGCGCAACACGAAGCGGCCCGCGTTCACCGCCACCACCAGCGAGCCCGACCGGGGCCCCAGACTGCGATCAATGATCAACAAGTCGCCGTGATGGATGCCGGCGGCGCCCATCGCATCGCCGCTCACCCGCATCAAAAAGGTGGAGGCGGGGCGGGGCATCAGCAAGCGGTTGAGGTCGATGGCGTCCTCCTCGTAGTCGGCGGCGGGGCTGGGGAAGCCCGTCGCGGGCGACTCGCCGGCCAGGGGCAGCCGCGCCGATGGCGTCGATAGCTCATCGGGCTCGAACCAGGTCAGCTCCCCCATGCCAGGTCCCCCCATGTCAGGCCCCAATACCAGAGGATTCCCCCCGCCTGCCAGCAGCCGCACGCCAAAGCCCGCACCTCCAACGCCACCTGGATAGTACAAATAAACCATTCGCGTCTCTGCCGCTGGTCGCCGTCTTTCGGTAGCGCCGCAGCTGGTCGGTCGCAGTTGGTCAGTAGCAGTTGGTCAGTAGCGGCTGGTCAGTCGCCGCAGCCCCGGCGCACCACCTCCTGGCGTAGGCCGTCGAGCTCCGGGTCGCGGGGTACTGCGGCGTGAAACAACAGCGACCAGGCCAGGGGGACATCGTTGGCCACCAGGGCTGCATCGATGGCTGCGAGCCAGGCGGCTGGTTTTCTCCCCAGGCTGCTGATCAAACCGGCCGCGGCCTGCATGCGATCGGGGGTGGCCCCGATCAGCTCCACGTGGGCAAATGCGCCAACGGGGGCATTGAGCGGGCGCAACCGCAAGCTGAGCGACTCACCCGCGGCAATCGGCGCCACGGGCCAGGTCAAGGCCCCCCGGATCGGGCGACCAGCACTCGACTCGAGATGCCACACCAACTGCCCCCCCCGCTCGATGCGCAGCTCCTGCAGCGGCTCCACCACCACCAACTGGGGATCGGGTACAGGCACCACACCGCGGGCGTCGCCCCGGTCAATCGCTTCCACCCGCGGCGCCACCACGCATACCGCCACCGGCCGCTCCGATCGCTCGCTGGCCGCCAAGCTGGGCAGCGGCCGCCATGGTGCCAGCAGCAGCAGGGCCAGCAGCAGCGGGCGCGGATCAACCGGCAAGGCCCACCATCCCCAGGTCAGCCCGGCTAAAACCTGCGCCATTCAGGACTGCCCCATTCAGATTTGCGCCATGCAGATCTGCACCATTTAGGCCTGCGCCATGCAGATCAACTGCGCCGTTCAGGCCGACTGGGCTCAGATCACCGCCAGCCATGACACTTTCAGAGATAACGCCGCCAGCAGTAACAGCACCAGCCATAACTCCAGCGAAAAAAATATCGCCGCATCGGGCGGGCGACGGGGGGGCTGGCATCAACCGGCTGGGGAGCAATAACTCACAATGCCAGGCCAACAGGTGGGTATGGGCCCCAGATCATCAGGTCAACAAACTGGATCTGCTAAGCAAATTGGCATGGGGCGGCTACCGATGGCATTTGGGCAACAGCCGCTGGCCTTGGAGCAACAGCTGATGGTGACAAAGCCCGGTAGAACCTCTAGAAGACGCTAAAATTTTAGATTGCAAATCAATCCCAGGCCGCAAATCAAGTTAAAGCCGCAAATCGAGCGAGCCCTGGCGCCCCAAAGCTTGGTAGCTGGTTGATAGCTGGTCCCTCAGGTTTGGGCGGCCATGCTTCCCTGACCTAGTTCAGCTCAGTCGGCCAGGGCACCGCCGCAGCTGGAGCCGTTACCGGCCGTGCAGCCGTAACAGTGGCGACCCACGGTGATGGCTTGGCCACGGGGATCCCAGGTTAATAAATCCCGCAGCTGGCGCCGCGGCGCCGGTTCGATGCCGAACGGTAGCTGCAGTTGTTGATTGAAGTCGCAGTCATAGAGGTAGCCCTGCCAATCCACACTCAGCAGGGAGCGACACATCACCTGATCGAGATTGGCGGGGCGATGGCTCGCTTCCAGCAGTTGTTGGTAGGTCTCCAGCTCACCACTGGCCCGCAGCACCGCGGCAAAGCGCTGGATCGGCATGTTAGCCAGGGCATAGAGGTGGTTGAACACCACGCCGTACTCGGCCGCTAACACCCTGCGGTAGTCGGCCTCCAGGCGGGCCTGGGGCGGCGGCAGGCTGGCCCCCTGGGGGTTGAACACCAGATGCAACTCCAGGCCGGAGCCCTGCTGGCCATAGCCGAGGGCATTGAGTTGACGCAGGCCGGCGATGCTGCGCTCGAACACGCCATCGCCCCGCTGACGATCGACGTTGGCCTGCAGATAGCAGGGCAGCGAGGCCACCACCTCGACGCCCTGGTCGGCCAGAAAATTAGCCAGATCCTCCTGGCCTGGTTCCCTGAGGATGGTGAGATTGCAGCGATCGATCACCCGCACCCCCTGGCGGCGCACGGCCAGCACCAACTCGCGGAACTGGGGATGCAGCTCGGGCGCGCCCCCGGTGAGATCAAGACAGGCGATGCCGCGGGCGGCCAGCACCGCAGGGATCAGGGCCAGGGTGGCGCCAGCCATCATCTCGCTACGGCTGGGGCCGGCGTTTACGTGGCAGTGGCTGCAGGCCTGATTGCAGCGATAGCCGAGGTTCACCTGCAGGGTGGTCAAGCCGCCGCGCAGCAGCGGCGGGAACGTCGCCGCCGCAGGCCGCTCGGGTGATGGCTGGTTTGGGGCTGGCTGCTCAGCAAGCGCTGGAGACTGGGGGATCACAAGCTGGGGGGCATGCGGGTGGGGTCTGAAATCTGCAGGCTGGGATCAGGGGCGATAACTGCCTGGGTTCAAGCGCCAGACCCTGGCCCTGGCCGATCAAGTGATCCTCCAATGCACCTCATCCTCTAATGCACCTCATCCTCCAATGCACCGACCGCAGGCAACTGCAAATCGCATCGCTAGAACAGCTTGCATAGCTAGCGAGCAGCTTGCTTGGGTCGTACAGCTTCTTGGGCAGAGCGTTTTTGGCAGAGCGTCTTGCTTTGGCAGAACAGCTTGCATGGGTAGAGCGTCTTTGGCAGATCCTCTTTGCCAGAGCCTCTTTGGCAGAGCGGAGGCCAAGGTTGCCCCCCAGACGCCATTCTGAGCCCTTGCCCCCCAGTGTCAACTGCGCCGCCATGACCGATCTGCTCGTTATCGCCGCCAGCAATGGCAAAAACCTGCTGCTTGCCGAGCGCTTCGCGGCGGCGGGGCGTGCCCAGGGCTTCAGCAGCGAGGTGCTGGATCTGACGGCTGTGGCCTTGCCCCTGTTCACGCCCCGCGCCATGGCTGCCGGCACACCAGCCGCCCTGGCGGAGCTGCAGGCCCAGCTGAGCGCCGCGCCGCGTTGGCTGATCTGCGCCCCGGAATACAACGGCTCGATTCCGCCGGTGCTCACCAGCGCCATTGCCTGGCTTTCGGTACAGGGCGACGACTTTCGCGCCCTGTTCAACAGCCGACCGATCGCCATCGCCAGTCACTCCGGCGGTGGCGGCCACACCCTGATGGTTGCCCTGCGGTTGCAGTTGGCCCATCTGGGCGCCCACGTGGTAGGGCGCCAACTGGTGAGCTCGGCCGCCCATCCCGCCAAGGATGAATCGATCGCCGACCTGGTGCTGCGGCTCAGCCAGTTGGCCGCGCTCTGATCACTGGTTGCGCCAGAATTTTATTTCTGTGCCGGCTCCGGATCCAGCTCGATGAATTTCCTTTTGGTCTCGATTGATTATTAGAATCCATGGTTGAGCTGTTTGATTCCACAACTATCTCTGCCCTGCTACAGCAATCTGCCCTGCTACAGCAGTGGGGCTACGGGCTAGTGTTCGTGGCAATGCTGCTGGAAAATGCCGGTTTACCACTGCCGGGGGAGACAATAACCCTGCTAGGGGGGTATGCAGCAGGTAGTGGTCAGTTGAACTTTGTGGGAGTTGTTGGTGCCGCTGCTAGCGGTGCCATCCTTGGAGACAACCTGGGTTACTGGCTTGGTCGACGACTTGGCTGGGCCGCAATGTTGAAGCTGGGACGGTTGCTGCGCCAGTCAGATGAGCAGATGGAGAGCTTGCGTGGCAGGTTTTTGATGCATGCCGGGAAGTCTGTGTTTCTGGGTCGTTTTGTGGCGGTGCTGCGGGTGATTGCTGGGCCCATGGCCGGTGCAGTGGGTATGCCTTATCGCCGTTTCTTACTTTGCAATAGCGCAGGTGCCCTAGTTTGGGCCAGTACTATGGTGAGCCTGGCCTGGCTCGGGGGCCGCTGGATTCCCTTCCAAAGCATGGCCAAGGGGGTGGTGGAACTGGGCTTGGGAGCCCTGCTGCTGTTGGTGCTGATATTGCTAATTCCCAGATTATTAGCACGCTTTGAACCAAGGCCCCAGGCTGATAATGGCGGCATAGCTGATGTGACTGCTGATCCTGGCAACTCTCTGTGAGATATATTTAGTTAATGGGTCAAGGAAGCTCTGGGAAGCCCGAGCTACGGTTAATGCGGTATTGATGCAGCAAAGGTTCCCTCCACGCCACCCCAAGGGCGCCTCGAGAAAATGGTTCATTCGCCCGAGCGAACCTGAAAAATTAAAGCATCTCACGGGCTATTGTGACGTGAAACTAGTGGGATTTAAGATTTTTGAGGTTGCCTGTTCCCTCAAGTGGCAGGGGCGCAGAAATAGCGGTTTTGCAGAGTCTTCCCAGAGCTTGTCTGGATGGAGGTTGCTCACGGCTGGTCTGGGTTTATTTAAAGGCGGCAGGTGCTGCGCCGATGGGCCATGGTCTATCTGCAATTTCGGCACATTTTTGTGGCAGCTTTGCTCTTTGTTGCCCGGCGACTAAATCTCTAAGCTACTTTGTAAAAGGTAATCTACAAGCCAGAATGCCATGACTAGACGCTCGCGTGACTGGCAGCTCGGGTGACTAGTAATAAAGATCGACAGTGGCTAGATGACCAGTAGATCAGATGGCCAGTAGATCAGATGGCCAGCAGCTCAGATGGCCAGCAGCTCAGGTGGTCAGTAACTCAGGGCCAGTAACTCGGATGGCGAGCTCTTCAGATGACCAGCAGGCAAGATCGCCAGCTTCTCAGATATCTAGTAACCAAGATCCCCAGTAACTCAGATGGCTAGTAGGTTAGGGCGTCGACAGTATTGGCTGGATCGCGCTGCGGCTGGCGAGGAATTGGCAGCACAATTTGCCGCGCGCCTGTCTATGCAGGGATTGCGGGATAAATCGGCCACTGTGGTGGCACTGCCCCGTGGCGGTGTGGCAGTGGCAGCAGTCATGGCACGAAAACTAGGTTTACCGCTCACCACTTGGGCGGTGCGCAAGCTTGCCTTGCCCTCTAATCCGGAGTTCGCCATTGGAGCGATTGCCGGAGGAGATGTGGTGCTTTGGGATCCAGAAATCTTTAATGAGCTAGAAAAGTACCCAGAGCTACGGGAGCAGATTCTAGATGTGGAGCGGCGGGAACTGCTGCGCCGTAAGCGACTGTTCGGCGATGCACCGCCGGATGCCCTGAGTAAACGGGATCTGATTGTGGTCGATGATGGCATCGCCACGGGCTTAACAGTTAAAGCAGCACTATTGTCATTGCGGCAGCTGTCGCCAAGTAAGTTAATTTTGGCTGTTCCCGTAGTGGCAGCGGCGGCGCTGCCTGGCATTCGACAATTGGTAGATGATGCCATCGTGCTGGTGACCGTCGATAATCTGGTTGCAGTTGGCTGCTTTTATAGCTCCTTCGATCAACTCAGTGATGAAGATGTGCTGGCGCTGCTTTCTAGCGTAAATAAGCCATGGCAGCTTGGTTGAAAAGGCTGTAAATGTTAATCATTTCCTGCCTTCCTGCCTTCCTGCCTTCCTGCCTTCCTGCCTCCGTTCCTCCCTGCCTGCCTCCCTACCTCCCTCCCTCCCTACCTCCCTACCTTCCTGCCTTGCATGGCTTGATCGGTGCTTGCCCTATCGCCTGGTAATCCAGTGGCTGGCGATCTTATGTTCTGGGTGGATTTGTTTGGTTTGAACAGTTGAAACTGTTCGCGGCTACTGCTGTCCAGTGGATTGATTGCTGGGTTGCCGCGACCAGTGGCCGATCGCTTCTGCCAGCTGCTCGACGGCCCGCTGGCGGCTTGGGTCATCTGCCCAGTTACCCAGCAGTTGGCGGCGTAGGCCGGCACTGGCCGGGGTGAGGTGATCGCCGGGCAACTCCAGCAATTGGCTGCGATCCTGGGGCCGCTGGTGCAGCGCTCCCAGCAGCCTGGCGCTCTGGTCGAGCTCATCGCGGTTGAAACGCACCAGTAAATTACGGGGCTGGCCGTAGCTGCGCCCCACCAGCTCCAGGGTTTGCTCCGGCGATGGACTGAATTCACTGCGGAACTGGAATTGTTGGCCCAGTTCGGCCAGCAGCGGCACCGAGCGCTCGGCGGAAAAATTGTTGAAGCTCAGGGCCACCAGCCCATCGCAGGCTCGACCCCCATCTGGAGCCAGCAGGTGCAGCTTGCAGCCCAGGCTGTGGCCCAGTCGCAGTAGCGGGCCAGCTGTGGACTGGCGCTGCAGGCGAAACTGGCGCCAGGCGGCATTGGCCTGGGCCTGGTGGTCGAAACCGGGCACGTAACTCCAGGCCAGGATGCGCCAGTGGCGCCTGGCCAACGACTCCAGCAGGCGCCGATAGCTCAGCTGGGGTGTGGCCGCCAGGTAGCTGCCACCGATGAACTGCAGCGTGCCGTTACAGGCACCGCTGGGCTCTAGCAGCCAGAGCTCCCCCAATTGGCGCCAGCGAGCCATGGGCTTCAGTGGGCCTGCAGTCGGCGCAGGGCTTCAATCGCCTCGCGGCGATGGGCCGGCCCGTCGAGCAGGTTATTAAAAATATGTTTAATTATGCCGCCGGCGTCGATCACGTAGGTGACCCGACCCGGCAGCAGGCCCAGCACGCTCGGCACCTGGAAGGCCCGGCGCAGGTTGTTGCCCCGGTCCACCAGCAGCGGGAAAGGCAGGTTATGGCGCTGCGAGAAGCGCTGGTGGCTGGAGGCATCGTCGCCGCTTACGCCCCACACCTCCGCCCCCAGGGCCTGCAGGTCGGCGTAGCTGTCGCGGAAGGCGCAGACCTCGTTGGTGCAGCCCGGCGTGTCGTCCTTGGGATAAAAGAACAGCACCAGGGCCTTGCCCTGCAGTTGATCGCTGCGGCGTTCGCGGCCGCCCTGGTCGGCAAGCTGGATGAGCGGAGCGCGGTCGCCGACGGCCAGGGTCATCAAGGTGGGGAAGGTTCCGGTTGCACCCTAGACAGACCAGTGGCCGCAGCGCCTGAGACGATGAAAGCGCCCGCCGTTGCCGCCATGGTCCACCAGTCCAGCCCCTGGCAACAGCAGGACCTGCTGGGACTGCTGGCGGCCAATCCCCAGCCCGAATCCCAGCACGAGCCGCCGCCCCCGGCCGCGTCGCGCCAGTCGCCTGCGGAGCCGGTGGAGCCAACTTCAGACCCGGCGACCGCAGAGTTGCCCGCCGAATCAACCGGAGAATTGACTGCAGAATCGGCCGGCGATTATGCCTCTGACGGCGAAGGTATTGCGGTTCTTGAGCCCGCATTAATCGCTGAACCTGCGTCTGCGTCTGCGGCCTTTGGCTGTCCGGTGCGTCTGCTGATCGTCGATACCGAAACCTCCGGCCTGGATCCCGCCAGCGGCAAGTGTCTCGAGGTGGGTGCCGTGCTGTTTGACGTGCCCCATCGGGCGGTGTTGAGCCAGTTGTCCTTTCTGCTGCCGGCTAGCGCCAATCCGGCCCGACACGTGAATGGGATCGATCCGGCGGTTACCCGCTTGGAGCAGCCCTGGCGGCAGTCGCTGCAGATGCTGGCTGCCATGGTTTCCAGCGCCGATGCGGTGCTGGCCCATAACGCCGCCTTCGATCGTCAGTGGTTTGGTATCGAGCCGCTGCCGGCCCTGGATCTCCCCTGGATCTGCTCGATGGACGACATCCGTTGGCCCGACGATCGCCAGCTGAAGCCCCGCCCCTCGTTGCAAGCCCTGGCCCTGGCCTACGGCGTGCCGGTGTGGGCCGCCCATCGGGCCCTCACGGATTGCATTTATCTGGTGCAGGTGCTGGAGCGCTGCGAGCAGCTCGAACAGCTGCTGGTGGAGGCCCAGGAGCCGCGCCAGTTGTTTTGCGCCCAGCTGCCCTATGCCGAGCGCTTCCGAGCCAAGCAGGCCGGTTTCCGCTGGAATGATCCGGTGGCCGGGGCCTGGAGTCGTCGGCTCAGTGAGCGGGAGGCCCGTTCACTTCCCTTTCCCGTTCAGCCGGTGTGCGCCTAGGCCTGGCAGCTAGTTGGCAGCTAGTTGGTGGCTAGTTGGCGAGCTCTGGGCGGGGCTAGTTCCACTGGAACTGGAGTTAGTACTGGCTTGATCAAGCCAGGGCCGTGCCAAGTATCTGCTCCTGTCCATGGCCCTACTGGTGGGCTGCGACCACACCCGGGTGCAGATCGCCCAGGGGAAAATTGACATGGTTTTTCCATTGGATGACATCTTTGGTAACAACCTGGATGACAACCTGGATGACGATATTGTTTACATAAGGCAAGGGTATTTCGGATGTCTTTCGTCGGATAACGGCATCATTATGTTCCCGATTCGGATTCGCATGGTCGTTATGAGTTGATTTTGTGCTATCTGTATCTACATAGTCGATGCCAAGCTGGCGCCGATGCCCCGTCCCTACCAGCCCTCTCTGCTGCGGTTACTGCATGGCGCCACCGCCCTGCTGGGGCTGGCGGCCTGGCTCAGCGGCCTGGTGGTGTACAGCCGCTTCGATGGCCGCTGGGGCCGTCTGCCGCTAAACCTGGCCGGAGACTGGATCGACATTCACGGCAGCCTTGGGGTGATCCTCTGGCCCCTGGCGCTGCTGTTTGGCATCTATGCCATCAGTTTGGGGCTGCGTCGCCTCCAACGCCCCGGCAACGCCGCAGCACTGCTGGCCCTGCTGCTGGCGGTGGGCAGCGGCAAGTTGATGAACGAAGACTGGCTGCGGCAGGGTGAATTGCAGCACGGCATTTATCTGCTTCACCTGCTGGCCTGGCTGGGGCTGGCTCTAGCGGTGCTCTGGCACCTGGGCGCTGTCTTGAAGCGGGGCGGGCCAGCCCTGGCCCGGTCCATGCTCAGCCTGCGCACTATGCCCAAGGATCAGCCGCGCCACTGGGCCGGTCAGATTCGCCGCCACTTTGCCAAGCCCGGCTGAGCGGCGCACCGGGGTTTTGCTGGGTAACGGCACACTTGCCGAGTTGGTTATGTCGCCGGTGGATCTGGCGCCTGGTTAATGCGCCCAGGAGTGGGGCGGCGATGACATCCTGGTGAGCAAAGCCGGCATATGCAGCAGGCTGGCCATCTATTCACCCCTTACCTGGCCGGCCGCAATCCAGATTCAAAGCTTGCCTTCCTCAATCAATTTGTCTAGCTGTTGTTGGAACTGAAGCTTCAGATCCTCGATGCTTGCGTAGTGAGTATGGTAATGGCCGAGACCGGAAAGTTTGTCTTGGAAGTTCCAGAGTGAGATGAGGTCTTCCCGCAGCCGCTTGTCAGTTGGGATAATATTTTTCATAAAATAGGTGTAAATCAGTGGCTTGCCAGAATCCTTGAATGCCCTGTGGGCAGCGTCAAACTCTTCCTCCGTGTATTTGCCAGTCTTGGTCTTGAAGAGGCTCAGAAAAATATCGCAGTTCC
>DGYA01000118.1:5291-7612 GCA_002396505.1 Cyanobacteria bacterium UBA5018 | reverse complement strand
TTACTTCTTCGTTGTATTCATCCTGTAGGCGGGTTTCGCTCATGGCGTCAAGAAAGTTCTCCCAGCGCAGAATCTGCAGATAGATTCCCTTCTTAAGCAAGCGGTCGTTCACCTGGCGAAAGTGAAGCTCGAAGCCATTGCGATCCTCCTTTAGCTCGGAAGAGGAGGCGAGAAATATTTTGATCGTTCTGAGGGGCGGGGATCCGGAACCCTCAGTGGAAGCTGAATGGCGATCGTCAGCGCCAGGGGGGCCCGTTTGGGCGGGCTTGTCCCATTGCGGAAGCATGTCTAACTTGAGACCATCCAGAAGTTCCAGAACGCTGACATCTTCATAGCTTTCAGGGCATTCAATCGTGAGCTTGCCATCATGCTTGCGCTTTAGTAGCCTGCCTTCCTCATAGCTCTCCGGGGTGGTAGATAGACGGCAATTACTGCAGATACAAGGCACGAGTTTGCGCACCTTATCCCTCAATCCCTCGAAGCTGTCATTGAGGGTATCGAGATCGCTGGCGATCACACTGATCAGTTCTTTTCGCTGTGGCCCTCGCGCCCGCAGTTCAATCTCTTGGCCTGAATCCATCAGGCCCGCCAGTAATTCGCTGTTCCCATGCTCGAAGTAGGCCCCGTCAATCCAACATAAATCTGGCTGCCTTACCAAATGATTTTTACGCACCATCAAACGGCTGATCATGCCTTTGGGCAGGAAGTCATACTGGTAAAACAGCACTAAATCATCTGGTTTGGCCCAATCCTTGAATAGTTCAGGAGCGGATGGGGAGAGTAGTTGGGGCGACAACCAGGTGTCGGGGCGTTGATCAGGGAGTTTGTAGCAGAGCTCGAACTTCTCCATCAGGGCCAGGAGTTCGGGATGCATGTCTGCATAGGTGGAGTGTGCCCAGATCCGCTGGCAGTCTGCTTGGGTGAAGCGCCCTTTACGAGATTTTGTGGGCTCGTCATCCAGCACTTTGAAAACGGCTTCTGTGGCCCAGTCGTTCTGGAGAATCACATAACGCTGCAAGAGCTGATCATCCTGGAAATGAAGAAACACGCCAAGATCATGGAAATACTGGCTCAGCCGCAGCGCTTTGGGGCGATCTTCCTCCAGATAGCTTGCGTAGAGTTGAAAATAGTCTTTCTGGCTGATGAAGGGCTGGCCCTTCTTGATCTTTTCCAGTTCGGATCGAATCGTCACCCACTGGGCGGGCACCGCATCACCCACATGGGGGAGTTTCTGAACGTGGAGGCGAATCGCTTCTTCCAGCTTAGTGGCGGCATTGTGCTTTTCTAGATTGCCGCGATATACCTCGATCACATTGGGGAATCGCCCTTTAATCCCGGCTTCAGCAATGCTTTTGCTGCGCCCCGCCTTCTCGTTCTGGAAAATGAGCACAGGGCTGCGCTCGCTTAGCGTTTCGATCACCTCAAGCCAGTATTTGAATCCTTCGTCATGCACAGTTTTACTATTGTTTCTTGTGTCGTCAACCAGGATGTAGAGGGAGCGCTTGGTGAGGAAGAACTGGTGGGTGGCATGATAGATCTGTTGGCCGCCAAAGTCCCACACGTTGAGCTGAAAGGGCTTTCCCTCGCGATTGGCAAACTGATGGCGGTGGATGTCGATTCCCTTGGTGGATTCCTCTTCCGCAGGTAGGGGCCGATTTGCTTGGTACAGCCGGCGCAGCAGGCTGGTTTTTCCCGCGCCCCCTTCCCCTAAGATCAGCACCTTGGCCTCATAAAGGTGATCCACTCCCTGCGTATCGATTTCCCGCAGGTAGTTGAGAACGGCTGCCTGGCCTTGTTTAACGATTTCTGGCGGAGGATGGATCAGGGGGCAGTCGTAGACATTGATGCCATTCCCGGATCCATACTCCTCCCATTTCGCCTCCAGGCCTCTCTCCAGTAAGGGCCGCAAAGGAGACAGATCCTGAATCTTGGTTTTCTTCAGGTTGAGTGATGTTAACCGCCTCATGGTTGAGAAGGGCGTTGACCCAACGACAGGATTATCTGAAAGGTTGAGGTAGGTGAGATGGGTGAGGGCAGCCAGCGACGCCGCTCCTGCATCACCGATCTGGTTGTTCTCCAGGTCAAGGGAGGTGAGCTGGGTGAGGTCCGCCAGAGCCGCCGCTCCCGCATCACCGATCTCGTTGTTCCTCAGGTTGAGGGCGGTGAGCTGGGTGAGGTCCGCCAGGGATGCAGCTCCTGCAGCACCGATCTCGTTGTTCCACAGGTCAAGGTAGGTGAGCTGGGTGAGGTCCGCCAGGGATGCAGCTCCTGCAGCACCGATCTCGTTGTTCCACAGGTCAAGGTAGGTGAGCTGGGTGAGG
>DGYA01000118.1:4951-5113 GCA_002396505.1 Cyanobacteria bacterium UBA5018 | reverse complement strand
GGTGAGCTGGGTGAGGGCCGCCAGAGCCGCTGCTCCCGCATCACCGATCTTGTTGTTTGCCAGGTCAAGAGAGGTGAGCTGGGTGAGGTCCGCCAGGGATGCAGCTCCTGCAGCACCGATCTCGTTGTTCCACAGGACAAGGTAGGTGAGCTGGGTGAGGGC
>DGYA01000118.1:0-4782 GCA_002396505.1 Cyanobacteria bacterium UBA5018 | reverse complement strand
AGGTGAGCTGGGTGAGGGCCGCCAGGGATGCAGCTCCTGCAGCACCGATCTCGTTGTTCCACAGGTCAAGGTAGGTGAGCTGGGTGAGGGCCGCCATAGCCGCCGCTCCTGCATCACCGATCTTGTTGTTTGCCAGGTCAAGGGAGGTGAGCTGGGTGAGGGCCGCCAAGGACGCCGCTCCAGCAGCACCCATCTGGTTGTTCCTCAGGTCGAGGGAGGTGAGCTGGGTAAGGGCCGCCAGCGACGCCGCTCCCTCATCACCGATCTCGCAGCCTCGCAAGTTGAGGGAGGTGAGCTGGGTCAATTGCCCGAGCCGTTCCGCCAGGGCCGCCACTGGTTCCTTGAGCTGATAGATCCTTGGCTTATCCCGCAGCTCCGACGGCCACTGCTCCCCTGAGGCTTGCCGATGACGACCGTTAGGCCCCAGCAGCACCAGCTCCCTGGTTCCTTGCCGCCGCAGGTCAGCGATCAGGCCATCCAGATCGGCTTCGGAGAGGTGTTGCAGGCGAGGAGTGGCCGCCATGGCAGAGATCAGGCGGTGATCCGGGTAAGCAATCTAAAGCGATCTATCCATTCTCGCTGCGCGCCAGCGTCCTGAAGATCACACCCGGATGGGAGCTCAGGTGGCCTTGGTTGGCTATCCATCCCGCTCTCCGATCAGCTTTGTTCGGAGCTGATCGCAGCTGGCAGGCAGGGCATAGAGGCTATGGAGGTGATCGAGATCGCTGAGGTTCACGCTCAACGATCGCGGGCGATCAGGCTCCCAGGGCGCAGGCGGGTTGGTCGGTGCCGTTTGCGTCAATTCAGTTGGCCGCTCAGTTGGCCCGAGGGGTGCGAGGCCGTGCGACTGGCGTGGAAGGCGACGGATCGACAGCCTAAAAAAACGTCATTAGATGACGGCATCGCCATGCGCACGATCGTGGACCTGCCCGATCCGGAGCGCGCCCAGCTCGATGCCTTGTGCCGTGAGCGGGGGCTATCGCGGGCTGAGGCGCTGCGGCAGGCGCTGCGGCAGGCGTTGCGGCTGTGGTTGCAGCAGCAGAGCCCTCGGATCAGCGTGATCACCTGGATCGAAGTTTTGGTGGGCTGCCGCGACGCTGAAACGGAAGCGGTGCAGGCCTGGCTGGAGGCCTTTCCCCGCCTGCCCCTCGATGACGCCAGCTCCCGCGCAGCGGTGCGGCTGCGCCAACAGCACGGAATGAAAATGCCGGACGCGATCATCCTCGCCACCGCCCGCTGCGCGGAGCTCACCCTGGCCACCCGTAACAGCCGTGATTTTCCGTTGACCATGGGGGGAGTACTACATCCCTACATGATCTGAACGGGGCCCCACTTCCGGCCCTCACTCCAGGGCGGAAGGCGGCGCGGTTGCGCTCTTGTCGCCGTGGCGGGCGGCAAGCCAAAAAAAAACCGGTTGGAGTAACCGGCTGAGAATTTTTTCGTTAATTAGACCTAACACTAATAATTACATGCTCCTTAAGAGCCGTTAACTCAGTGCTAGTGGATCAAGGCCGGTGAAATCGGAGCGGCGGGATTTGAACCCACGACCCCCACTACCCCAAAGTGGTGCGCTACCAAGCTGCGCTACGCCCCGGCAGTAAGGAAGCTACCACAGGGCTTTGCGGCCCAGGATCCGCCTCAGCAATCGAGCCGTGAGCCGATCGCGTCGATCCACCATGTAGGCGGGTATTTTCAGGCTGTGGGCCAGCAACCGCAGTTCCGCCAGGCTCATGGCGGCCAATCTCAGTTCCGGCAGTTTGCGCCAGGCTGCCGCGGTAGGGGGTAACTCCGAGCCGCTGCGCTGCCCCTTGAACCCCAGCAGCGCTCCGCCAGCCATCCATTCCGGCACCAGCACGAAGAGCACCGCCAACAACCCGTAGAGCTCCACCAGGCCCCGGGGCAGGGGATGCAGTTGTCGGCCGCCGGCCTGGCTTTCAGCTTCGTCGTCAGGGGAGGTGCGGCGATCTGAGTTGCGGCGGCTTGAGTTGCGGTGATCTGTGTCGCGCTGATCCGTGTCGCGGCGATCGGCGTCGCGATGATCCGTGTCGCGGAAATCGGCGTCGCGGAAATCGGGTTGGGTCACAGCAGCGATTCTGCCGATGGCAGCTCAGGGGGGCCAGGTTGCCAGGAACCGCCCAGGGCTGTGGTGGCTCCCTGGCGCCATTGCAAGGGGGGCTCCCCTGCTCCTGGATGCAGGCGTACCGTCCAGAACACCAGGGCGAACACCAGGCCGATGGTGGCCACCAGGGCCACGATCACCACTCGGTCAGACAGGGGAGTCATCGCAGCTGTTGGCATCGCAGCCACAACTCTGCAAGAAGAACCCGCCCAGCCGAGCTAAAGCCCATGGGGAAGTGGCCATGGGCAAACTTGGCCGCCAGGCCCTTAGGCCCTCAGGGAAGCTCTGGAAAGCCGCCATTGCTGTGAACCTGCCAGCTGAGAAGCTTTGCGGCGCCAGCGAAACTTTGGCCCTGGCTGCTTGGGCGCTCAGGCGTCGCTTGCCTTCAGGCACTCCAGCTTGTCTGAGGGTTGCTCCAGGGTGAGCAGGTCGCCTTTGAGCACCAGTCGCAGTACTTCATTGCGGTAGCGCAGCCCGGGCAGCTCCGAGTTTTCGCGAAACAAGGTGGAGCGATAGCGACCCGATAGCAAAGAGGCCTGGGCGTCGTTGCGCTCCACCACCAGGGTGCCCTGGTTGGGGCAGATATAGGTTTCCTTTAGTTCGTAATGCTCCCACCATGGGGATCCCATGGCCAGGTGGGCGATCAGGGTTAGGGGAGCCAGCAGGGGCGGCATCGTGGGGTGGGGGTGGTGCGGGTCAATCCCTGCCTGTGGGGTGTTTGCTGGTGGCTGTGAGCTGTCAACTGTCAGCTGTGAGCCATCAGCTCAATTTGATCGGCGCGTTG
This sequence comes from Cyanobacteria bacterium UBA5018, assembly GCA_002396505.1. Lineage (GTDB taxonomy): Bacteria > Cyanobacteriota > Cyanobacteriia > PCC-6307 > Cyanobiaceae > UBA5018. The sequence continues at coordinate 1,879 of DGYA01000118.1, read as the reverse complement.
TCGCCGCGCAATACGCAATGGGCCACCGACCAGTCGTAGAAGTTCCACACCCTTGGATCTAGTTGGAAGCTGGCCCCTGCGTACCCCTCGAAGGCCACGCCGGAGGGTTGGGCTGAGCAGTAGGGCCGGCTGCCTGGACGGGCCAGATATTGCTGGCAGTCGTTAGGAAGTGAAGGCATTGCCGGCCCTGCGATGAGCACATCCTGCCGGATGCTCGCCGGCTGTGCTCCTTCTGGGGGTGATCGGCCGCTTAATAGCCACCCCAAGCACCGCCAGCCCCCCAGTCTCTCGCCGATCTGTGGGCCACCTACGGCACGGTCGAGACCATGCCCGACGGCTCGCAGGCGCTGGTGATCGACGGCGGCGCTGTACTCATGACAGAGTAAAGTAAGAGACCTTGCAAGGAGGTTCCCAATGGTAACGACTGTAGATGCAGAGATTAGCCTCTCTTGTGGTCGACTCAATATTGAATACGAAGATTTGACTGATGCTGCATTGGAGAAAATTAGGCCGAATGTGGAAAAGATGCTAGAAGTAGGAGGGTTTATTGACACTGATGAAGGCAAAAATGCTGTAGATGTGGAAGTTAGACTTTGCATGAACTTGTGATTGCTGCCTTGGCCTCACCCCCTCCTGCCCCACCCTTCTAGATTTTCCGCTCGGCCACCCCACTGCGCGCTGCCAAGCCCCGATTTCTCTCCAGAGCCAGGCCCGCGGGCACCCCGGACCGTGGCCCAGTCTCAGTGAGACCAACGGTCGAGAGCTGTTGCAGCGCAACGGTTCTCACGGCCTCGGCACTGCGTAGGTGTGGGGCGCGGATCGCCAGCTGGCGGCCGGTCTGCCCCCACGCGGCGCGTTTCTGGAGCCCCTCCGCGAAAAACCGATCACGGACGGCGCGGGCCTGGGCCAGTTCGCCACGCTGGAGCTGCAGCTGGAGCAGCGCCTGGTGCCTTCGCGCTTCCTCAATCGAGCATTTCACCACCCAGAGGGAGGGCGGGGAATTCGGGTACGAGGTCGACGGCAGCGGTTCCGGGGGTGGCTTGGTTGGCTCATCCGTGGACGGATCTAAGCCCACAGCTCGGGGTCGTAGGCGATTGCATCAGCCCTGTGGTTAGCCCCCTGGTGGATCGGTCAGACAGGGCGGACAACATTGCTAGTAGTGGGGGCAGTTGCTAGGCGCAGCAGCCTTCTAGTTGATCGGCGCACAAACCAACCGTGTGCTTGGTTGCATATTGAACTAGATGTGTCCCCACGGAGCGAATAAGACAAGCAGATTCATCGGTAGATTCCTTAGGGTTGACTGCCAATCCTTCATCGACTGATTATATTCTGCAAATCCTATTCGCCCGGAGTCTGCATTCAATTTCTCATTAATAATTGAACCTTCTACTGTAAGCATTAGCTTAGCAGCTTTGTTGTGCTTGAGAAATAGCAGTTCGGAGGCTATGAGTCCAAGTCTTGAAACATCGGAGTCGTTCCAAATCGCCAACCCTATTGGCTCCTGTATGTAGTTTATGCTTCTGATGATTCTAAGGGACTCCGCTCGCAATTCTGCGAATCGGGCGATTCTTGATACAATTAGCCCCGTGTATACTCCGGTTATTAATCCAAAGAATACAATGTCGGCCAACCTTTTGGCGAGATTTAATACGAAGGTATTTTCTGGTGGTTGAAACACAAAATAGATTCTTGGCCCTGGCCAGCCCTTAATTGCGAAGGCAGTGCTCACTACGAGGAGGATCAGCAGGATCAAGTACTTGGGCTTCTGAGCCTTAGCAAGCCAAGTGAGCAATGCTCTTAGACAGCTGCTATCAGTTTGCCAGTGCTCAGCATGCTTGTGTCGCGCCCGCGTTGCTTATGCGAGAAGCCTCACCACCGC
>DGYA01000098.1 GCA_002396505.1 Cyanobacteria bacterium UBA5018 | reverse complement strand
TACACCACGCAAAGGGACGCTGCCTTAATCTATGATACATTGGTTCTTTGTCTGCATTCGTCTTCGGTATTTACTGAGATTCGTAGCAACACGAAGGCTGATGAGGACGCGACGTTAGTAGTCGCAGGGTTTCCTTAGTTAATGCACGCTCAACGAAACGAGCCATGATTAAAAAATTCGACTATCCGCTAATCAAAGCTACTACGACTGAGGGTGCTTTGCCACAACTTGGCAGCCTCACTGATCGCATGAAACGAATCACTTCACACACCACGCTGGCCATACTGCTCCCCGCTTCCATTCTGCTTGCAAGCTGCGAACGAAGCAACCACAGCAAGCCATACTTCAGCAGCAGTGAGGAAGCTGAAAAAGCTTGCCTTCGGGACCTTGAAGATCACATCAAAGCTGAGATCAAGAAGAGTTCAGACAGCCGCTTTTATGACAATTATACGCCTATAAAGTCGAAGTACGAGGAGTATGCTGTCGTCGACTTTGGCTGCAAACCAATATTCAGCAGGAGCAGCACCACCGCATATCTAGAGCCGACCTACTTTTATATTAATGAAGGAGTTGACACTGTTCAGAAAGTGTACGCTTACAGTATTCGCCCCAAGGATTACAAGGGCAAGCCGTCCAGCTTTAGGTACTCATATCCATTGCCTGAAAGGGTAGATTTTGATGCCACATCATTAACCATTCCTTCTGAGCCTTACAGCTTCCCCTTCGCAAGCATTAAGGCCGACAGCTTGAGCAAAGGCATAGCCATTGGATTATTTCTACATACCTGCCGCAACGTCTACAAACACAACACTATCACTCAGGCAGAGGGTGAGCGGGAAATCCAGGAGTCTCGAGAATACCTCAAAAAAGTCAATAAAGATGCTCTATTTGGGCATCTGTCTAGTAATGGATTGAAGACTGCTCAGGAGTTCCTCGACAAGGGATGGGAGAACTGTAAGGCGGCAGGGGCATCTGGTTTGATTGATCGAAAGTGATTCAGCCTGATCACCCGAATTCGGGTGCTTGGCTTAGTACTTCCCTCTCCCTTCTGCAGGGGAAGATCTCCATGATTTACCCCCGATTTGCTTGCCCACGCCGACGTCTGGCTCGGTTGGTCTGCAGCCACTGAGTTTCAGGCCAACCATTCAGATGATCATGCGCTGATCGAGTAGCTGATAGCGGCCATCAAAGCCGCTAATACCCAGGGGCTTGCAACCATGTAGGCCTGTTGGGGATGGAGCGCCCTACTGCTGCTGAGGTGCCACCGGAGATCGCTGAAGACTATCGCGCGGCCACCCGTATCGCAGGATTGCGTTCATGAGGGGGGCAACCTTGGCTCGACGAGCAGTTCAAGCTACTCTTCGTGGAGCTTTTCCAGACATGCCGCAGGGAGATCTCTTCTACGAGATTGCGTAGCTTGAGCAGCAGTCATCAAGACTTGAAGCCGATCTTGCTGGCTCCTTGAACGCACTTCGTAGGGCCGGCAATTGTGACACACATCCCCCGAAGGATGGAAGTTCAGCAATCTATGGCCTTGGACATGAAGCTTTGTAAGCATGCTTTGTGATTCTGGATTTGCATTATGAGTCTGAGTTGGTCAAGCCTCTTCGTACTGCGATCAAGCTGTTGGCACTTAAGGAGCGCATTTTTCCAATTCGGGCGTCGGATGAGCACGCTTGTCTCCACCTAACATCAAGATCCAGCGGGCGGGCGCAAAGATTGGCTGACTGGAGCAGGTGATACATCCCGCCGCTGATCTTGAGCGTTCGAAGGATGTTTCGTCCTTGATGGGAGCAAGCAAGCCGGCGTTGCGTGGTCGTAGCCAGGGGGCTACAGTTAGTGGATGGTTGAAGTCCGCCAGGCAGAGCGGTTCGTCCGATGGCTTTCGGGCCTCCGTGATCTGAGAGCCCAGGCGAAGGTTCTGGCCAGGATCGAGCGCCTCATCGGCGGCAATCCTGGTGACGTCAAACCCGTTGGGGCCGCAGGGCCTATTAAAAGTCTCAAGCTGAGGCCGGCTGTGGGCCTTCCTGTCCATGGCAGCGCATCAGCCGCAGCAGGAACTTCACGTTGTGGCTGACGGCACCGAGCCCGTCAGCGATGGAGTGGAACCCGTTGAGGCGCAACAGGTTGAGCACCACGGTGCGTAGCCCTGCCAGCACCTGCACCCCGTTGCGTTCCCGGTAGCGGTGGGCGTCCTCACGCAGCTGGGTGTCGCGCACCCAGTGCCAGGAGTTCTCGATCGACCACCGGTCCCGCTCGTGTTGCAGCAACGCTTTTGCTGTGGTGCGCAGGCTGGTGACGTAGTAGCGGGTCTCCTCAATCGGCCTTCCCTCACGCGTGCCGACGGACCGCAACGCAATGATCAGGCCGCTTCCCGGCCATATCTCCTTGATCCACTCTCCGGTGCCTCCATCGCCCAGAGGGTCCAGGTGCTCTCGCGGCCATGGCCTCGTTCCAACGCGCTGGCCTGAAATGGCACCCGCTTGCCATAGGTCAATCGATCGCGGATCAGCCGAAAAGCCTTTCTCCGACTGCCTTTGATGTCAATCAAGAAGTCGGCGCCCTGCTCCGCAAGGAAGAGAAAAACGGGCGATTCCCGTGCAGGGCATCCGCCTGCACCAGCACGTCGGTGAGCTCGATGCCGCTGAGGAGCTGTTGGAGCGCAGCCGTCTCGCTGCTCTCGTCAGTGGCATAGGTGGTCTGGGCAATGGCCACCCCCAGCGGCTGGGAGTACAGACTCACCTGGGCGATGGAAGTCGCTGCGGCACCAGGCTTCTGATCGATCGAGCCGCGCAGCGTCTTGCCGTCACATACCAAGGTGTCGACGCCGTCACCCAAGGCGCGCTGCTGGCTCATCCACTGGAGCAGTAGGGCCTCGAAGGCCTCCACATCGAGCTGCAGGGACAGGTAACGGAACGTGGAATCAGACGGTGGCTTGCCGATCTCCAGGCCGAGAACCTCGTTGAGCAAGGCCAGATGGCGCTTGGCGAACCGCTCCAATGCCGACCAGGGAGCCCTGCCCACTGAGGATGGCCAGGATCGCCACCAGCAGCATCCACCACTGTGGGTAGCGCACCCCACGGCGCATCCTGCAGCTGGGTAGAGCCTGCAGCAGGGTTGCCCGGTGTCAACTACGTAGGGCGCGTTGACTCATGCGAATTGTTGCCCATCTAGTTGACGCCTGGTCGCGGCGACGAATCAGCCCGAGCTGGGGCGACCAAGGCGGCGGGCCCGCTTGCGGCGGTAGCTCTCGCCATTGATCTGGATGATCGTGCTGTGGTCCACCAGCCGGTCCACTGCCGCCACGGTCATGGCGCTGGTGGAAAAGACGTTCTCCCACTCGCTGAACGGTTGGTTGCTGGTCACCAACAGGGATTTCCGTTCGTAGCGGTGCATGACCAGCTCGAACAGCACCGAGGTCTCGGCCTCGTCCTTGCGGACATAGCCGATGTCGTCGATCACCAGCAAGGCGTAGCGATCCAGGCGGCTCAGCGCCTTGGCCAGGGCGTAATCAGCCTTGGCCCGTTGCAGCTCCTGCACCAGCGTGGTGGCCGAATAGAACCGTGCCGAGCGGTCCAGGGCGATCAGGCTACGGCAGATGCCTGCTGCCAGGTGGGTTTTGCCCACACCGCTGGGACCGAATAGCAGCAGGTTCTCGGCGCGGTCCAGCCAGCCGGTGTCGTGGGCGAGCTGCTCGATCTGGGGTCGCTCCAGATCCGGGATGGCGTTCCAGTCGTAGTCCGCCAGGGTCTTGGGGACCGGCAGCTGGGCCTCATGCAACAGCCGCCGCTGACGGGCTTGATGCCGCTGCTGGTGTTCCTGCTCCGCCAGCACATAGAGGTAACTGGCTGGACTCCAGCCATCGGCTGTGGCCTGCTGCTCGGCCGCCTGCCACTGGCTGCGGAACTGGGGCAGTTTCAACTGTTTCAACACCGATGGCAGAGCCGTTTCCAGTGCCGGCCTGCTCGGGGGTTCCAACCAGGAGTTCGTCATAGCTGCTGAGGGTGTGTTCAGAGATGTCGAGCTGTGGCATGGCCGCCAGGCCCCGGGGGGGCCGCAGGCCGTAGTGATCGCGCAGGGCCGTGAGGTTCAGCTCACCGCGGCGGAGCTGTCGCCGCAGATAGCGCTCCACAGCGGCCAGGTCGTCGGTTCTGGCGGCGACATGGAGGGCGTCCACCATGACCTTGGCTGCCTCATCCGGCGGCAGGGCCGCCAGGAGTTGGCGCCATAGCTGCCGCCAGTTCTCTCCTGGGAGCAGGTCGGACTGCAGCTGGGCACGCAGCAGCGCCCGGGGTTTGCGGCGCAGACTCTCGATCATGTGTCGGAAATCGATCCGCCGCAGTGGCCCGCTTTCTCCCGCTCGCCGATGCAACCGTGGCAGGGTCTCCACGTACTGGCTGCGCAGGAACAGATCCAGCCGGTCATGGTGCAGGTGGACCGTCAGCTGCTGGCCAATCAGCCGCGAGGGGACGCTGTAGGTGACTGAACGCACCTCGATCGTGCTGGTGCTCCGCACCCGCGCCACCACCGGCTCGTAGTCGGCAAAGCGCTCCACCGGCAGGGGCTGCAGATGCAGCTGCTCAATCTCCAGGTTCCCCTGCACCTGGTAGCGGCTGTTAAGGGTGTTGGTGACCTGGGCGACCAGCTGCCGGTATTCGGTCTCGGTGGCGAAATCGCGGCTACCGCGCTGGATCAGCTGCTGCTCCAGCCGGTGTTTCCAGTGCCCGTGGGGGCCCTCAATCGCTCCGTTCTCGTGGGCGACGCCGCGGTTGATGCGGGTGGCGATCACGCCGAGGTGGGCGCAGAGCTCGCGGTAGCGGCTGGTGAAGTCCTTTGTCAAGCGACATCCGCTTTTGG
>DGYA01000120.1 GCA_002396505.1 Cyanobacteria bacterium UBA5018 | reverse complement strand
GGCCCGCCTGGTAGGCCGCCAGCGCCCCTGTCCCATCCCCCTGCGCCACCAGCACATCAGCAATGCCATTGAGCGCAATGGATACTCCACGCTGGTCCTGAGCGGCCTGCGCTGCCGCTTTCGACTGCTCAAACGCCTTGCGAGCGCCATCGAGATCACCGAAGCGGATGAGGCTGTACCCCAGGCCAAAGCCAGCAGAAGTATCCGCTGGATCCGCTGTGTTGGCTTGACGCCAGTAGTTCACTTCGGCAGCCACATCATCGCCTTGATGAGCTGAGGCCAGAGCCTGCGAAATCAGCGCTAGCCGCTGACGATAAAAACCCTCCTGCGGCCAGTTCTGGCGCTGAATGGCGAAAAACTGCCGCACCAGCGCATGCAGCCCATAGATCTGCCCCATCGAATCCAGCCGATCAAGCAGATTGGCACCCACCAGGCCCGCCAACGCTTGGTGCCAGTAAGCATCCGCTGGCTCAGGAGCTTTAGGGGGTATGCATCGATGGATCAGCTCCCAAGGGATTGGACCGCGCAGCGTGAGACTCAGCAGCCGGGCGAGCTCCTGGCACTGCTCCGGAAGCGACTGCCAACTAGCCAGCAACGTGGCCACCACACCCTGCTCTGCAAGCAGATCCGCATGCGCAGCCTGGAATGCGGCGGCCTCCAGGTTCGGCCGCGCCAGATCCCTGCGCAGCGCCGACACGCTCAAGGAAGGAACCAGCCGCAGGCGGCCGGCCAGCAGGATCAGAGCCAGGGGCAAGCCGTCCACATCGTTCACAAGGGCGGCGGCCTGCTCGGCTTCCGCCTCGATCCGCACCCGACCGCTCTCGCCGGAATGGAGTGACAACAGCGCAAGCGAATCCTCTCGACCCATCACCTGCAGATCGAGAGCCTTCACAGCCGTCGTTGGTTCACTGCGCTGGGTGATCAGCAATCGAAACTGGCCGGGCAAACCCGAACCAAGGCAACGCAACAAATCCTGGCCCTTACGACCCGCGGGCAAGTTGTCGACCACCAGCAGTGCCGCCTCAGCCCTGGCAGCACCCCAGGTCTGCAGACAACGGCGCAGGCGTGCTTCGGGCGTGAGGCCATCACCAGGCTCCAAACCTGGCAGTGCCTTTTCCAGTTCTGGGACGGCCTGGATAGCCATCATTTCAAACCCTTCCGTGGCATCAAGCCACCACACGCCAGAGCCATAGCTGCTGGCCGAGGTATGGGCGTAGTGCCGAGCCAGGGTGCTTTTCCCCACCCCGGGCATGCCATGGATCACAACCTGGCCTGCTTCGGCCTCCAGGGATTGCGTTAGGGAAAGGATCTCATCGCGACGGGCGACGAAACCATCAAAATCTGGGGGCAGGTTAGAGAGAATCCTGCCCCCCAGGGCCTTTGGGTGGGAATCGGGAGCAGGCCAAGGTTGCTGAACTGTGACGTTGATGGTGCTTTGGGAAACGCCCTGCAGCACGACACCTTGGTTGTTCGTGGCCTCCTGCCGGGCTGGGCTGTCGTCCAAACCTGCGGCTGGCTGTTTTCCGCCACTGGTCTGTTGACTTCCAGGCTTGAGACCAAACCATCCAAGAATCTTCTCCAGTTTGTCCGCCTGAGTAACAAGGCCCCACACCAAGGCCGCAATCACCCCCAGGCCAGCGGGAAGACCAAGCTGTTGAGCAAACGCGGAAAGTGGGTCGCTGCCGCCAGACGCACTCCCTTTCTGCGTGGCATACGCCACAACAGGAGTGGTAGCAAACGCGCCCAAAACCAACAAAGCAAAGCGGCGAGCACCACCTGAGCGACCCATGGCAACGAAAGGCCAAAACCAACAACGAAGCTGAGAGCTCACCTGCAAGCGATATTTTCTTTAATCTTACCACAGACTAATGAAGAAGACGCACAGTCTTCCGTCTCCTCAACCACGACTTCACAGCCTCTAGTGGTTGGCACTCAATCCTCCGATCTCTTTATTGAAAGGTTCCAAGAGCCACGCCCGCTACATCTGGTCTTCTGCAAACCACGTTTAAGAACATTAGGCTCATCGACTGAATTCAAGGCCAGCTGAATCCAGGGCAAGCTGAATCCAAGGCAAGCTGAATCTAAGGCAAGCTGAATCCAAGGCCAGCTAAATCTAAGGCCAGCACAGCATTTGAAATAAAGTCTTCCTAGAAGTACATGTGGTTCGCGGGTTCGCAAACCACATGTTCAAATCGCTACACAAGATCCCCAGGCCTGCGCACCCCAAGTGGGCCACGGTTGTTCACTTGCGTACATTTTATTTTGTCATTAACGTCCTTGTGGACCAGCAACTCCACAATGGTGCGGATGTCCTAGCCCCGCTCCAGCCCTGCTGCAATCCACCCTCGTGAACCATCCATCGCAGCAGGCGTCAGAATGAATTCCGTAGCAGCATCCCCCATGCCCCGCCGCCGAGTTAGCGACCTCGCGGTTATGGCCCTGCTGCTCGCTGTGGCGGGGCCTGCGGCAGCTCAGGCTCAACAGCGTTGGCGGGTCAGTGCCCATTGATTGTTCGCAAGGATAAAAAAATCCTCCAGCCTCGGCCGATTCCCCCCGCCCAGGTAGCTGGCAAAAATACCATGGGCTGTCTATCTGCCGCCGATGCCATCTACGGCCCTGTTTAATACTATTCTTCCAATCCCTTAAATACCGCATCGTCTGGATCCTTGTAGAACTCAATCGAGATCTTGGTCCAGAGGTCATCTGGTAGATCGTTAAGCCCCCGGCGTGCCGAGACGGGCATCAGCAGCACCTTGGCCTGCTTCTCCACGGCCAGTTCGGCGATGGCGATGGGGTTGGGGATCATCTCGACTGAGCCACCGAGGTTTAGGGAGCCCACGATGATGGTGCTGCCGCGGGTGTTGCGCTCCAGCAACCCACCCACAAGAGCAACCAGGATCGGCAGACCTAGGCCGGCGCCACTGCGGTCGTTGTCCATGGCACGCAGTTGAACTGAGTATTCATGGCCGCGGGGATCACGGTCGCCAACCAGGGATTTGGCGCGGGAGTAGAGGTTTTGCTCGCCCACCTTGCTGCTCTCGCGGAAGGCAGGAGGCACTGGCTGGTTGAGGATCTTGACTCCACTGCCAGGCCCCACGGCCACCTCGATGCGGTAGAGGCTGGGGCCGGTTTCGCCGCTGCCGGGGCTGATGGCCCACACCTGGCCGGGTGGCAGCGGATCGCCGTCAATGGCGTCGTCGCTGTGGAGCTCGGGTGTGGCCACGAACTTCTCGACTCCATCGAGGCCGAGGGTGTAGCTGAAATGGGTGTTGCGGAACTCGCTCTTAAGGCAACGCTTCTGCTGCTCTTTCACCCGGCGGCGTGATTCCAGCGCCAGGCGCACGATCCATTCGAGATCCTCGTTGGGGATCTCCATCTCGGGATCGGGGAACAGCAGCTTGATCAGGGCGCTCACCGTCTTGTTGACGCCCTCGATGTCGCGGCCATTGAGGGCGCCGCCGAGGTGGATGCGGTTTTGCATCGCCGCAAGGCGGCTTCCATCGCGCAGGCGGCTCCAGCACTCGCTGAGGAAGTCGCTCACCAGGCCGAAATGGTTGCTGAGGTGCTCAGGTAAGAGCTTGGGGAAATCCCAGCCAGGGGCATAAGCGTGGATGCGGTCCTGGAAGGCCGTGTCATCCCGCATCTCGCGGGGCAGGGGGCTGAGCAAGTGGCCGATGCGTTGCTGTTGCTCCACGTCCACATCGAAGTTGCCCACCATCACGATCCCGCCCTCGGCGCGGATGCTCTCTTTGCCGCGGCTGAACTCGCCGGAGGCCATATAGCCCTTGAGGATGTTGACGCCGTCCTTCTGATCAAACGACACGCCGGCCACCTCGTCGAAGCAGACCACGTCGTACTGGCAGACCAGGCCGCGCTGGCCATTGCCGTTGTTAACGAACATCTTGGCGACGGTGGCCTTGCCACCCGAGATCAAGTGCGAGTAGGGCGAAATCTGCTGGAACAGGTGGCTCTTACCTGTGCCGCGTGGGCCCAGCTCCACCAGGTTGAAGTTGCGCTCCACGAAGGGAGCCATGCGCAGCAGCACCACCATCTTGGCCCGCTCATCAAGGGCGGTTGGCTCAATGCCGATCGAGCGGATCAGGAAGTCGCGCCATTCGTTGGTGGTGAAGGCCGAGCGCCCCTTGGCCAGGATCCCCAGCACATTGGGGTTGGACATCTGGATCGGCCGCAGCCCGGCGATGCGGAACGGCCGGCCGTTGCGCTCCTGGGCGATCACCGGGTCGTATTCGAGCGTCACCTCGGCATAAAAGCCATCAGTGAGCATGCGCTCGTTGGCACGCACTAGCTCGTCATCGATCTGGGCGTCCTTGATGGCCAGGCTTGGCACTTCTGCCGCATAGGAATCGCTGCGGGTGTCGAGCCGGGCCCGCACGATGTCGATGATCTTGACGCTGCCCTGATCGCGGGAGCGGGCCTTGAACAGCTGTTCTTCTCCGGTGCGCACGGTGCGGCCCTGGAGCTGCTTCTCCACGATCTGCAGCCCTTCTTCTATCTCTGCTGGATCAGTGCTGGCGCAGTAGCGGCCCAGCAGGAACTCCACCACGTAGGTGGGCACCGGGTACTGGCGGGAGTATTTGCGCACCAGGTCTTTACGGACCAGGAAGCCATCGAAGGCCTTGGCACCGAGCTGATCGAGATGGTCCATCTCGCTGGTGGATGCGATGTCGGCGCGGCTCATGTAAAAGCTCCTAGCACCATGGGGTGTTGTGCCTGGGCAACATGTCCTTCAGGAAATAAAAGCACTACTGCAGATGAGGAAGCACATTGATCACCGGATTTGACGCAAATGGCGAAACCGTCGAAGGCCGAGACAACTCGGCCAAGGCGAACACACTCGTGCCAATTATAATTTCTCACTCTGGGCCTCTTGATTCTGATAATGAACTTGCATTCAGTCTCTCAACGGCATCTGCAATAAGAGGTGCCCATGCCCGAAGGCCTTCTAGGCTCATGCGCCCTAACTGATATTCAGCAAAAATACTCTGCCTCCATCTAATAATCCTCTCGTCATCGCGAAGCTTAAGCAATCGAAGCGTCTCGCCTGCCTTAAATCTCAAATGACATGGAATCTTGTTTGTGCAAATCAACTGCAACGAAGGAAGCAATATTTCAAACCACCCATTCTCAATTTCGTATGGGTCAAGAACTGCATCGTCGTGATTGTCTTTGAGGTTGTTCAGGAGACCACTGGAATACCTGTAATTTGTCCATTCATAGGCAAGATGGCGATAGTTTGCGATTGAAAGATAGTGGTCAACTTGTGCTTCGGGTACGCAGAACATTGCGCCATATGCGTAAAGTCCACTCTGACCATCAATCAGATATCGCCGGAACGGAGACCATTTGTCTGGTGGTCGCTTAGCGGGGTCAGCATTTTGTGCGAGCCAGTTATTGCCAGGCTGACTAGCTTTCGAGTCAAATTCAGCAGGCTTTGGGACAGGAGTCAAGTTAATCATTCTGCTTTCCCGTGGCTGACCAATTGGGGCTGCGCACTCATGACCCATCTCGGCCAAAAAGGATCATGCTCAGGTAGCAATTGAAGAAGCCTCTCGTGTATTTTTTGTTTGTCATCTAGATCCTCCTTTTCTTGTAGAGACGCTCTCATCCACTCCTCCGCTTGCTCGATAGCCCCTTCAGCCTCCTGGGATCTAGCCTGATCCAAGCCAAAGAACTCAGAAACAAGCCAATTTGCGACGTCACCTTGCTTTGCATACAGATCGTTCGCAACCCTGATTTGCCCCTTATGCACTTCTAGATGTAAGAGCTGATCAAGACCTGGCGAGAAAATAGGCTCAAGTGAAGCCATCACTAAGGGGGAATGCGTGGAGACAAAGAACTGCGGAGTCCAATTCTTGTCGACTTTTGCACCTTCCCATTGAAGCTCTCCTAGCGCGCTAAACAGCGCAGGAATGATTGCTCGCTGCCAGCGGGGGTGAAGATGGGTTTCAGGCTCGTCAAATAAAACCACAAACCTGTTGTCAGGCTGCTTCCCAAGAAGCTGCGAGGCGATATGATGCTCGTACCAAGTCCACACAAGTATATAAGCAATTGCCAAGATTCTCCTGACACCTGCCGATGCAAGTGAGACCGGAATCTCGCTCCCATTTATATTTAGCGTAGGCCTGTCTTTGCCTTCACCTAAATGTAGTCGACGAGGTGGGCCCGGCTTTAGCGGTTCGCCGGGAGCCGAAAGCTCGTTGAGGACTGATTTGAGAGAATCAAACTGATTCTTGTTTGCTTCTTGCCAGTTTACCCAATCTCTTTCCAGTCCTTCGCAAACTCTTATGCCACCAACGTCCAATCCATTCCACACATCACTCTTGTTGAAGTGATAGGCGGATGGCCTTAGAGGATCTTTGCGCCAGTAGTTTCGTGCAGGATCCCAGACTGAAAAGCTGCCATCAACACGAATATAGACAACGATGCCAGGCATTGCTGGTCGGCTATTGTCGACCGGCCATGACTGATTTTCGCGGCTATAGACTGAATGAATCTCCTTTGTAGCTGTCTTGCCTGCGACCTCAGCATTTATTGAGGCTTTGGATTGGCCTGAACTGGGCAAAGCCTGTTCATCCGCCCAGGTTCGGGTTAGGGCCCACCAACACAGATCTAGCAGAAACGATTTTCCCGCCCCATTGTTGCCCCCAATTATATTAAAGCGCCTCGCCAAGTGCAATTCCAGATCGCTTGCGAGGCCAACATTTCTTATGGCAAGGCTTTTAAGCATCTGAATGACAATCCGAGTGTCTTGGGTGGAGTTGTACTTGGGCTATGGATTCAGAGAGATTATGGGCATGCCGATGTGCTTGGTGCCACATTCTCTGATCTGGCGAGCTCATGCGTCATCGCCTCCCACCAGGGTGCGGCGCTGACTGATCACCCGGCCATCAGGGCTCAACAGCACGGCCACCACGGCTGCACCTTCCAGCTCGTCATCTTCCACCAGCAGGCGGGCTCCTCCATCGTCGATCGGTTTGGCCGTCGTGGCCACCGAGGGGCCGCCAGCGGCATCGCGGCGCAGGTCGGCTGTCAGGCCGGCCGTGCCGCCGCTCACCTCCAGGTTGCAGCGCAGGCCCTTCCAGCTGATCTCGGTAATAGCCGCAGTGGGCGCATTGCTTGCTCCGCCTGAGACCACCAACACAGGTGTGAGGCACTCCTGCAGGCTGATGCCGCCGTGGGCATAGGAGTAGCTCCCCCCTGTGTTGAAGCAGGCAGCGCCGCTTGGGGTAGCGAACTGCTCGCTGGGGTTCCAGCTCCAGGCGGCGGTGGGAACTGGCACCTGGGAGTCGCCCTTGATGGCAGCGCAGCGGGCCCACTTGCTAGCGGTGAGGTGCTTGGGCAGCTCAGCTATGGGCAGGCCATCGGGGCAGAACAGCCAGCCGTGGTCGGTGACGACCTTCACGGAGCGCCAACCGGCATCCAGCAGCTTCTGGATGCGGAGAGCCAACCGGTCGATCTCATCGTGGATCACCTTGGGCAGATCGTTCTGCAGCTGGTGGCCGCGGTGGTCGAGGTCGCCGATCTCAAGCCAGCCGCGTGCCTCCGGGCCAGAAGGGAAGTTCAGTTCGTCGTCGCCCAGCACCGTGTAGCCCTGGGCAGTGAGCGCCTTGCGCAGCTCGGCGGCACTGGTTGGTTTGCCGGAGCGGAAGGTTGGAGCGAAGTCTTCCGGTAGGGCCTGGCCCTGGATGTCGCTGATCAGGGGCGTGATGGCGGGCTTGGCTGTGGCTGTGACGGTGGGCAGCCCCGCCCAGCGGGTGGTGAGGCTGCCGGTGATACCCATCACCTCCAACGACTTCTGCAGCTGCCGGGCCACGTCGTAGCGGAGGCCATCGGCAAAAAACAACACCTCGCCGGGTGCTGCGGTGATGGCTCCTTGGTCTGCTGGAGTCGGCAGGCCGCTGCTGGCGACAGCTTTTTGGAAGCAGCTGGCGGTGTCATTCAGCCAGATCCTGAGCAAGGCTGCGACTGCCTTACGCACCACATCTTCCTCGGCGGTGCTGGCCATCGCCACTGCCTGCCAGGCGCTCAGATCAGCCTCCCAGCCATCGGTTGTGTAGGGCGCGATGAACTCCTCAGGGGTGCTTCCCACCAGGGGCTGATCGGCGCGTTGGGCGAGCAGGCCGAGCGGCTCAAGCAGCTTCGCCATGGGGGAGAGCCCGAGCTGGGCCCAGATCCAGCTGCGCCGCTCGCGGTGCTGGGTTTCCAGATCCCGGACGCAGCGGCAGGCCTCGGCGTGGGATTTGCCGGCCAGGGCCTGGAGACCAGCGAGCACCTGGTCTTCGCAGGCGGCGTTATGGGAGGGCCAGCGGGAGAGGTCTTGCCCGCCAACGGCCAGGCCCATCTGCTCGGGCTCAACCCGGCGCAGCAGCTCGGGGATACCCGGGAAGGCGGTGGGGTTTTCTGCAAAGCGCTGCCAGACCTTCTCCCAACCGCCTTGGCCCTTGGCGAGCCGCTCTGCAGCGGAGATCTCACCGTCTTTGGCGGGATCGAACTTGAGGTCTTTTTTCCAGGTGGAGGAAAGGACTACCCACTGTTCTTGGCTGCAGCGCTGCTGGAAGGCCGGTGGATCCGCCATCCATTGCAGGAGGTCGCGGATCGCATCAGGAACCAAGTAGGTGTTGAAGTCTTCCGCTTCCAGCCGCTTGCCGTGCAGCTGCTCGATCGGCACGGAGGCTACTTCAGCAAGAGCGCGGCTGAGAGCAGCTTTGGTGCCCTGATCACCGGCTAGATCAAGGCCCAGGGCATCACTGGAGCTGAGGAAGGCGGCCAGGGTCCAGTCGCGCCCATTGCGCTGGAGCCAGAGGCTGCCGCGGAACATCAGCTCGATCAGTGGCTCCAGCGCCCAGGGGCAAGCCTCGCCGGCACGCAACTCCTGGCGGCTAATGCCAGGCAGATAGATCACCGGGATCTGACCTGCGGCGGCAACAGGTGCAGGCAGGCTGCGATCAACGATGCAGCGCAGCCACAGCGCCGGACCCTGCTGGTGATCGGGGTCGTAGTCGCCCAGGCAGAGCAGCTCGGGCAGCTGCTGCCGCAGCAGGGGAAGCAGTGGTTTCCACTCGCTGCGGGGATCGGTCCAGAGGATGGCGACGGGCGACTCTTCTGCATCGCCGTGGACGTTGCAGCCGCGCAGCTTCTGGATCAGGGCATCGAGCAGGGTGCGGGGCATGACCATCAGGTTTCTCCCTCCTGGTTCAGGGGCGCTGGCTGAGCCTCAAGCTGAAAACCTTTTGCGCGTAGGCGGAGATCGATCTCTTCTGCTGCCTTAGCTGCTCGATTTCGGAGCTCGTCAGCCGTTCGGAAACCACTGAGATAGCTGGCTTCGTTGGCGCTGAGGGCACCGGGGTCGATTCCGAAGGTTTGGTGTTGTCCAAGTGGAGTCAAGGCCATGGCGATTCGATCAGTCTGGCTGGGCAATCGTGCGAGGAACCGGCTTGATGCCACCTCGCCGACCGAGCTTGAAGCCAATGCGGTAGATGTCGGGCATGTTCAGGCGATGGCCTTGCATGGGTGTTAGCAACCCCAACTGCGCTAAATAAGTTGTGAGACCATAAATTCCTTGATTGCGAAGATCTTTGGGAAGGCGTTCGGCCAGCCCCGGAACATCCTCTGGTATGGATCCGAACGCCTCATTGAGCACATGCTCAAAAACTTCCTCGATGAATGGAACCAAGGATCGCCTTTCAGCAAAAGGCTTCATCAGTTCAGATAGCCAGGGGTGATCCTCTTCCAGCTCGGCAATACGGATTTCCGAAGCAGCCTGAACGCCACGTTTCAGGCCCTCATAGTGAAGGGGATGCTCAGCATCTCTGAAACGATAAATAGATTCCTCGGCAGCGTTGCGTATCGCCGTTAGAAATGACCGTGGAGTTGCCTGACCCTGAGCATCAGCGAGATGGTTTACGATCCAGGTGTAAGGAACGCCGCGTCGCGTACCGCTTCCCATCCTGCGGCCAGCCAGTCGTTCGAAGAGTTGCCGCTGAACGGGTTCATCCTGCCGAACAGGAAGTGGTAGTTCCCATCGAGCCTCGGGCGAGCTGGGAGCTGCAGGCTCGCCCGGGGATTCGAATAGGCTGGCAGGGGAAGACTTTAAGCACCAGGACCGAAAAGCGTCCCGGGTTGCGCTGGGCGGGCCATTGCAAAGACATTGCCAGAGCAAAGCGTGGAGATCGATGAGCGACCAGAGCAGTTCGACGCGAGTAGCGCGAATTTTGGCGATGTCGGGCAGATCAGTGAAGCTACCACGCTGATATTGGTCTGTGCGGAGAAAGACTTTAGCGTGAAGATACTTGAAGTTCTTTAACTCCAGTACCAAGCGCAAGAGCGCTTTAATTGCAGCAGAGACATGCCGCCAGTTGCCATCGCGGCTGACGCGATCCAGCGCATCAAACACAAAGAGTTGATGCGTATTCTCGGACTCGAGAACTTGATTGGCCTGACTGACCATAGTCCAGGCTTCTTCCAGATGATCCCCCACCCAGGATGCTGAAGCTGCCCAGGTTTCCGTAGGGAGCGGAGTGGTATTCGTTGGCAGAGAACGAAGTACAACGGCTAACCAGATGTTGTAAGGATCGGCCTGGTCCCTCATCAAGGCGTCAAAAACTGGAGTTGGGGGATGACTGTTGTGATCCCGATCGCTGAAGCCGGCAACCGTGTCAAGGGAATAGGGAAAAAGCGAGCGAAGCAAGGCTGCCGACGGCTGATGGTCGTGGCTGGCAAGAAGAGCTGTGGCCCAGGCTGTTTTGCCAACCCCCCGGGATCCAACCACGAGGCTGCAGTCCAGCTGAAGGGCTTTGTGATGGGTCCAGGGTAAAAACAGCTGCTGGTCGGGCAGCGGCACAGACGTGTCGCCTGGCAGCGAGGCCACAATGGCGGTGCGAATGGCGTTCGGATCAGGACCAGCGAGCTGCATTGTCATTGGTTGTCCCCGATGATTACCTGAAGATCAGTGAGCAGCGAGCCAAACACCAGCTTGATCTGATCAGGATCTGTGGACTGGAGGCGATCGTGCAGCGATTCAATCGCGGCAAAAGCCTGATTCCAACCAATCGCGCAAGGAGTATGGGGCGCACTGAGATCGGGCAGATCAAAGTTGAAGAGATCAGAGGAAAGTGCGCCGATGGCTTCGGCCTCTGGATCGGGCTCAGGCCAGGCTTCGTCGTAGAGGCTGCCGCTGAAGAGGGAGTAGGCGTTTTCACGGAGTTGTCGGGTGGCCTGCTTAAAGGCCCCATCGCCCCATGTGGGTATTAGTGCACCCACAACTTGTAGCCGCTCGCGAATGATGGGGGCAACACCATGGAGACGCCAGTGATCAAAGAGCATGCGATAGCCCTGCCAGGTCTGCAAGCTATCGACGGCGAACAAATAGATGCGTCGAGCTGCCAAATCAGTGACACACGCCGAGGCCACTTCATCAATGCCGGCTCTCGAATCGATCAACACTATGCTGGGCTGATGTTTCTGTTCCAAGGCCAAGATCAGGCGCTGCAGTCTCTCAGACCAATTCTGGCGATGACCTTCGGGGGTGAAACCAGGCATCCAGACACGACCCAGCTTGCTCACATACTCGCCGGGTTCAAAGCCATGACTGGGCACCACGATCAGTTCACCGCGTTGCTGGGTGCTGAGGGAAGCGTGCATCTGCTCAAATACCGCCTCGCCATTGCCGACCAGATCCTCCACCAGCCAGTCGGTGATGCCATAAGCAGGCTGGCGGCTATGGGGCAGGAGAGACGTTGAAAGGCCAGGGGATTCAAGATCAAGATCGAGAACTAACACACGCTGCCCGGAGGCTGCGAGAGACCAGGCGCAGGCGGCAAGAGCTGTGGAACGGCCTACGCCTCCTTTGATTGAGTAGAAAACGACACGAGACACCCGAGAGTCATCGTCCGGATCGGAGATGGTTTCCCAGGTTGCTTCCTGGGCAAGTCGATCAATTACATAAACCTCTGGAATAGGCCGCATTTCATTGTCTTCTAGTGGAAATTTTAATGTACGCGGGTCGTCAATTAACAGTTGAAGGTTGTCTTCAAACATCCACAACCTTTCAGGCTCCTTGACATGCGGCTTTAACTGCACGCAGATTTTAGCTGTTAGTTGCCGCATTCCTGAATCATCAGATTCTAAGTGAATAGTCTCTTCATGGCAAGCATCGATTATTAAGACGATGCACCCATAAACATTTCTGTTGATGATTAGTGGGAGATAGGGTTTAATGCTGGCTTCGTAAGATTTGAGGATGCCAGCAAGCGCTGGAAGGATAGCGTCAAATGTTGTCATGGCAGTTCCTGCTGTCTCTTAGCTTCGTCCACTAGATCCTTCACTTGAAGGGCCGCGCCCCGATGTCCATATACCCTCGCATGATTAAAGTGCTCACGATTGGCATAACGATCGTCGATCTCCCATTGTTCAAAAGGGTTGGTATTGAAAGGCAAGGCATAACGCGCAGCATGGCCTCCTTGTAAAAATGCCGTGTAAACACTACATATACGGTGGGCGTGAACCTTGTGTTCTTGATTCGATGGCATTTGTAGGTTGTTGTCAAAGAAGTTATTGTCTAACACACCCATTATGGCCTTGAGGCCGCATTCTGTGACCAGTCCATAAAGTTGGTCTGCATTAGCAAATCGTTTTGGCTCGTGATTCCAAAGCAGCTCAGCATCCTCCCAATGGCGTTCCATGGCATCAAAATAATCCGTTGGCAAATTAGGTCGACGTCTTCTCATGCGATTTCCGCCTGCCTTGCCCTGGCGGCTTCCTTTGCCGCCCGGCTGTAGTGCAGGTCGTTCCAGCGGTTGCCGTCGAAGCTGTCGCCTGCAGGCGGTGCGCCTGGAACTGGGGCGCCGAAATCAGTGGCCATGGCTGGGCTGTTTTCATTCCAGCCCCAGAACCAAGGGAAGTCTTCTTTGGAGCGCATTGGCTCCTTGCCCCTGTCCTTCGCCCACTTGATGGTGCCGGGCTTGGCGCGAAGGATGCCGGCTCCGGGTTTGCCACCTTTTCGCAGCTCGGCGCTCAGGAACGGTCGGATGTTGAGCCGTACGCCGTCGTTAATGTCAGGATCCCATCCGATTGCCTGCAGGTGCAGCGGCTTCCAGCGCACAAAGACGTCGTAAGGCGGCTCGCCTTCGAGGATCTTTTGGAGTTGACCTTGGAGATCAAGAGCAGAGGCCAGTCGGTCGTCGGCACCGCTCACGCCCTCGGATTGGTCGAGCTTCTGACGGTTGATCCAGTCACCCAAGTAAGTGAATGTGAGTAGCTCAAGAGTTTTTCGCCCCTTGCCGTTGGGCGCTGCGATCTTGTGAGCATTAACCAGGGCGGAGAAACCCGTGGGATTACCGTCCCAGACTTGCCATATGAAAGGACGATTCAGGAACTGCTTGCAGTGTTCATTGAAAAACGAATTTCGGAGCCAAGTCTTCAGGTCGGGGTCAGGTTTTCTAGCATTGCTTGTTACTGCCGCCGCGAGAAGGAGTTCTCGCTCTTTTGCGGATGACCACTCATTGCTAAAAATGAGTGCAAGTAATTTCACCAAGCGATCATGGGCAGCCGGCTCGCCATGAACAGAAGGCAAGCAGACAATCCCATTATTGTCAGAAAGATCTGCTACGTCACCAAGGCCAAGTACCCAAGACTTGGCCTCATTGGACAGCTCTAAACCATCGTTTTTTTCTGCTGGCCATTCATATCCGCAAAGACGGGCAACCGCCACCTGAAGAGGACTGTCTGAGTCGAAAGGATGACCGTGAAAAATCCATTGTGTGGGCTCTCTGGAATAAGGATTAGGCATGCCGCTGTGATAACGAGTTCTTGCGACGGCTTCCCAGTGAGGCAAGTCAAATGGAACGCGACCCATAGTGGCGGTTGTAACCTTGAAGCTTTGGTCAATCTTTCGGATATTGTCCTTGAATAAGCTGGACGAGCAAAAACACCAAACTGCCGACAGATGGGCTGCATTTCTGGGAACAAAAGTAGTGCTGTTCATATCCCAGAGACTGCCTTTGTTAAGCGTTGCAGCAAACCCTCCCATCTGTCGAACGGTTACGCCATCAAGCCCCCAAGCCGGCTGGCCCTGAATCCGGGCGGCATCGGACCTTGCGAGCAAGCCACTTCCGTTCTCCCAAAGAAGAACTTGCTCGCGACCGCCAAACTCTGAGCTGAGATCACTGGTCGATTGGAATCCGATCCATTCTTCGCCCCACGAACAGAGTTCCCAGAACATGCGAATAAAGCGAGGATTGTCTCCTGTTGTAATCCCTTGATAAGGGATGGCGAAATCCTCTAGCAATGCCTCCCTTCTTGGAGCTTCAAGGGAGATCCGAAAGTGTGGGCTGGATAGCAGGGCTGACTGCTCTAGCTCAACAAGAGAGCCCTCACGCAAACAGGTTGACTTGGCAAGAATGGTCCTTGCTTCGCTTGCGTCAATGCCACGAAATAGGCCACTCGATTTGACATTTGTATTGGTAAGTAAGATCGCTTGCACTACTTTGCTGTTCAATGTCTCAAATGCTCCCGGGCCAAGCTTGACCATAAAATTCCATCGAAGGCCACGAAGAAGGGCTTCTCGCTGTTTCTGATAACTTGAAAGAAATAGCCAGTTTTGTGGCATCACGATTTGCACGACGCCACGTCCTTGCTTTTCGCTCAGCTCCAGGCAGCGCTCCAAGAAAACATTTGCTAGGTCACCTTTGGCGTCTTTGTAGTGAGTTTCGCTGTACTCACGCAGAGGCCCCTGCTGTTTACCGCGGGCCAGATAGGGCACATTAGTGATCACTAGGTGATAGCGGCTCTCCAGTAATCCAGCTGCATCCAATAGTCCTTGGGCAGTAAGCGCCATTTCTGCGACCTGATCTGCATCGCAACTTGAACCCATAGGCCGCTTCTCGCTCAGCGCCCGGTGCAGGAACTCCTCCAATTCCCCGCCACTTGCCGCCAGCAGATTGGCTTCCCCGGCTCGACTTGGATGCAACAAGCTGCCGAGTAGCGGTGCCTGACTGAAGGCCTGGTGCATCTGGGCCAGCCCCGCTCGCAGTCGATCGCCATCTGCTGCATCAGGCGGAACCAGGGCCTGCCACTGCTCAGTGGTGGCACTGAGTTTCAGTCCGCAGCAGGCCACCTGGGGTATGGGCATTGCTTTGCGTACCCCCAACGGTTTGCCGTTCTCGCCGGGGAATCGCCAGGCCGCCAGGGCCAGGGCAAACACGGCAATCTCAACGCAGCGGGCATCCAGCTCCAATCCATGCAGGTTTTCGGCCAGCACCGCATCCACCGCGTCATTGGCGCTGAGGCCCTCTGATGCCATGCGCATTGGCACCAACAGCAGAAAGGCCGCCACTAGGAAGTGGCCGGAGCCGCAGCAGGGATCCAGCAGGGTGAAGTCCTTAAGGCTGTTCGGCCAACCCTCAAAATGCCCAGCGGCTGGCGTACCGTCTTCCAGCATGCGCAGGTATGCCAGCTCCACCGGGCAAGGCTTGTCTGGATGGCGGGTGACCCACCAGGCGCCCAGGGAGTTGTGCAGCAAGAAGTCCACCATGTAGGGCTCGGTGAACAGCTGCGTGACCGCCGGCAGTTCATCGGCGCCGATTTTGGTTTCGGACTGGTTGACCCGATCTTTCTCTAGGGCCTGCCAGAACTGATACACCCAGCCGAGGCTGTCATTGGCCGTGAAGACTTCCTCCGCCAACCCTGCAACCAACGCTTGTAGTTGTTGCCGTATCTCCAGGGGCAACCTTGCCTCCAGCACTGGATCATCGAGCCGGAAAATCTGCGGCAGCATCGACTGGGCATATTGCGCGGCCAGCCCCCAGAGATCTGTCCCCTCCTCAGTCGCGAGCTCTTCGCATTCATCGAGGCTGATCGCGACCCCTGATGTGGGCTCGATCAGCAGTTGGTTCTCCGCTAGGAAGCGGGCAAACAACATGCGGTGCCAGTGCTCATAAGCCATCTCCCGCACCAACCGCTCAATGCCCTGCGTGCCCTTCTGGGGATCGCGTTGATCCCCAAGCTGACGGCCGCGGGCCCGGAGGCGATTGCGCAGCTTGCGCTCCTCCTCACTCATCGAGGCAAACGGCTCGCTGGCATCCACAGCCAGGGCCGTGAGGGCATCCCGCGCGCCGCCTTCCGCTTTTTCGCGGGCTTTCACCACGGTGGCTTCGAGGGTCTTGCGCAGATCGGAGGCGAGGGCGGGCATGGGGTTTAGTTGATCTGAATCGGACCGTTTTGAAGCGACGTGAGCAGCTCCTGGCGTTTGGACGCCCACCATGCATCAAGCGCTGCTTCGTCTTTGAGCACCCCACTGCTGAGCTTGAGCGGCTGGATGTTGGGCTCCAGGGCCTTGGCTGCCGCAGATCGTGCCTTGCCAAAGCGGGTGGGCAGGCTTTCGGCCAGCTCCGCCCTGCTGGCCAGGGAGCGCTGCTGCAACGCCTCCAGCAACTTGCTTCGGTCTACGGGGTCAGCTGGTGGAGCCGCCACCGGCAACTGCAGCGCCTGACCGATGCGATTACGCTCCATCTCCGGTAGGCCCTGCCACTCGGCACTGGCCTGTAGTTGTTGCAGCTCGGCCGCCACCACCTGGCTCAGCTGTTGCTGGGCCTGCTCCAGCTCAGTCGTGAGTGCTTGCTCCAGTTGCTGCAATAACGGCGCCACGAAGTCGGTGGTGGAGTCGAGCAGCGAGCGCTGGCTCCGGATCGCTTCCACCTGGGGCTCCAGCTCTTGACGGATAGGCAGGCCTTGGGCCTGGTGCAGGAGAGCCTGCAGTCGTTCCCAGCCAGGCAGACGTTTCTCCTTGAGGGCGGCCAGGCTGCAGGCCTGATCCCACAACTCCTGCAGCTGCTCCTTGGCATCAAGGATCGCTTTGAGTTGCTCGGGACCACTCTTTTGGCGCAGCTCCTTCAGGAGGGTGGCGCTCACTGGCGGGGGCAGCGGGGCCTCGCCACCGGATTGGAGAACCCTGTTCTCAAGGGCATCGAGGAACTCGACGGCCTTGGCTTCTTCCTGCCCTGATTGGGCCGTGACGCCGGCAATGCCAAACACTCCCCGCACCCCCATCTTTTCCTTGACGGTGAGGCGCACCTCCTGCAGGTAGAAGCGGGCCTTGCCGAGGCTCTGCTGATCGAGCTGCCCAACCGCAATCGCGTTGTTCTGGCTGTCCTTGGCGCTGAGGGTGCCATCGCGCAGCAGGGCCAGCAGCACCGCATCGATTGCATCCTGCGGCCAGCCATAGGGCGCTACCCGTAGGTAGGCGCGAATCGCACTGCCCTCCTTGCCGCCACCGATGGCACTGATGACGATGCGGGCCACTGGATGGCTGTCGTTTGAGCCCTGATGGCCCACGGCTGAAAGTGGTGAATCGCTGCCATCTTTGGCGCGCTTCACGGCGGTGCCCCAGCTGCCGTGATCGGCCTTGTGGAACTCGGGGAACAGCCGGGCTAGGGATGCATCAGAAGCCGCGGACTGCAGCTTCTCGCTGAGCTTGATGCCGTACTCCTCGATGCCGCCGCCCTTGAGCACCAGGGCATTGGCGATCACATCGGCAATCAGCTCGTTGCAGTCGTCTTCTGCTCGGCTCTGGCGGCTTTGCATCGCCTGCCTTGCTTCCTTGCCTTCTGGAGTAGAGGGGGTGCCGTAGTGATCGAGCACCCGGCGAGCGGCCGTGGCATCAATGATCCGGCTTTGCAGCTCTTCCGCGTTGCGGCGCGGCAGGAACACATGCAGCACTGGATCGTCGGCTCCGGCCTGGCGGGCGGCATCGCGCACCTCCTTGTCGCTGCAGCCCCAGCCATCGCGAATCCACACCAACACCTGCTCGTTCGATGGCGCCGGCGGCTCGGGGTTGGGCCAGTGGACGATCGCCCGCTGGATCTTGGCTTGCCCCTGCAGCAAGCGAATCGCCTTGAGTTCCTTCTGGAGCTCCAGGCCGAGGCGCTTCTCTCGCTCGTTGGTGATTTCGGCGGTGTCGCTGCGAACCGCCTGGCGCTTCTCCTCAAACAACCGCTGCCACTGGGCACCTTCTGTGGTCTGCAGGCGGTATTCCTCCAGCCCCGGCTGATCGCCCACCTTCATCAAGGTGCCGTCTTCTGCCATCGCCTCCAGCAAGCCGGCGATTTGGTTTCGCAGGGGGCCGCTGTCCTTGCGCAGATCCGGCACCATCAGATCGGCCAGGGTGCGGGATGTGGCGCGAATGCCCTTGTCGGCGCCCTGCTCGCGCGGCAGCCGGCTGATCAAGAAGGCCAGCCCGCAGAGGCTTTGCTTGAGCTTGCCCTCTTCTGTGCCCTCCTTGCCGAGATTGGCGATTCGGTTATTGAGTTCGTTGAGCAGCACGCCCGAGTTCACCAGGTCGGGCCCCATCGCCTGGAACAACACATCACCGGTGATCACTCGGCCCAGGTCTTCATCTGCGATGTCTTTGACAGCATCAAAGATGATCCGCAGCTGCGAGCGCAGTTGGCTGTTGGTGCCAGCCACATCAACGCTGCGGAAGCACTCCTCCCAGAAACGCCGGCGCGTGGGTAGCAGCGGGTAGTCGGCCACCGCCACCTGCCGGTCTTCCGTGCGCTCCTTGATCAGGCTGCCTTCCAGCTGCTTGGACACCTCACCGGCGTTGGCCTCCAGCACCTGCTGCACGTCGGCCTGGGCGTCGGCGCGCTTCTGCAGGATCACCTTGCGGATCACCGTTTCCACGTCGGTGTCCGACAGCTGCACAGTGACGCGGAAACGGTCTTTGAGTCTCTGCAGCTGGGGCGTTTCTGACGACAGCGCCGACTGGCCAGAAGCCACCAACATCACCCGGCTGTCGAGCTCGGTCTGTAAGGCCTCGGCCACTTCCACAAAGTCAGTGGCCCGGTCGTTGGAGTCGCCGATGTACTGCTGCACCTCATCGAGCACCAGCATCGTGTGGGGCAACTCACCGCCATTGGGCGCCAGGGCCTTGCGAGCCAGCTGCACGAACTCGGCGGTGGTGATATCGCTCTCGCTGTTGGGGTATTGCTGGCGGATCACGTCTCGCGCTTCGCGGTTGCCGGCGGCATAGTCCGGGTCCTGCTCCAGCACGGCTCCGGCAATCACCGGGCTCACATAGAGCTCGTCGAGCTCTTCCAGCCAGCGGCTCCCTTCTGCCTCAACTGCTGAGCGCACCGCATCGAGGTAACCCTTCTCCCGCAGCCAGAAGCAGAAGCGCGCCTGGGGCACCTTCTCGGGCATGCCCACCGCCTTGAGCAGGATCGCCAGCACGGTTTTGCGCACGGCGTCCTTGGCGCCAGAGGGCATGGCGCCGCTGGCGGCCATCAGCGGTTTGCCACTTCTGGCGGCGAGGGTTTCGAGTTCCCGGAACTGAGTCTTCACCTCATCCGGTAGCTCCAGCACCAGATCTCGGGCGCGCTTGCCTGGGAACACCTCGGTGTTAGCCCACATGTGGCCGAGCATCTTCTGCAGGTGCGACTTGCCGCTGCCAAAGAAGCCAGACACCCACGCAGCGTTCTGGCGTGCCTGCCCCTGCTGGGACAGGTAGCTCTGCAGGATCCGCTCCATGGCCTGGCCATACTGGCCGTCGCACACGAAGGTGCTCAGTTCGCCCTCCAGCTCACGGCGAGCGTTGTCGTCGTCGAGCGTGGTGATCCGTGCCTGGCCGTTGTTGGCCAGCGGGCTTGTGCGCGGGTCCCGCTGCAGGGTTTGGAAAATCTTTTGGCTCATGCCACCGCTCCTGTGGGATGGCGGGAGATGCCCACCGCCATGTAGTTCCAGCCATCTCGGGCATCGAGCAGCCGGTAGTTGTTGCCGTCTTTCTGGCCGGGGAAGAACACAACCAAGCGACCCTGGATTTCGCGCTCCACCTCCTTGATCACATCGGAAAGCCGCAGGAAGCCAAACAGGCTCCCGGCCCCCAGTAGCCCCACCACATCGTTTTCAGTGGCCTGGCTTAGCTGGGCTTTGATCAGGTCTGCCACATGGCGCAGAAAACTGGAATCCAGCTTGAGGCGGATGTCGTCGGGCCGCTCGAAGTACTCCTCGCGGTACTTCATGCCACCCATCCATTTGGCAAAGGCGGTGGTGAGGTCGACCAGCAGCCAGCCATGGCCTGCTGTTTTGGTGGCCTGCTCGAACTCCAGCAACTTGGCCCGCAGGTGCCGCTCCAGCTCCTTCTCGTAAACCAGCATCACCACCCGGTTGGCCGCTGGCAGCCCCTGCTGCCACGGCACAGCGATGTGATCCGCGTAGCGCTTTGCGAGCTCATCGATCCGGCTCATGGCTGCTCACCCCGCTGGTGAGGATCAAGGCCACTGGGATCGATCGACACCACCCCAGCGCCGTGGGACAGCTTGAGCAGGCCCAGGCGCTTGGCCTGCTCCGCCAGCTCCAGCAAGCCAGAGCTGGAACTGTCAAGCGCTGTCGCCCAGGGGGTGTTGAGCAGGGCCCTGCCGCGCTTGCCACTGGCGTAGCCCAGCCACAACGCCAGTGCCAGGGCCACAGGTTGGGGCTTGAGGGGCTGCCGCAGTTTCTTGACCTTGCCTTTCAGGTGTCCGCTCTGGGTCCAGCTGCTGGCGGCGTTGCGGGCCACCGCATCCAGCACCTTGGGGCTGAGGCGGTCATGGGTGAACCCCTGAACCGCCGCCACCATCTCGGATCGCTGCAGCAGCTCCCCCTGGGCCATCCCCACCACCTGCGCTGTGGTGGCCATAAGCAGCGGGTCGCGGGCCAGGCCGTCGAGCAGGGCCAACTGGGGGTGCGC
Source organism: Cyanobacteria bacterium UBA5018 (assembly GCA_002396505.1). Classification (GTDB taxonomy): domain Bacteria; phylum Cyanobacteriota; class Cyanobacteriia; order PCC-6307; family Cyanobiaceae; genus UBA5018. The sequence continues at coordinate 1,700 of DGYA01000120.1, read as the reverse complement.
TTCCGGATCCACATTCCATAGCCTCCGCAGCACCCTGAACAGGGGTTTGCTGGGATCGAGGCCGTGCAGGGCCGTGAGCCGGGAGGCGGTTTCCTTGCGGGTGGAAAGGGTGCGCTTGCCAAGCACGTTCTCCTCCACGACCGCGGCCCGATAGGCCTTGGCAGGTGCTTCAGCAGGGACCACTGCCAGCAGGGTTTCAAGCTCCTGCAACATCAGCGTTTTGCTGGTGTGGGGACCGCTGTCGGCCACACGAAACCCCAGCGCCATAAGGTCGCCATTGGCGTCTGCGGCCTTCGGTGGCTTGGGACTGGAGCGGCGGGCGGGCATGCAGCGGCAGGCGTGGGCTGCCCTGGGAGGGCCCTGGTGTAGGCCACACCGAGGTTGTCTGCGCATGCAGCTCAGCAGCGTTATTGCAGCAGTTTGACGCGTGATCAGCTGAGCTGGGGCTGCCTTTTAGCGAAACCAGAAATAGAAGCCTGCTATGCACTAACCGCATATATTGGGCATCCGCCCTAGCAAAGCCGCCCCGAAAGCTGCCCGGCTATCTGATTGCAGTCCGATTGCCTGCCCTGAAACCAGAAGAACAATACGGCCATCTCAATGCTGGTGAGTTCAAAAAAGATCTTGATCAGATAGCAAGCTCCGCAACTACCACTTTCCGCTTTTTGGGCAGGACCAAAAAAGCAAGCCAAGCCTTCACTCCTGAATTGACCGAGATCACTAGCGGAGCTTTCTGCCTGATCAAGAAAAAATGACGTTCCCAGCCCCTTGGGGCGGATCTTCGGCTAGATCGGTACGGCATGGCTGCTACGGCGGTGATGGCCGTACACCTGGGTTCGGTTGCTACAGCCGTCGCCAGCGAAAGGTCTCCATACGGTTGTGCCAGCGCCACCTCACTCCCCTTGCTTCCCCCAGCCAAGAACAAAGCAGCTAAAGGCAGAGCCTCAGGCGGCCGGGTTGTAGCGGCAGCGGGCGGCAAGACCCGGCCTGGGGAGCTCCAGGCCCTTGAGTAGCTGGTGCTGCTGATCGCTTGGCACGTGGGTGTGCCCTCGCAGGCGATCGAGCGGTTGCTGCCTGCGGCCACGCCTGAAGCCTGAGGTGTCAAGGCGGCCAACCCGGCTTCAGCGCTCTCTAATCGCTATTCGTGAATACTGAATAGGCGCTTCCAACCTTGGCACGATCACCTGCCAACCCTCAGCTCGTCCTGCGTCCGCATGATCTGGTGGTGTTGCTGCGCCTGGCTCTTGATCTAGGCCCCGCGCCCACCTATGCGGCCATCGGCACCGAGCTGGTCGAGCTGGTCCATCTCGCTGGTTGCAGCTGGTGCGCTGGTCATGCCAGGACCTTCAGCTGCAACAGCGATGCTGCCTGCTTGAGTCTGCGATCGAAGCAGGCAAAGGTAAGTGGTTGATCCGTGCTCTCGTCGAGTTCATGGGCTGCTGCCAGTTGCACGCTGTCGTAGCCGCGCAAAGCGAAAACATCGGCAAATCGCCCAGCTGTTTCAACCAGCCGCTGGCTGACTTCGACGATCATGAACTGATCCCAGCTAAGGATCAGGCGCTGACGGGCCTGTTCGATGTCATCACCACTGATCGGATCTTCTCTCTGACGACGGGCCATACCCGCCATGGCCTCTGCCCAGGTGATCCGGCAGACCGCAATGGCTTCTGCTTGCGAGCTGCTCCCCCCGCGTTCAGGAA
>DGYA01000018.1:1411-25402 GCA_002396505.1 Cyanobacteria bacterium UBA5018 | reverse complement strand
CCTTCCGATCTAGCAGCTGCTGGGCCGCCCGCAGAGCCAGGGCCGCCAGGGGCAGCCAGAGCAGCAGCAGGCCGGTGGGACGGGTGAGCAGCAGCGCCCCCAGGGCCAGGCCGCAGCAGCCGCTGGCCAGCCAGGGTCGCCGCCAGCTGCGGCCCGGTGTGGGGCCCGTTGCAGCCAGACCCAGGTGCCGCCAGCTGAGCAGGGTCCAGCAGGCCGTAAGCACGGCGGTGAGGCTGAAATCAATTAGATAGTCGCTGCGCTGGTTGAGCAGGGCCGGCGCCACGGCGCAGAACCAGGCGGCCCACAGGCCGGTCTGGCGGCTGGCCAACAGCCGGCCCTGGCCGTAAACGCTCACCAGCAGCAGGCCGTTGAACAGGCCGTTGCTGAGGATGGCGCTGGCGTAGCTGGGCCCCAGCAGGCTGAACAGGGGGGCCGTCACCAGGTAGGTGAGCGGGCCGCGGTAGCTGGGGGCCTGGGCCCAGAGCTGATGCCACCAGTCGCCAGCCAGCGGCTGGGGTTGGCGCAGCACCTGCCAGATGTTCAGGGCGCGACTGAGGTGGTCCCCCTGGTCCCAGGCGGGGGGCAGTTGGTAGCCCTGCAGCCAGATCAGATCCAGCACCAGGCTGCCGAGCCAGATGCCGGCCAGCAGCCAGCCATCGCGGTGGCGGGGCCGGCTGGATGTGGGGTGCTCCGAGGGGGCCATCTAAGTGGTGGTGGGGCCGCTCATGGGCTGGAGTTTGACGGGTTGGAGTTTGATCGCCGCTCTCCCCCTTCTGCCGGTTCTGCCGGTTCTGCCGGTTCGGCCCGCTCAGCCCGTTCGGCCAGCACCCAGCCCCGCAGCGCCGGCGCCTCCAGCAACACCCGCCAATCCTTACCAGCAGGCAGCTCGGAGCGGCGCAGCCACAGCCTTTGGCCCGGTGCCACGGCCGCCGCAGACAGCAGCTGATCGGGGGTGGTGGGAGTGGCCAGGGCCAGCAGGATCAGCTGGGCGTGGTCATCGCCACTGAGGGGGGCCGTCGCCGCCGCCTGGATCGGCCGCTCGGCCAGCAGGTTTTGCACAGCTGGCGGGGCCAGGGCCCGGCGCAGGGCGGGGCTGCGGTCGCTGAACAGACCGGCCTGGGTGAGTAGCGCCAGGGCCAGCCAGGGCCCGGCCAGCAGGGCCCAGAGCCGCCGCCGGGGCTTTTGCATCAGGCAGCTGGCCAGCCAACAGGCCCCCAGGCCAGCGGCCGCCAGGGCCAACAGGGCTGGGGCCGGCAGCCCGTCAGCGGCGGCCAGCTGCTTTTGCAACGGCGCAGCCGGCCACACCAGGGCAGTCATCAGCAGGGTGGCCGCCAGCAACAGGGCGGCGGCCAGGGCGCCAAGGGCTAGCTGGAGCGGCCGCCGCCAAGGCCGATCTAGCTGGCAGCAGCGCTGCAAACCGAGGCTGGCGGCCATGGCGATCCAGGGGGTGAGCTGCAGGCCGTAGTAGGGGGTTTTGGTGCGAAACAGGCTGAGCAGCAGCAGCAGCAGCAGCGGGTAGAGCAGCAACAGCAGCCGTTGGCCCCGCTCCAGGGGCAGCCGCCAGGCGATCGGCCAGCCCAGCAGCGCCGCCAGGATCCAGGGGGCGGTATTGGCCGGAATGTTCCACAAGTAATAGAAGGGCCCGGCGGCGTAGACGTCAGCGCGCGACAAAAACAGCAATTTCTGCCAGAGGCCGCCCACCAGCTCCAGGCCATAGCTCTGCAGGCTCAGGGCCAGCCACAGGGCCACCGGCAGCCAGCCCAGGGCCAGCCCCAGCCAGAAGCCGCTGCGGCGCAGCAGCTGCCGCCGCTCCAGCAGCAGATAGGGCGCGATGGCCAGCATTGGCAGGGCCACCATGAAGCCCTTGATCAAAAAGGCCAGCCCCGGCGCCAGCCCCACCAGCAGCGGCATGACTGGCGACGAAGCGGCTGCCCCCCGCTCAGGGCCGCCCCCCTCGGGACCGCAGTTCACCAGGGCGGCGATGCCGGCCAGCTCCACCGCCAGCAGGGGCATGTCCTGGGTGGCCAGGTGGGCGTAGTTCAGCCACAGGGGCGTCAGCGCCAGCAGGGCCATTGTGAGCGGGCCAGCCGCTGGCAGCTGGGGCAGCAGCCGCCTGGCCAGCCAGCCGCTGAGCAGCAGCGAGACCACGGCCGCCAACAGCGCCGGCAGCGCCTCCGCCCAGGGCCAAGGGAATAGTTTCAAGCTCAGGGCCATCAGCCACTGGACGCCGATGCTGCGGTCGTAGACCGGCTCGCCAAACCACAGCGGCGCCAGCCAGTGACCGCTCTGCAGGATCCAGCGGGCCTGCAGGCCGTAGTAACCGGCGTCGTGGGCCAGGGGGCTGCGGGGGGCCGCCGTGAGCAGCAGCGGTGCCAGCAACAGGGGGCCCGCCAGGCGCGAGAGGGGCCCCGCCAGGCGCGAGAAGGGGCTGCCGAACGGGGCCAGACGAGTCATGGCTGGCACTTTGCCAGCTTGTCCAGGGGGCTGCTAATGGGGGATGGGCCCTCGCCAGCCCAGGGCGATCCGGGCGGTAGGGGGGTGGCGGGGTGAGGGGGTGGCCGGTGTGATCTCTGACACAGCGACTCTGGCCACTGAGCTGCTTTGGCCCCAAACTCTCGGTTGGCGCATCGCGCCTACCAAGTGTGAGGATTCCATGAAACTTTTCCAGCAACTGCTGCTGGCTCCAGCCGCCCTGGGCCTGTTGGCCCCGATGGCCGCCGGCGCCGCTGAGCTGAACATCGCTGGCGTGAGCCAGTACACCAGCCAGGAGCAGGTCACCAGCATCTCCCAGTTCTCTGATGTAAAGCCCACCGATTGGGCTTATCAGGCACTGAGCAACCTGATCGAGCGCTACGGCTGCGTGGCCGGTTATCCCAATGGCACCTTCAAGGGTGGCCAGGCGATGACCCGCTTTGAGGCCGCCGCACTGCTCAACGCCTGCCTCGACCGCGTCACTGAAGTGACCGACGAGCTGAAGCGCCTGATGAAGGAATTCCAGAAGGAACTCGCCATCCTCAAGGGCCGTGTCGATGGCCTCGAGGCCCGCGTGGGTGAACTGGAAGCCAATCAGTTCTCCACCACCACCAAACTGAAGGGCTATGCAGCCTTCGTTCTGGGCGGCAACTCCTACGGCGGCAACGGCAACGTTGTAACTAGCGCCCAATTTGCTGGAGCAGGTCTGCTCCCCCTCAGTGATCGCAGCCTTAAAAATTACGCCAAGGCCACACAAGGCGGCACCTCCTTCAACTACGACGTTCGCCTAGACCTGGACACCAGCTTCACTGGCAAGGACCTGCTGCGCACCCGCCTGCGCGCCGGCAACTTTGGTGCTTCCGCCTACAATGGCGGCAGTAAGACCAACATTTCCAATCTCACCGGGATGGAAACCTCGTTCCAGGATCCCGCTGGCGCCAACGTAGTTAGCATTGATCGCCTCTTCTACAAATTCCCCGTAGGCGATGGCTTCAATGTTGTCGTTGGTCCCCGGGTTCGTCAGGACGACATGCTGGCCATGTGGCCCAGCGCTTACCCCGCTGACACCGTCCTCGACATCTTCACCTACGCCGGTGCTCCCGGTGCCTACAGCCTGAACCTGGGCGGTGGTGCTGGTGTTACCTATGCCAAGAACGGCTTCAACGCCAGCCTTAACTACGTTTCGTCTAATGCCAATAGCGGCAGCCCAGTTCAGAAAGTTACAGTCGCCGGCGGCGCAGTTGTAAACAATCCAATTGGTGGTGGTATCGGCACGAGTGCCGCGGTCTCCACCTTCACCGCCCAGTTGGGCTATGCCGGTTCTAACTACGGTGCGGCATTTGCCTACACTTACGGCCAAAATGGCGCAGGCCCTTACGGCGGTAACGCCACTCCCCTGGCCCTGTCCGGTTTTACCGGCAGCAACAGCAACTATGGCCTGAGCGCCTACTGGTCGCCTAAGGAGACCGGCTTCATCCCCTCGATCAGCACTGGCTGGGGCTACAGCACCCTGTCTGGCGCCAGCGGCCCTGCTGGTGTGGGTCTCACCGGCGCCGAAGTCACCGCCGCCCAGAACTGGTACGTGGGCCTGCAGTGGGCTGATGCCTTCCTCAAGGGCAACACCCTGGGCATGGCCTTTGGTCAGCCCACCTTCGCCACCAGCCAATTCAAAGGCAAGCCCAACGACGGCAACTACGCCTGGGAGTGGTGGTACAAGTTCCAAGTTACCGACAACATCAGCGTTACCCCCGCCATCTACTACCTCAGCGCCCCCACCGGTGCCATTGGTCGTGAAGTTGCCGGTGGCAATGCCCTCACCAACTTCGGTGGCCTTGTTAAGACCACCTTCAAGTTCTGATCTTCCGATCTGAGCTTTACAGCTGATTTTCGGCCTAATTAGCTCGATAACCCTGGGGCTCTTGCTGCATAAGCAAGAGCCCCTTTTGCTTATGCAGCTTGTTGGCGAATCGATATTGTCAGCTGATTTGTCCAGTTCCGCTAGCATTGCCGTGTAATTTTTCTGTCTAATTGTTGCTTTGTGTAATTATTGCTGTGCTGTTGCCAGGTCAATCTGCGGGTCTGTGATCGCAGAATTGGTTTGGCATGCGGTTGCCCGTAGGCGCTGCCCGCCGGTTTTGCCTTGGCTTGGGGCCGCCAGGCGCCCTTAGCGCCGAAGATGGGGGAATAGTTGTTAGGGCAGCTCGGTTGACCCCTTTCTCGCTGGCTCAGGATCCCTACGCCGTGCTCGGCGTCTCGCGCCAGGCCAGCGCCGCCGAAATCAAGAGCGCCTACCGGGCCCTGGTGAAGCGGCACCATCCCGATGCCGGCGGCGATGCGCTCACGATCGTGGCCCTCAATGCCGCCTGGGAGGTGCTGGGCGATGGCGAGCGCCGTCGAGCCCTGGATCGGCGGCTGGAGGATGGGGGGGCGAGCCAGGTGGCCGCCGCCGCCGCCCGCAGGGCCAGCCGCCGTGGCGCCGAGCTGGAGGAGCGGCTGGCGGCGTGGCTGCAGGGGGTGTATGGCCCGATCGATCGGCTGCTGGCCCAGGTGATCAATCCCTTCCCCGCCCAGCTGCGGGCCCTGGCGGCCGATCCCTACGACGATGAGCTGATGGCGGTTTTCTGTGCCTATTTGGAGCAGAGCCGGCTCAAGCTCGACAAGGTGGACAAGCTCTACCGCTCCCAGGCAGCCCCAGCTGCCGCCAGGGATTTGGCCCTTGGTCTCTACCACTGCCTCAGCCAAGTGCAGGACGCCCTGGCCGACCTGGAGCGCTACACCATGGGCTACGTGGATTCCTACCTGCGCGATGGCCGCGAGTTATTGCGGCAAGCCAAGCGGCAGCGCAGCCAGCTGTTGGAGCAGCGCCGCTGCCTGGACATCTAAATCAAGTCCTTAGGTCACCAAATTCAGGCCTCAAACGCCTCCAGCTGGTCGAGCCGCAGCCACACGTCGGGTACGGGCAGGCGCCAGCGCAGCTGGGCGTAGTCGCCCTTGAGGGCCACGATCTCCCCAGGGCCCTCCAGGATGTAATCGGGCGGCAGGGGATCGCTGGCCTGGGCCTCCAGGCTGCCGCCGTAGGCCAGGCGATTCACCCGCACCAGGCTGCCCTTCTTCAAGGGCTGCACCTTGGCGGCGGGGCCAGCGGCGGTTGGGGTTGGAGATTCGGTCATCGGGGGGCTCTCTGGCGACGATCGGCTCAGCCAGCTGTGGGCGGCGATCACCGCTTGGCGATCGTTCAACAGAGCTGGCTGCTGGGGCAATACTGCCCGGTTTGGCCCGCAGTTTGGCTATAGCGCCTATGAAAAAGCGCCATTTCCCTGGCCCCGCCAGTCGAGAACCCTTGCAAAATCAGGGCTCCATTGGCTGGGGCTCGGGTGGCCGGCTGAGATTGGCCTGCCACGCTGGGGCCAATGTCCTGGTCGCCGCCCCTTGACCTCCCACCTCGCCCTCTACTTGATGGTGTTCGGGGCCCTGCTGCTGGTGGCGGTGCTGCTCGATGACATCGCCGCCAGGATTCGCCTGCCTGGAATCCTGCTGGTGTTGCTGCTGGGGCTGCTGATCGACAACAACCTGGAGGCGATTCCAGGTCAGCCACCACCGCTGCTAAGCCTCGACCAGGCCAATCAGATCGCCCAGGTGGCCCTGGTGCTGGTGCTGTTCTTTGGCGGGCTCACCACCAATTGGGCTGCCCTGCGCAGTGTGCTGCGCCCCGCCGCCCGGCTGGCCACCCTGGGGGCCGGCCTCACCGCAATACTGCTGATGGGCGGAGTGCTGGGCCTGGAGCGGCTCGCCGGCGCCAATTGGGCCGCCAGTTTGCCGATGGCCCTGTTTGTTGGGGCGATGGTCTGCAGTACTGACGCCTCGGCGGTGCTGGCCCTGTTGCGGCCCCTGGCCGGCCGGCTGCCCCAGCGCTTGCTCGACCTGCTGGAGTGCGAATCGGCTTTCAACGATCCCGTGGCGGTGGTGCTGGCGGGCTTGGCCCTAGCCCTGGCCTCCGGTGATGGCGATACCAGCGCTTCATATCTGGTGATCGAGGTGTTGCGCCAGTTTCTGCTCGGTGCCCTGCTCGGCTTCCTCGGCGGCAGTCTCGCCAGCCAGCTGCTCTCGGCCAAGTTGTGCGGCGGCGTGCCCTCGCTGCTGGCGGTGTCCAGTTTGGCGGTGCTGTGCCTGCTGGTGGGTGCCACCCAGTTGCTGGGGGGCAGCGGCCTGTTGGCGGCCTATATCGCCGGCCTGGTGCTGGGCAACAGCTCCGATTGCGACCGCGACGCCCTGGAGCAGGCCCATGCCGGCTTCGCCAAGTTGGCTGAACTGCTGCTGTTTTTATGCATGGGCCTGGTGGTGCAGCCCGATCAGGTGGTGGATTCGGCCGGCCGGGCGCTGCTGCTGGTGCTGGCCCTGATGCTGGTGCGCTGGCCGCTGGTGGAAATGTTGCTGTTCCGCGTTGGTTTTAGTCGCCCTGAGCGGTTGATGATCTCCTGCGCCGGCCTGCGGGGGGCGGTGCCGATCGCCCTGGCCATCCAGGCCGCCGCCAGCTCCGTGGCCTGGGGGCGCCAGATGCCGGCCCTGGCCCTGGGGGTGGTGCTGATCGGCCTGTTGGGGCAAGCCGTGGCCCTGGTGCCCCTGGCCAGGCGGCTGGGCCTAGCCTCCATGGGCAAGTAGGGGGCTATCGGTGCGACTGCTGCTACTGGGCTGTTCGGGCTTTGTCGGTCGCGAGCTGGTGCCGCACCTGCTGCAACTCGGCCATCAACTCACCCTGGTGAGCCGCCAGGCCAATCCCTTCCCTGCCCTGGTGGGGGAGCGGCTCGAGCTGTTGCGGCTCGATCCGGCCCTGGCGGCCAGCTGGCAGGACGATCGCCTATTGGCGGCCCTGGCCGCTGCTGAGGGGGTGGTGAATCTGGTGGGAGAGCCGATCGCCGAGCGGCGCTGGACCCCCGCCCACCGTCAGCTGCTGCTCGACAGCCGGGTAAACAGCACCGAGCTGCTGGTGCGGGCGATGGCCGCCCAGGCGACGCCGCCGGCGGTGTTGGTGAATGGCTCGGCCGTGGGTTACTACGGCAGCAGCGTTGCGGCCCGCTTCGATGAAGCCAGCGCCAGCGGCGGCGATTTCCTGGCCGAGATTTGTCGTAAGTGGGAGGCGGCAGCCGATCGGGCCCCGAGCGGTTGCCGGCTGGTGAAGCTGCGCCTGGGCATCGTGCTCGGCCCCGATGGCGGCGCATTGGGCAAGATGCTGCCGGTGTTTCGGGCTGGCTTTGGTGGGCCGGTGGGCTCCGGCCGCCAGTGGATGAGCTGGATCCATCGCCAGGATCTCTGCCGCCTGATCGCCACCGCCCTGGCGGACCCCGCTTACAGCGGTGTTTACAACGCCGTGGCTCCCGAACCCACCACCATGGCCCAGTTCGCCGCCGGTCTGGGCCGGGTGCTGGGGCGGCCCAGCCTGTTGCCCGTGCCCGGGGCGATTTTGCAGCTGCTGCTCGGCGATGGGGCCCAGGTGGTGCTGGAGGGGCAGCAGGTGCTGCCGCAGCGGCTGCGACAGCAGGGTTTCAGCTGGCGCTGGCCCGAGCTCAGCGCCGCACTTGCTTCTGCCACCAAGCCATCGCCCCGCTGAGCAGGGCGGCGCCCATCAGCAGGCCGATCGCCGGGGTGAACAGGGGCTCCCAGAGGGCTTGAAACAGTTTCAGCGGCGCCTCCAGGTGCTGGCTGTTCAGGCCCACCGCCACGGCGAACCAGCAGGCGCCGGCGATCACCACGAATACGTCGATCACAAGCAGGGTGTCGATCGCCCCCTTGAGCCGCTGCAGGGGACTGGCGGGTTCAGCCATGGGGGCAGGTTTCGAGCAGCTCCATGATCGCCTTTGCCATGCGTTCGCTGCCCCCGGGATTGCCGATGCGCTCACTAGCCTGGCGCTCCAGGCTGGGTTGCAGGGCGGCCGCCTGGGCTGGATCGGCCAGCTGCTTGAGCAGGGCTGCCGCCAGGGTCGCCGTGGCCCTCAAGGCGGCCTGGCTGCCAGCCGCCCCGTCGGCGCAATGCACGCCGCTGCCCAGCAGGCGCCGCTGGGCTTCCGCAAAGCTCTCCGTGAACTGGGGACCCCGCCCCGCCAGTTGCAGCACCGGCTTGGCCAGGCCCACCGCCTGCTCGCTGGCCGTGCCCGCCATCGAGATCACCAGATCCGCGGCCGCCAGGATCCCACTGAAGCGACCCCAGCCAAGTAGCAGCCGCAGGCCATGGCCCTCAAGCAGCGGCCCCCTGGCGGCAGTGGCCCCAGGCACCTGCTCCAGTTGCCAGCCATGGGGGCGGGCCATGCTGGCGATCGCCACCAGCTCCAACTCCTGCACCAGGGCCAGCTCCACCACCAGGCCCCCTGGTTGGCGCAGCTCCGCTGGCAGCAGGGCCAGCATTTGCAGCATCAACTCCAGGTTGTGCAGGGCTTCCGGCAGGCGGCTACCGGGTAACAGAGCCAGCCGCCTGGCCGGGGGCGTCGATGGAGGAGGCGCTGGTGCAGCCTGGTTGGGGCTGACCATCTGGTTGGCCGCCTCAGTAACAGCGGCAGCTGGATCCTTAGCACCAGCCTGATCGGGGGCCACCGGGTCGAGGAAGGGGTTGCCCAGGAAGCTCACTGGTCGGCCCAGCTGGGCCTGGAGATCGCTGGCGGTGAGGGCATCGCGGCTCCATACCGCCACTACCCGGGCTTGGCGCAGCAGCCAGCCGCAGGGCCAAGGCAGCCGCAGTCGGCCCTCGTAGTGGCTCGAATAGGCAACCAAATACATCGCTGTGGGCCGTCCACTCAGCCAGGCCCCCAGCAGCGGCAGGATGTCGCCCACCGCCACCACCAGTGCATAGCGGTGACGGCGGTGGCGTAGCAGCGCCAGACGACCCAGCAGGTAGAGCACCTGGCCCTGGAGCAGTTCAGTGAGCTGGCCGGCCAGGCTGGTGTAGCCCAAGCCGCCGGTGCTGTAACTGCGGGTATGGCCCAGCACGGCGATGCCCTGGCGGCGGTAGGGATCGCCGTGGCCCACCAGGGGCAAGGCCTCCACCGCCACGCCTAGTCGCTGCAGGGCCGCGGCCAGCAGGGCACCGCTGAGGTCTTCCCCGTGGCCGTTGCTCAGCAGTAAGACGGGCTTCAACGACTCAAAAACTCAACGACTCGACCAATTCAAGCCAGCCGCAGCCTCAGGCTCAGCGCGGCCGCAGGCTCAGCCCCAGCCTGATCCCAGGCTCAGCCCCAGCTCAGTCGCAGCCCCAGCCCCAGCTTCATTCTCAGCTGCAGCTGCAGGGCCAGTCCCAGCTCAGTTTTCCTGGAGCCAAGCCTGCACCTTGAGCATGGCCTGCCAGTTGGGTTTGCGGGCCAGTCCATCGGCGATTGAATCCTGCAGTTCAGTGGCCAATTCGGGCGCCAACGCCAGCACCTTGCGGGCGAGGTCGATATGTTCACGCACTCCCTTGGTGCCGGTTTCGAGCATCGCCAGGCTGAGGTTGATGCGGCTCTGGGGATCCTGGGGGTTTAGTCGCACCGCCACCTTGGCGGATTTCATCGCCGCCAGCGGTTGGCCGGCCAGCAGCTGCAACCAGGCCAGGCAGGTCCAGCCCGCTGAATGGCGCGGTGCCTGCTCGGTAATGGCGCTGAAGTCTGCGATCAAGCTATCGATCGGCGCACCGGCGCTGTAGCGGCCAATGGCCTGCTCGAACAGCGACTCGCCGTTCGGGGTTGTCTGGTCTTCTGGGCTGGAGGCCGTCTCGGGGCTGGAGGCCGTCATGGCAGCGGCGGATCAATCGGCTATGGAGTCAGATTCCCATGCCGTTGGTGAGCCCCCCCAAGCCAAGGCGGTTAGCCAGCCGGCCGGCTCAGACATTGAAGGAGCTGCCGCAGCCGCAGGTCTGGGTGGCGTTGGGGTTGGTGAAGTTGAAACCGCCGCCGATCAGGGAGGTGGAGAAATCCAGCTGCATCCCGTAGATGTACAGCAGGCTCTTGGGATCGCAGACCACCCGAAACGGCGCCACCCCCTCGGGTTCGTAGGCATAGCTGGCGTCGTCGGGGCGGATCGCTTCCGCTTCGATGAAATCCATCGTGTAACTCATGCCGCTGCAACCGCCGGAGCGCACGCCCACCCGCAAAACCTTGTTGTCGCCCTGCTGGCCGATCAGCTGGCCCAGCTGCTTCACCGCCGTCTCGGTGATCAGAATTCCCTTGCCATCCCGGTCGGTGACGGTGGCCGCTGGGCTGGCTGGCCCTGGGACGGTTTCGGTTGGGGCAGTGGCTGTTTGGGCGGTTGCCGTCTCGGCGGTCATGGCGGTGGGGAGCGGTGCGATCTGGGATCCGGCATCACAACTCTAGGCAGGCCGGCCAGCTGGGGGGTCGGGGGGCCGCGGCTAATCGAACTGAGGGCCCGCTCCATAGAGTTAAGAAAAATTTTGAGGTAACGGGGTGCGGGTCGCCATCGTTGGTGCGGGTTTGGCCGGCTTGGCGGCGGCGGTGGATCTGGTGGATGCCGGCCACCAGGTGGACCTCTACGAGGCAAGGCCGTTCCTGGGCGGCAAGGTGGGCAGCTGGGAGGACGCCGATGGCAACCACATCGAAATGGGGTTGCACGTATTTTTCTATAACTATGCCAACCTATTCGCCCTGATGCGCAAGGTGGGTGCGATCGATAACTTGCTGCCCAAGGAGCACCACCATCTGTTTGTTAATCGCGGTGGGGATCTGCGCAGTCTCGATTTTCGCTTTGCCCTGGGTGCGCCCTTTAATGGCCTGAAGGCTTTTTTTACCACCTCCCAGCTCGATTGGCTCGATAAGTTGCGCAATGCCCTTGCCCTGGGCACCAGCCCGATAGTGCGTGGCCTGGTGGACTACGAGGGTGCGATGACTGTGATCCGCGACCTGGATCGGATCAGCTTCCAGCAGTGGTTTGTCGGCCATGGCGGCAGTGAACAGAGCATCCGCCGCCTCTGGAATCCAATCGCCTATGCCCTCGGTTTTATTGACTGCGAGGCGATTTCAGCGCGCTGCATGCTCACCATCTTCATGATGTTCGCTTCTAAAACAGAGGCGTCAAAGCTTAATCTGCTGAAGGGTTCGCCGCATCGTTGGCTTACGGGCCCGATCCTGGATTACATCCAGGCCCGCGGTGGCAGGCTGCACCTGCGCCACCGTGTCAGCCAGATTCACTTTGATCTGTCTGGCCAGCTAAATCAGGCTGGCCAAGCTGATTCGGGTCAGGATAATTCAGCTAATGGCTTGGCCCCTGGCCTGGCTGCAGCTGGCCCTAGCCGCGTTACCGGGCTCACTCTGGGCACCCCGGATGGTCAGATTCAGGTGCAGGCCGATGCCTACCTGGCGGCCTGCGATGTGCCTGGAATTCAGCGCATCATTCCGGAGGCCTGGCGCCGTTATCCCCAGTTCGACAACATCTACAAATTGGATGCAGTGCCGGTGGCCACGGTGCAGTTGCGCTACGACGGCTGGGTTACCGAGCTGGGCGAGGGCCCCGAGGCCAGCTGCGCCCGCCGCGACCTGGATCGACCCGCTGGCCTGGATAATTTGCTCTACACAGCCGACGCGGATTTCAGCTGTTTTGCCGATCTGGCCCTGGCAAGTCCCGCCGACTACCGCAAGCCAGGTGTGGGTTCGCTGTTGCAGTGTGTGCTCACCCCAGGCGATCCCTGGATCGCCAAGAGCAGCGAGGCGATCGTCGCCCACACCGATGCCCAGGTGCGGGAGCTGTTCCCCTCGGCTCGCCCGCTCAAGCTGGTTTGGAGCAATGTGGTCAAGTTGGCCCAGTCGCTCTATCGAGAAGCCCCTGGCATGGAGCCCTATCGCCCCGAGCAGAGCACGCCGGTGGCCAATTTTTTCCTAGCCGGCAGCTACACCCGCCAGGATTACATCGATTCAATGGAAGGCGCCACGATGAGCGGCAAGTTGGCTGCAGCTGCCATCCTGGGTAAAGGGGCCAACCTGGTCACCAACGCCGCCAGCGGCTCCCCGGTCCAGCCCCTGGCAGCCTGAAACCCAGCCCCTGGCGGCCTGAATCCCAGCTCCTTGCCCCCTCGCATAAATCCCATGGGCCGTTGGCTCGAGCACAGCGTCACCACGGAGATCAAGGCCCCGGTGGAGCGGGTGTGGCAGGTGTGGAGTGATCTGGAGGCGATGCCCCAGTGGATGCGTTGGATTGAGTCGGTGGTTACGGTGCCTCACGATCCAGATCTCACCGACTGGACCCTGGTGGCCCAGGGGTTTCGCTTCCACTGGCAGGCCCGCATCGCCAGCCGGGTTGAGGCCCAGCAATTGCATTGGGAATCTGTGGGAGGCCTGCCCACCCGGGGGGCCGTGCGCTTTTATCCACAGGCCCCCAACCTCACCGCCGTGAAGTTGACGGTGAGCTACGAGTTGCCCGGGGTCTTGGCGCCATTGATGGAACCCACCATCCTGGGGGGGATCGTCACTAAGGAGCTGCAGGCAAATCTTGACCGCTTTCGAGACCTGGTGGAGCGTGACGGCTGAGCTCCGCCGCCGGTTTGCCCATCTGCTGCCGACCAGGCCCTTGGCCACTTTTTTGGCCCTGGGGCCCCTCGCCCTGGTGGCGGCCTGCTCGGGCCTGCCCTTCCAAGACCAGTTCAAAAACAACAGTGGCCAATCTCCTGAACAGAAGATTGAGCTGCTGCCTGCGCCGCAGACCGGTTTGCGGCCGCTATCCAGCTTTAAGGCTCCGGAACCTACCCCCCAGCAGCCCGCCGCCAAGCAGTCCGCCGCCCCTGCATTACCAGCCATCGCAGGGCTGACGCCCCTGCCCAGCCCCGACCTGGTGGTGGCCGCCATGGGCTCCGGCCGGCGGGATCCGTTTAGCTCGCCGCCGGTGGCGGTTCCAGTCTCCAGCGTGGTGCCTTTGGCCCTGCCGGAGAACTTTCGCTTCACCGGTGTGGTGAGCATTGGCTCCCAACCCCAGGCCCTAGTGCAGCTAGGGGAGCTCAGTGGCAGTTTGCGCCAGGGGGACCGCGGTGGCCGCAACACCAAGCTGCTGCCCGCTGGCTGGAGTGTGGCTGGCATCGACCTGCAGCGTGGTGTACTCACCCTTAGCCAGGGCCAGCGGCTGTTGCCGCTGCAGCTTTAGGGCCGCCGCCTAGGTCGCCAGCGCTTGCTTGGGGGGTCGCTGGGCTAGGGCAAGACTGCAGGCGTCCACCAGGCCCTGCAGGTCGTGGGGATTTGCTTCCCCATCCAGGCGGCCCAGCAGTTCGCGGCAGCGCTGGCTGGTCTGCGGACCGATCGATACCAGGGCGATATCGGCCAGATATTGCTGCCAATTTTCCCCGTAGGCCTGGGCCAGCAGCTGGCAGGTGTGGCTCACGGTTTTGCCGCTGCTGAAGGTGATCGCATCAATGCGACCTTGGTTTAGGGCCAGTTGGGCGGCGCTGGGCAGGCCCTGGGGGCAGGCGGTTTCGTAGGCGGCCACCTCCACCACCCGGGACCCCGCCGCCCCGAAGGCCTCCGCCAGCAGGCTGCGGCCGCCACTTTCCACCCGGGGCAGCAGCAGCCGCAGTCCCCAACCCGACACGGGGAAGTGATCGATCAGGCTCTCGGCCACGAAGCTGGGCGGCACGAAGTCCGCAGGGGCTCCCAGGGCTTCCAGTTGGGCGGCGGTCTTGCGGCCCACTGCTGCCAGCTTCAAGGAGGCGGGCCGGTGGGCCAGGCTCTGGCCGCGGCGTCTTAGCCGCTGCTCCACCGCCTCCACGCCATTGCCGCTGGAAAACACCAGCCAGTGGAAGCTGTCCAGCTCTTCCAGGGCGTCGTCGAGGGGGCCCCAGCTCTGGGGCGGGGTTACCACCAGGGCGGGCAGATCCACCACGGTGGCGCCGGCCCGCTCGAACAGGTGGCGGGCTTCTGCCAGTTGGCTTTCGGCGCGGGTCACCGCGATCGTGCGGCCCGCCAGCGGGCTGGCATCAGATGGGTGGCTCATGGCGTCAACTCCAGCTTCACCAGACTGCCCGCCTGCTGGAGCAGGGCCGCGGCTTCGCTGGCGCGGCCCTGTTGTTGCAGCAGGCGGATGGCGCTGCTGAAACCCTTGCGGCAGCCTGGGATGTCGCCGGCAAGCAGCAGGCAGACCGCCAGATTTTGATGGCTGGCCGCCGCGTTTGGATCCAGCTGCAAAGACTGGCGGTAGGCGGCGATGGCGGCGGCCAGCTGGCCCCGCTGGCGCTCGATCACCCCCAGCTGGAACCAGGCCAGGGCCAGTTCCGGGGCGGCCTGGCAGGCGCCTCTGGCAAGGGCCGCGGCCTCCTCAGTTTCCCCCTGCTCCAGCAGCGCTTGGGCCAGGTTGAGCCTTGCCGCCAGGGTTAGCCGGGCCGGCAGCGGCAGGGCCAGGGCCTGGCGATAGAAGGCGATGCTCTCCTGCTGACGCTCCTGGCCCATCGCCATGCCCATCTCCATTCCCGTAGCAGTGCCCGTAGCAGTGCCCATCGCAATGGCCAAGTGCAGCAGCAATTCGTAGCGCTCCGGCTGGGCGTCTGGGGGGCAGTGGGCCAGGCCCAGCCGCAACAGCTCGATGCCCCGCCGCCGGTTGCCCTCGCTCACCTCCAGGCTGCCGAGCTTGGCGCAGGCGTAGGGGTCGCCGGGCTTGAGCGCCAGCTCGGCCTCCATCGCCGCCCGCAACCTGGCGGCCTTGGCGCCATCTGCCAGCAGCTCGGGCCGGTAGCCGTCATGCACCAGGGCCGGCAGCGGGCAGTCGGCGATGCGCCAGTGGGGTTCCCTGGCGATTAGGGCCGCCACGCTGTCGTCCACCATCGTGTGGTACTTGCCACTCCAGTGGATATCCGGGTGGCGGCGAAACAGCCGGCTCACATTTGAGTAAGGCGACTGCAGCGCACCTCGCTCAAAGCGCAGCAGGTTGATCAGCAGCAGCTCGGGCTGGGCCATCAGCTGGCGCAGCGGTTGCTTGGCTTCCTCCAGCAGCTGTTCGTCGGCATCGAGCACCAGCACCCAATCGCCGCTCACATGTTTGAGGGCCTCGTTGCGGGCCGGCTCAAAATCTCCTGGCCAGTCCATCTGATGCACCACCGCCCCGCAGCGCTGGGCGATCGCCACCGTGGCGTCGCTGGAGCCGGTGTCCAGCAGCACCAGCTCATCGACAAAGCCCCGCACCGAAGCCAGGCAAGCCTCCAGCCGCTCCGCCTCATTGCGCACGATCATCGAAAGGCTGAGCCGAATCACGGGGGCAGCTGGGGTATCAGTCGGTGAATTCGCCGGGGCGGCGGGCCCTGGCAGCTTCAGTGTGGCCCAGGGGCATTCCCCTGACCATTGCAGACCAGCCCAGCGATGTTCGCGTCTACTCCCAGTTGTTTGCGTTCCAGCGTCAGGGCTGATGGCGCCGCTGACGCCAAGCCTTGAAGTCAGCACCGAGCTCGTCTTCTGTGAGACCGAGACGCTCCAGCTCGGCTTGCATCAGATGGCCAGCCTCCAGAAGTCGTTCCCGGTCGTCCAGGCCAGCTTGTTGAGGCAAAGGCAGGCCGCCCGCCAATCAGCGGCTACACCAGAGCGCCGATGCCCCCGGATCCGTAGCCTGCGCCTTCTGGATTGCCTGGCTCTGCAGCAGCTTGGATCTGGAAAGTGTGATCCGGGCGCGGACGCGCCAAAGGCTGCTGGTGGTGATCACCATTGAGGGGCTATGAGCAGTGCTGGAGCGGCTGGATGGATGGGCAGGGGCGCCATCACTTGGATCCCAGCGTTATTCTTTTGCCACCCACCTGCTGGAGCGCGATCAAGATATTCGCACGATTCAGGAATTACTGGGCCATCTGAACGTTAATAACAAAATAATATGTACCGATGTGCTCAACCGAGGCCGGCTGGGCGTTTGCAGCCCTGCCGATCTTTTGTAACACAGCGAACCCTTATAGGCGGACCCGCCCATCAAACCCGGAATGGTTCCGACTTGTGCGAGATTGCTTGTCATCGCAAGCGATCTCGCGGGTGCATTCCGCTTGCCACCCGCTCTTAGGCGGCTAAAACGGCGGATAAGGGGGGGTATTATGTGGGTCATCCTAAAACCTTTTAGCGGCATTCCCCAAGGCTGAGTTGCAGTAGAATCTCCCTAAAGGCCTCTGATCTCAGTTTCATGTCATCATCTCTCCACCAAATCGAAGAGCAGGCCCGCTCACTTTCAGCAGAAGATCGGGCAAAGCTTGCGGAATGCATGCTGGAATCCCTCCACACTTCTATCGAGGAAATAGAAGCGGCATGGTCTGAGGAGATAGCCATGCGGATTGACGCATTTGAAAAGGGAGATATTTCTGCGTATTCAGCAGATCAGGTATTTACAGAAGCACGTCAGATCCTGCAGTGAATCGTGTTCGGTTTGTTGAGCCTGCAAGGCTTGAGGTTCTTGCTGAAGTTGTCTATTATCAACAAGTTGAGGTAGGGCTTGGAACCAAATTCCTTGAATCTGTTGAGGACGCCACAGCTCGTGCTCTCGCATACCCACTGGCAGGCTCACCAGCGCAAAACAAAACACGACGTGTGTTTCTTCGGGATTTTCCCTTCGCACTTGTCTATCGCTCAGACGAACAGGGAATCACAATCTATGCACTGGCTCATCATGCACGCAGGCCAGGTTACTGGCGGAGCCGCACATATGTCCGCTAACATCAAATACAGAAGACGGTTGCGGAGGTTGCCTCCTATACCGAGCTTATGCCCCGCTTCTGATCTTGAGCGTTAGACAGACCAAGCAGCCGGTTGCGCATCCGTATCTCATGGGATACAGTGAGGCATGCTTGAAATCAGGGAGACGCCTGCCTATGCCGCGTGGTTTGCTGCCCTGCGTGACCGGACTGCAAGGGCTCGTATCGACATCCGGATCAGACGGCTCTCCCTTGGCAACTCAGGAGATATCCGCCCCGTAGGAGATGGCGACTCAGAGCTGCGGATTCATTATGGCCCCGGCTATCGGATCTATCTGACTAAGCAGGGAGATGCCGTCGTCATCCTGCTTGCAGGCGGCGACAAGAGTTCCCAAGACAAGGATATTCGTCTCGCCAAAGACCTTGCTCGAAATCTCTAGGAGAATCCAATGACCAAAACCACCATGACAATCTGGGACCCCGCCACACACCTTCGCACTGCTGATGATGTTGCGGCTTATTTAGAAGCCGCACTGCAGGATGGTGATCCTCAGCTTGTTGCAGCTGCCTTAGGCGATATAGCTAGGGCTAAAGGGATGAGCCAAGTTGCCCGTGATGCTGGCCTTGGCAGGGAAAGTCTATACAAGTCGTTATCCTGTTCGGGCAATCCTGAGCTGGCAACAGTATTGAAGGTGATTTCGGCGCTGGGTTTGGAATTGCATGTCACTGCTGTGGACGAGGCGAAGATGGCTGTCTAACCAGCCCCTGGGTGGATAGGCCTCCACAAACACTCTGCTGCGCCACCGTAGGTACCTTGCCTGCCACTCAGGGGCAGCGTCTGAGCCCAGTGCTGAGTTACCCCCAGCTGGCTCAAAAGCGGCCAGAGATAACGGAGGCCCAAGTCGTTGGGCAACCCCCGAAAAACCTCAGGAACCATTTAGTGGTTCGCCTCAGCTAACGAATCGCAGTGGCCGGCGGCTCGCTGCTCTATTGGCGACAAACTCCTAGAGCCGAGCCTAAACTGGCCTCATTGCCCAACTAGGACTGCTGCATGTGGACAGTTGCCATCCCGATCTGGGAGTTCGTGCTACGCGGAGCAGTTGTTTACATATTTCTGCTCGTTCTGCTGCGATTAACGGGCAAAAGACAGATTGGTCAACTCGCCACCTTTGATCTTGTTCTCTTGCTCGTGCTCTCCAATGCCGTGCAGAACTCGATGAATGGTGGTGACAGCTCTCTGATAGGGGGACTCGTCTCTGCCTTGACGCTCGTGGGACTCAACTTTCTTGTTGGCCTTGCAACCAGTCGCAGTAAACGCATTGAGACCTTCATCGAAGGGCGCCCGGAAGTACTGGTACACAATGGGAGATTGTATCCCGACGTTCTGATGCATGCTCAACTCACCCGCCACGAACTTGAAACCGCCATTCGTGCTGCCGGTTGCGATTCGATCGAAGATGTGCACGTGGCCATTTTGGAAAACAACGGTTCAATTACCGTGCTGCCTAGGCATTCCTGAAGTTTAAAGTAGCAATAAGTATTAAGGAGGCCTTCGTGGAGTAGCCCGATTGGCGATATAAATGGCTTGGAACAAATTCATTGCTTGCAAGCAGATCGGATTCGGCGATCATTAATTTTGGGGGATAGCGATCCTTGGCTCAAGCTCTTCTGCTAAAAATAGAGGAGCCCTAAACTTGGGACTCCTCGACAAGGTAATTGGCTTGGAAAAGCCTATTTTGCATTTAATAATAAGCTGCTGAATGTAAGCGACGCGCCTGGTGTGTTCAACTGGAATGCCAGGCGTCGCCGCTGATTTCAGCTCATCCCATTCCAGCCTTGTCCTTGACGTCTTCAACGGTATTTCGGACTTTGGCCTCGGCTTGCTTCGCCTTGCCGGCGAGGCGATCTCCCTGGTTGCCAGTGACCTTGCCAATCGATTCCTGGGTCTTGCCCTCGAATTGCTTGGCGTCAGCCTTGATGCGGCCAGCGGTAGCGGCAAGTGGCAGGAATGAGGTGCTGATACTAAATGATCCTGAGGCTTGGGCGGGAGAGCTCAATGCCGGCGTGGCGATCAATGCCAGCAGGCTAAAGGCAATGCCAAGACAAGCACTAGCTAGCTGGCGCACAAAGCGAAGTTGGTGATTCATGGTGAGAATGACCTGGTGATAACGAGGTTTATCGATAAGAAAAATATTAGCGGCTCGTGCCTCATGCCCAATGATGCTCAGCAATCAGCAATCAGCAATCAGCAATCAACATTCAATACTCACTGATTGATGGCCACTTGGTATTTGATTGCGATCATAATAATCCAGTGGCGAATCGTTGTTCGCGTGGCTGTTTACATGATGCCGCGTCTACCGGTGAGAAACGAAATAACAGCAAGCACTAGAAACACAAAAAACAGGAGCTGGGCGATGCTCGCAGCTGATCCGGCGATACCAGTAAAGCCAAGGAAGGCAGCCACGATCGCAATGATGAAAAACGTTATGGCATAATTAAGCATGAAATGGCACCTAAGGGGTATTAACCAGTTCTGAGATCTGTTGTTGGGTCTTGCCGAGCTTCTTCTGCAAATGGCCTAGTAATTCCTCTTCTTGACCCTCGGCGTAGTTCAAGTCATCATCGGTGAGATCGGCAAACTTCTGCCTGAGTTTCCCTTTCAACTCGTGCCATTCACCCTTGAATTGGAGCTTGTTCATAATTGGGTCCGCAAGGTTTGGGATCGAGGGTAAAGCAGGTGGAGCGGCTGGATCGCTACCAAAGCAGATCCTTTCGCTGGTCACGCCATTGCTCCTCCAATTCCACTATGGACCTGAAATAGTTATTTTACTGCTGCAGATGTGCCTAATATTCATAGTGACACCAAGCCTTTGGCCTGGTTTTCAGCTGGGGTAGACGAAGCAGCATCCCGTGGAGTGATCTAACTCAGGAGCAGTAGCTCCTTTAGCGGTGGGGCTGACGGTTGGAGGCAGGCGGTCTGCAGCTGATATGCAACAGGTTCAGGCAGCGTTCTCTCCTTAGTATTAGGTCACCTACGCCCGTTCACGTCTCGGCTGCGGATCGTGCAGTCGATTGCGTGACCCATGCCCTGGTGATTAGTCGTATTTGAGCAGCACAATGCGCATCGCCCAGATTGCTCCACTCGATGAAAGTGTTCCGCCCAGGTGTTATGGAGGCACCGAACGGGTGGTTCATTACCTCACTGAGGAATTGGTCCGCCGTGGCCACGAAGTGGTGCTGTTTGCCAGTGGCGATTCGCTCACCAGCGCCGAACTGTTTGCCTGCGTACCCGAGGCCCTGCGCCGCTCCGGCTACCAAGGCGACCGCAGCGTGCCGGCGCTGATTCAGCTCGACCACGTGGCCGATCAGTTGCACCGCTTCGACATCCTCCATTTTCATACCGGCCACGGCCACTACCCCCTTACGGCCCGCCTCGATCGCCCCCATCTCACCACCATGCACGGGCCTGTGGCGGCTCCGGAAATGGCGGCTTTGCATCGCCATTTCGATCGGGTGCCGTTGGTGTCCATCTCCGACGCCCAGCGGTTGCCATTGCCCCAGGCCCACTGGATCGGCACCGTCCACCATGGTCTGCCGGCCCACCTCTACCGCTTCGAGCCCAACCCCGGGGACTATCTCGCCTTCGTTGGTCGGGTGTCCCCCGAGAAACGGCTCGATCGCGCCATCGCTATTGCCACCCAAGCGGGGCTGCCCTTGAAGGTGGCGGCCAAGGTGGATTCCGTGGACAACGCCTACTTCCATTCGGTGATTGAGCCGCTGTTGCAGAGTCACCCCGAGGTGGAATTCATCGGTGAGGTGGATGACGCTGGCAAACAGGAATTGCTGGGCGGTGCCCTTGCCCTGCTGTTCCCGATCGACTGGCCGGAGCCCTTCGGTTTGGTGATGATCGAAGCCAATGCCTGCGGAACCCCGGTGATCGCCTGGCGCAACGGCTCCACGCCGGAGGTGATCCGCAACGGCATCAATGGGGTGCTTGTGGATTCGATCGAGGCGGCGGTGCTGGCGGTGCGTGGGATCGACCGGCTGTCGCGGCAGCGGGTGCGCGCCGATTTCGACGACCGCTTCAGCGTTGAGCGCCAGGCCAATGCCTATGAGCAGCTTTATCACTGGTTGATTCAGCACCACCGCTCCAGAATCCGCCCCGAATCCAGGATCCTTTCGCCCTTGCTCCATGCGGCCTGATCAGTTACCCCCCTTCGTGCTCAAGGATGGCGAGACCTTCGCCATGCTGGACCGACGCGGTGAGATTTGCCCCGCCAGCCATCCCGATTCGGGGGTGTTTCACCGGGGCATGCGCCATGTGAGCCGGCTGGAGCTGTCCATTTGGGGCCATGGCACCACGGTGCTCTCCTCCACCGAGCGGGAGGAGATGGGGCTGCACGTCAGCCACCTCAGCAACGATGGGATTGCCGCCGGGTCTCCCCCAGCCGGCACGGTGCATCTGGAGCGCAGCTCCGTGCTCACCCCCAGGGGCCTGCTGCAACAGTTCTGCTTCACCAGTTATGCCTCGGCGTCGGTCACGGTGCCGATGAACCTGCGGGTTGATGCCGATTTCCGCGACATCTTCGAGGTGCGCGGTCACCACCGCAGCCACCGCGGCACAAGCGTGCATGGCACCACCTCCGAGAGCCTGGAGGTGGTCTACCGCGGACTGGATGGTGAGGATCGCTGCACGCTCTTGCGTCTGGGGCTGCCGTTGCTGGAGGTGTCGGATTCCAGGGTGCACTTCGCCCTCGAACTCGAACCCCGCTGCACCCGCCGCTTCTGCCTTGAACTTGATTTCCACCCCCATGGCCGTCCGGAGGTCACGCCCCAGGAGGCCTTTGATGCGGCCCTGTTGGCCACCGTCGAGCGGTTCCGACTGAACCGGCTGCTCACCGCCTCGATCAGCACCGATAACCCCTCCTTCAACTGTTGGGTGGCGCGCTCCACCTCGGATGTGCACCTGCTCTCCAGCCAGCTGGACCACGGCCTTTACCCCTATGCCGGCGTCCCCTGGTTCAGCTGCCCGTTCGGCCGCGACGGGCTGATCACCGCCCGCCAGATGCTCTTGGTGGAGCCCCGGCTGGCGCGGGGCGTTCTGGGGTTCCTGGCGGATCAGCAGGCCCGCCACGAGGATCCCGTGAGTGATGCCGAAAGCGGCAAGATCCTCCATGAGGCCCGGCTGGGGGAGATGGCGGCCCTAGGAGAGGTGCCTTTCGGCCGTTATTACGGCAGTGTCGATGCCACGCCCCTGTTTCTGATGCTTGCGGGTGACTACCTGCTGCGCAGCGACGATCGGGACTTCATCAACAACCTGCGGCCGTCCCTCGACAGTGCCATGGCCTGGATTCGCATGGCGGAGGCCCGCAGTCCGGACGGCTTCCTGCGCTACCTCTGCGCCGCCCAGGGAGGGCTGCGCAACCAGGGCTGGAAGGACAGCGACGATGCCGTTCACCATGCTGACGGCCGCTTGGCCCAGGGCTCCATCGCCCTGTGTGAGGTGCAGGCCTATGCCTACGGTGCCCGTCATGCGATGGCCGCCATCGAAGAGTGCTTTGGCCGGAGCGCTGAGGCAAAACTGCTGCGGGAGGAGGCCCGCCAGCTGCGCCGTCGCTTCCATGACGCCTACTGGTGCGCGTCGATCGGCAGCTATGCGCTGGCCCTTGATGGCGCCGGGGAGCCCTGCGTGGTGAGGGCCTCGAATGCGGGTCACTGCCTCTGGACCGGCATTGCCAGCCGCTCCGCAGCAGGGTCAATCGCTCGGCAATTGCTGGCCCCCACCAGCTTCAGCGGTTGGGGGGTGCGCACCCTCGATGAACGGGAGGTGCGCTACAACCCGATGAGTTACCACAACGGCTCGGTTTGGCCCCATGACAATGCCCTGATCGGCCTTGGGCTGGCCCGCTACGGCTACCGGGGTGAGGCGATGCGGGTGATCACTGGCCTGTTCGAGACGGCATGCGCCATGCCCCAGTACCGGCTGCCGGAGCTGTTCTGCGGTTTCGCGCGCCGGGAGGATGAGGAGCCCACCCATTACCCGGTGGCCTGCAGCCCCCAGGCCTGGGCCAGTGGTGCGGTGTTCGGCCTAATGGAGTCGATCACCGGCATGGCCATCAGCCGTGATCAGGTGAGCGGCCGCGTACAGGTGATGTTCCGCAATCCCGTGCTGCCCAAGGGAATCAATCTGCTCGAGATCTCTGGACTGCGCCTTGGCGAAGAGGAGATCGACCTGCAGCTGCACCGCAGCGACCACGACACCGGCGTGCTCGTGCGCCGCCGTACCTCGGGTGTGGATGTAATGATCTGCAAATGATGATGGTGGTGATGGTGGTGGTGGTGGTGGTTGCCAGCAGAAACCAGCCGTTTGGCTGCTCATCAACCTGCCGCCTGGGATCGAGGTGCGCATAGATCAGGCCTTCGGCTGCCTAGGTTTCAGCGACCCTTCCTCCTGCCGCCCCCAAGAGCCGATGAACCCGACCCTGAAAGGTGTTGCCTACGTAAGCGTTTGGGTGATGCTGTGGGGCACGGCCTCCTCCCTGGCCGATTTCGTGCTGCTCCAACGCGGCATCTACGAAACCGGCACCACCGGCCAGGGGATCACCTTCGCCGCCTACGGCATCGCCGCAGTGGTTCTGGCCGTGCGCCTGGCGGGCCGTTTCCTCAAACCTGAGCCCTGAGCCTCGATGGGGTGCGCTGAATTTTGGTGTGAGCGGCGATGGCTCCATCCAGTTCAGCGTGTCTAAAAATCACGGTGGCAGGTGGGGGATCAGTCGGTGAATTCGCCGGTGGGTGGGCCTTGGCAACTTCAGTGGGGCCAATTGGCATTCGCCAGTCCAGCGATTTTCGCTCAGGGCTTTTAAGGAGATGAGAGCGGCGATCCAAGCTTCGGAAGGGGCCGATCGAGCTGGTCA
>DGYA01000018.1:1026-1241 GCA_002396505.1 Cyanobacteria bacterium UBA5018 | reverse complement strand
GGAAGGGGCCGATCGAGCTGGTCAGAGAGAGCCACCTTACCTTTCTGAGTTGTGGGATTGATGACTTGCTGGAGGCTGTAAACTTCTGCCGTATATTCCTGGGTACTCCAGCCGTGGATTCATTCTTCAACAAGCTTGAAAGATTGTCAAGTAAATTGAACGATAAGCTTGATAAGCATATTGAAGCCGTCGAAGAAAATGCTCTGATCCGCCTA
>DGYA01000018.1:0-837 GCA_002396505.1 Cyanobacteria bacterium UBA5018 | reverse complement strand
GCTCTGATCCGCCTAGAAAAGAATAAAGTGCTCAATGAGCAGCTTAGGCTTATAGATGAAGATCTTATCGCCCAACAGAAGCGGCTAAGGGCTGAAGAGGAGTTGCTAAAAAAATTCAACGATTATGGGATTTCCACCGCCACTAAGGAAGAAGTCTTCTCGACCACTCAGGAGGAACTAGGCTCAACCACTCAGGATAGCTTTATTCAGGGATATCTGCCTAAGATTGCCAGCATTTTCGGAAATAAGCTTGGGCCCGCCGTTATGGACGCCTTTTCGGATCCAGATAGGCTTTCCGATTTGGCAAGAAATGTCTATCAAGTGCTGCCAGTTCCAATTCGTTTAGTGGTAAAAGAGCAAAGTTTTGTTAAATGGACTATCTCACATCAAGACACGATCGTTGAGACTATAAAATCGCAGGTTGCCCTGACTGGCTCTAGCAATTATGTCCCCGATCCAGTTCAAGCTCCTGCAGTAAGAGAGCCGCAGGGGGTAGATCCTGGCCCTGAGGCAAATTAGCTTGCCAATACATTTTTGCTTTTGATGCGATGCGTCAATCTTCTGCGATTTGACCAAGTAAAACCTTATTCATGCTTGTGGTAGGGAATAATCTGAATCTTTTTAGTCCTCACTTTGTATGGAAATTATCTCCCAAGTCGTTAACTCCTTGACGGTTTCGTCGTCGTAGCCAGAGGGGGCGGAATTGGCCGATTCCTTTGCCCTTTGTGTGCGCTGCTCAAAGAGGCAGAGTTCGCGGCCCATCTGGCCCCGCATGGGGGCATGGGGGTAGCGGCCACCGATCAGGATCGCGGAGATCAACATAGTGATGCCGGAACA
>DGYA01000106.1:7488-7728 GCA_002396505.1 Cyanobacteria bacterium UBA5018 | reverse complement strand
TGGGCTACGTAGATGAAACCGGTGCCACCACAGGTAATGCGGATGGTGGCACTCCCGATCGCAAGCGCGGCTGGCAGTGGGTAATGGTGACCGCCATGGTGACGGTGTTCATGCAGGGACTAAGCCGCACCACCGCCGCCGCCATCGAACTGCTGGGGGATGCATTTGGCGGGATCGTGGTGAGCGATCGCTTCTCGGTCTACAACTATTTCCCTCTGGAGCAGCGTCAACTGTGCTGGG
>DGYA01000106.1:7105-7245 GCA_002396505.1 Cyanobacteria bacterium UBA5018 | reverse complement strand
AGTTCGGAGCGGAGTTGCTGGCGTTGCAGCAACAGCTGTTTGGGCAGTGGCACCAGTGGAAGGACGGCACGATCGACTGGCCAACCTTGCGGCGATGTTGCTGGCCGATCCGGCAGTCATTCGAGGCCACGCTGCATCGG
>DGYA01000106.1:6696-6834 GCA_002396505.1 Cyanobacteria bacterium UBA5018 | reverse complement strand
AAGCGCTTTGGACCTTTCTTGAGATCCAGGGCATCGAACCCACCAACAACGCCGCCGAGAGAGCCCTGCGCCAGTCAGTGATTCAGCGCAAAATCAGTCATGGCGTCCAATCTCGCCAAGGTGCGATCTGCCGCAGCC
>DGYA01000106.1:1308-6494 GCA_002396505.1 Cyanobacteria bacterium UBA5018 | reverse complement strand
CAGTCACGACCACCCTCAGACAACAAGGCCGGGATGTCTGGCAGTTCATGGAGCAGGCCTGGGTTGCCCATCATCGCGGCGGAGCGGTGCCCTCGCTGCTGCCAGATCCCTGAACTGCTCAGCTCACGCCGCCACCAATTCCTTGCCCCCTCAGCGTTAAGCGATCAGGGGTGGATTGCTGCAGTGGGCGTCTCGCCCTCTGAACGGGTACGCCAACGTTGCGGCGTAATGGCGCAACTACCGCTCAGGCGAGGTAGACAGCATTTCGAGGCTGATTATTGCCTAGGTCCTTGTTTCTAAATGCCGCAAAAAGCTTAAGCGGCGCTGCACTGGAGCGGATGCACAGAATCTTTCTGGGCGTCGCAGAGAAAATGGGTTTCTAGCTGTTGGAGCTGAACGGCGAGGCGGACAACTTTGCTGATGGTGGGGGAGGGGCACCTGCTGGTCGAGTACCCGCCGACGCTCTCGGTCTCGACGCTGGTGAACCACCTCAAAGGCGTCAGCACTCGGATGCTGCACAAGGAGTTCCCTGATCTGGCAGCCCGTGGCGCACACCTCTGGACGCCCAGCCACTTCGCCGCTTCCGCTGGCGGTGCGCAGATTGAACGGCTCAGGGGGTATGTGGAGGCTCAGGAAAAGCCGTCCTAAAGGAAGGGGTTTGTATCCCAGAACAGCCACTGATCAAGTGAAGCGGTTCAGATTCAGACCCAGATTCAATCCCAGGCAGCCGGATCCAGATAAAAATCGGCGGGCTGGGGGGCGGCCAGTTGCCTTTCCGCCGCCGGGTTGAGCGGTGCCGCCAGCAATTCGGCGCTGGCGATGCTGGCGCTGGCAGGCAGGGCCGGCTGGTCGGGATCAAAGCAGGTGGGATGGCTGACGCTGCTCGAAAAACCGCGAAAAATAAGCAGTTCAAACGGCTCCAGCTCGCCACCGGCCCCCGCCAGCTCGCCCCGCAGCCGCAACACCCGATCGGGCCTGCTGCGGCTGATGGCTTCCAGGGCTTCCAGCAGGCAGGCCACCGCCATGGAACTCAATAACTTCTGGCCACATCTACCAGCTTGGCAGGCGCCTCAGCAGCTATGGAACTCGAACCCAGCTAGCCCTTCAAACCAGCTCGGCGGGACCACCAGCAACGATTGGGGCCTCGATGACACGAGAGCAGAAGACCCTCAGCCCATAGTTGGCGACAGGCCCGCAAACCATGGGGCGCTCAAAAGCCACCGGCCACCCGGCCCAGCTTCGGCAGGCGCACCAGTAGCCACTGGAGCAGGCCCACCCCGTAGGCCACCAGGCCCAAGTAGCCGAGGAAAGCAGCCAGGGAGGTCGTCCAGTCAGCGCCGAAGACAAAACCAAACAAGCCGGCGATCGGGGCGTGCAAGTGCAGGGGCGGTTGCAGCCACACCGCGCATCTGGGCTGCAGCATCGCCGCCTTATCCATGCAGCCGAGGGCCGTGGCACTGAGGCCGGCGCCCAGCAGGGCCCAAATGGAGAAGCCCCAGCGCCAGATGCGCAGGCTGAGGGGCAGGGCCCGCCAGGGGGGCAGATCGTTGATTTCCTCGTTGATATCCACCCAGAACCACAGGCCAACCACCAAGATCAACTGGGCGGCAATAACCAACCAAAAGCCCAGGGGGCGCTGGTCGGTGAGTAACAGGATGGCGATCAGCAACAGGCTGGCCAGCTTCCAGTAGAGGCCCATCAGCCGCAGCAGGGCGCCCTGGCGCTTCAGGGCAGACCACACCAGCAGCACCAGCGGCAGGCCCACGGCCACCAAAACCGCCAGCCTGAAATCGAGCCACACCAGGGTGCGATAGAGCGCGTCTGGCACGGGACAGGTTCGGTAAGGAGCCATTATCCGCACCTACCCTGGACGATAGGTTCGAGGGCAATGGCAGGCTTCTCACTTCCTATCTGGTGGCCCGGCCGACAAGCGGCCCCCTGGTGCCGCACCGCCCTGGCCACCGATGCGTCGCTGCAGGGGGCTGTCGAGGCCGTCGCCCTGCAGCTGCGCGGTTGCGGCCCGGCCGATTTAGCCCTGGTATTCGCCTCGGCCAGCTATGCCAGCGACCTGCCGCGGCTACTGCCGCTGCTGCGCCAAAAGCTCAATGCCAAGCATTGGCTGGGCTGCCTCAGCTCCGGCGTGGTGGGCACCGGCGCCGACGGCGTACCCCATGAACTGGAACAGGAGCCCGGCCTGAGCGTCACCCTGCTGCACCTGCCGGGGGCCCGCTTGCATCCCTTTGTGATCGAGCCAGGCCCACTGCCCGACCTGGACGGTCCCGCCCAGCCCTGGTTGGATCAGCTCGGCGGCGCCGGCAATGGCGAACTGAGCGCCCAACTGGCCGCCAGCCGCTCGATGCTGCTGCTACTGGATCCCACCTGCTCGGCGATCAGCGATCTGATCAGCGGTCTCGACTTCGCCTGCCCCCAGGCCCACAAGGTGGGCGGCATTGCCGGCCAGCACAGCGCCCCCCACGGCTCGCTGCTGTTTGACCAGCAGGTGGTGGGCGGCGCCATCGGCTGCCTGATCGACGGCGACTGGGCGCTGGAACCGGTGGTCGCCCAGGGCTGCCGCCCGATCGGCCCGGTGCTGGAGGTGGAGCAAGCCCAGCGCAACGTGCTGCTGGAGGTGAGTGAGGGCAACGGGCGGCGCAACACGCCAGTGGCGGCGCTGCAGGAGATCCTCAGCGGCCTCAGTGCCGCGGATCGAGACCTGGTCAAAACCTCGCTGTTTCTCGGTGTGGCGCGCCGCAACTTCAGCCTGGCCGCCATGGGAGAAGAAGCGCCCTCAGCCTTCCTGGTGCGCAACTTGATCGGCGTCGATCCCCGCAATGGCGCCGTCGCCGTGGCCGAGCGGATGCGGGTGGGCCAGCAGGTGCAGTTCCAATTGCGCGATGGCGACACCTCCCGCCAGGAACTGCGGGAGTTGTTGCAATGCCAGGCCAGCAGCAACAAGCAGCCGCTGCTGGGGCTGCTGTTCGCCTGTCTGGGCCGGGGCCAGGGGCTCTACGGAGTGCCCGATGGCGATGTGAACTCCTGTGCGGCTGTTTATCCGGGCCTGCCTGTGGCCGGGGCCTTTTGCAATGGCGAGATCGGCCCGGTGGCCGGCACCACCCACCTGCACGGCTACACCGCCTGCTGGGGCTTGCTGGTACCTAGCCCCCCAAGGCTGAAAGCCCAGGAGGGCGAGCCAGCGGCCGAGCAACCGCCTGATCAAGACCGCCCAGATCGGCCATCAAGCAACTAATCGGCCCGCAGCTACTAATCGGGCTTCAGGCAACTAATCGGGCCTCAGGCAACTAATCGGGCCTCAGGCAACCAATCGGGATTCCAGCAACTAATCGGGCTACAAGCAACTAATGGTGCGCCAACACGTCAATCCGCTCAGCCGCTTCTTCCAGCTGCCCCGGCCGCTGCCGCCGCCGGAGCAGCTGTTCGCCCACCCGCAGCGGCCGATCCACCTGGACATCGGCTGCGCCCGCGGCCGCTTCCTGCTGGCCATGGCCCAGCTGGAGGCCGATCGCAATTACCTGGGCGTGGAAATCCGCCGCCCCCTGGTTACCGCCGCGGAGGCCGACCGCCAGGCCCTGGAGCTCACCAACCTGCACTACCTGTTCTGCAACGCCAATGTGAGCCTGGAAAACTGGCTGCTGGCGCTGCCTGCCGGTCGGCTGGAACGGGTATCAATTCAATTTCCCGATCCCTGGTTCAAGGCAAAACACCACAAGCGGCGGGTATTGCAACCGGAGCTGCTGCGGGCCCTGGCCGCGGCCCTGGCCCCAGGCCGGGAACTGTTCATCCAGAGCGACGTGCTGGCGGTTATCGAGCCGATGCAGGCCTTGATCGAAACCAGCGGCCAGTTCGCGGCGCAAGCCCCCAGCAACCCCCAGGCCATTGATGAGCGCTGGTATGGCGCCAATCCCCTGCCGCTGCCCACGGAGCGAGAAACCCTGGTGCTGCGCCAGGGCCTGCCGGTGTATCGGCTGCTCTACCGGCGCAACGCCCTGGCCCCTGCCAGCCCGCCAAGCACCGCGGCCCCCACCGCCAGCGGCAGGTCAGCAGACGCGTGCAGGCCAGAAGCCACCGATAATCCAGCCACGGCAGCGGCGCCAGCCACTGCATCTGCCCAAAGCAGGGCCATGGCTCGATGACTTCCACCTCCGCCTCCCCTCCCTTGCTGCAGCGTTGGCAGGGTTTGCTGGCGGCCAGCGGCGGCCCCCTGGCCCAGCGCCTGGAGCCGATCAGCGGCCTGGTGGTCTGCGCGCTGATGGCGGGGCTGCCGCTGGTAACCCGCGCCGGCCTCAGCCTGCTGATTACTGCGGCTGGTCTGCTGTGGCTGCTCTGGGCCCTGCGCACCCCCGCCGGCCGCATCGGACCGATCAGCGGCTGGTTGCTGGTGATCCTGGCAGTGATGCTGCTGGCCAGCGGCACCTCGCCCGTACCGGTGGCGGCCGCCAAGGGGCTGGCCAAGCTGGTGAGCTACCTGGGTGTCTATGCCCTGATGCGCCAGTTGCTGGCCCAATCCCCCGCCTGGTGGGATCGGATCGTGGCGGCGCTGCTGGCCGGTGAACTGGCCAGCAGCGTGATCGCCATCCGCCAGCTCTACGGCGACACCTCGGAGTTGGCCCGCTGGGCCGATCCAAATTCCGTGGCCGATGGCACCATCCGGGTCTACGGACCGCTGGAAAATCCCAACCTGCTGGCGGGCTACCTGATCCCAATCCTGCCGCTGGCCGTGGTAGCCCTGTTGCGCTGGTCGCCCTGGCCCCAAAAGCTCTATGCCGCCACCGCCCTGCTGCTGGGCAGCAGCGCCCTGTTCTTGAGCTACAGCCGCGGCGGCTGGCTGGGGATGGTGGCGGCGCTGGGCGGCATCGGCCTGTTGCTGGTGTTGCGCCAGACCCGCAGCTGGCCGCCCCTGGCCCGGCGGCTGTTTCCGCTGCTGCTGGCGGTTTTGGGCGGGGCGCTGCTGGTGTTGGCGATCACCCAGGTGGAGCCGCTGCGCATCCGAGTGATGAGCCTGCTGGCGGGCCGCCAGGACAGCTCGAACAACTTCCGCATCAACGTCTGGATGGCGGCGCTGCAGATGGTGCAGGACCGCCCCTGGCTGGGGATTGGGCCTGGCAACACCGCCTTCAATCTCATCTATCCCCTCTACCAACAGCCGAAGTTCAACGCCCTCAGCGCCT
>DGYA01000106.1:961-1129 GCA_002396505.1 Cyanobacteria bacterium UBA5018 | reverse complement strand
ACGCCCTCAGCGCCTACTCCGTGCCCCTGGAACTGCTGGTGGAAGGCGGCATTCCCGCCCTGTTAGCGGGGCTGGGGCTATTGCAGGCGTCGCTGCGGCGGGGCCTGAGCCAGCTGCGGGGCGAGTCCAGCTGGGCCCTGCCGGCCCTGGCCGCCATCGCCGCCATCG
>DGYA01000106.1:448-789 GCA_002396505.1 Cyanobacteria bacterium UBA5018 | reverse complement strand
GCCCTGGCCGCCATCGCCGCCATCGCCGGTCTCTGCGTTCAAGGCGCCACCGACACCATCTTCTTCCGACCGGAAGTACAGCTGATCGGCTGGTTCTGCCTGGCCACCCTGGCGGTGAGCGAGCCGCGATCGGCCAGCCGCCAGCTAGCTGTTGCCAGTGACCAACAGCCCAGCGCCCATCCACAACCCATAGCCAATAGACAACCCGTATCCCAGGGCCAACCCATAGCCAAGGGGCCAAAGCCCAACGTGATCCTTCCAGACCCTTGGGACTGATTCAGCCACCAGCACCGCCCTGTCTCCGGGATGCCCCAACTGATCGCCGGCTTTGATGCCGGCCA
>DGYA01000106.1:0-285 GCA_002396505.1 Cyanobacteria bacterium UBA5018 | reverse complement strand
TGATCGCCGGCTTTGATGCCGGCCAAACCCACACCCGCTGCCGACTCGCCCTAGTGGAGGCCGCTGGCTCCAGCACCAGGTACCAACCGCTGGCGGAAGGCAGCGGCAGCGGCGTTAGTCATCTGGCCGCCGCCGACGGCCCGGCGCGCTTCCAGGCGGCCCTCTCCAGCAGCCTGGCCGCCGCTCTAGCCCAGTTGAGCGCATCCGACTTGCCCCCCCTGGCGGCCCTGCCCCCCCTGGCTGCCCTGCCCCCCCTGGCGGCCGCGGCGGTGGGGGCCAGCGGCG
>DGYA01000067.1:51021-79272 GCA_002396505.1 Cyanobacteria bacterium UBA5018 | reverse complement strand
GAGGTAGAGGTAGAGGTAGAGGCAGGCCAGTTGCTGCAAAGCTTCTCGCGGTGTGGCATCGATGGACCTTGGTATTTTTAGAGGTACCTTTCATAATATCACTGGCAATTATAATAAGGCTTGCCATCAGCAGGGCAAAATGTGTTGCCGCAATCATTACTGGCGGGATCATACACCACAATAGTACCTGTTGCAGCCCCCAGTAGGCGATTTGACCATTCAAAAGTGGCTTTTTTGTAGTTGAGAACCTTGCTAAAAAGAATTAAATTTTAACCCGGGAATTGTAGTAACTTTAGGCACAGGAGGCATGGCCAATCGTGCAATAACTGTTCCCGTAAAAATACAGATTTATGCTTAAACTACGCATGACTATTGGCGATTCTTTCTGTCCTGGCAGTATTGCCAATTGCCTTACAAGCGGCATTGGCAGGCAGGCAGGCAGGCAGACAGACAGACAGACAGACAGACAGACAGACAGACACCCAACAAGGCAAGAAACAAAAAAGCAGGAAGTGCTTCGGGTACGGCAGGTAAATAAAGTAGGTTTTAACTGCAAAATTAGCGCAGCTGGTGCAATTAGCGCAATGAACACAATAATCAATATACTTAGGCGGGCTCTGGAAAAACTCAAGCCAAGGACATTGGAGCACAGCTACCATTATGCCCCTCGCCTGGCTGTGTCGCCGATATCGCAGAGCTCCAGTGTCTCCTCAGCGCATGAGCGTTAATTCGTCATGGAAAAAATTTTAACCTGCTACATGTCATCAAGTGCTACACGTCATCAACTACTACACGTTACCAACTGCTACATGACATAGATTTAAGTGATTTTAGATGCCTTGCAAGCTAGGCACTTATCTTCGATCAGACTGATGGGTTGATATAATGTGATCAAACTTGCACGGGCACAGCGGGGAGCTTCCAAATTCGTTCGGCATAGTCACGAATAGAACGATCGCTGGAAAAGAAGCCACTACCCATCGTATTGCTGATCGACATGCGTGACCAACGATTGCTATCTTGCCAGGCTTGATCCACCTCCGTTTGAGCGCGGCGGTAATCGCCGATATCGGCCATCACTTTGAAGGGATCTTTGCTAGTAAGATTGGCCAGAAGTGGATAGAAGAGATCGCGATCACCATCACTGAAATGCCCTGAGGCGATCAAATCAAGAGCGGCCTTAGTAATCGGGTCGTTGTCAAGCCAGGGCATCGGGTGATACCCACTGCAACTCAGGGTCTCGATTTCTTGGGCCGTATGACCAAACAGGAAGAAATTTTCGGCTCCAACCCGTTCACGAATTTCTATATTCGCCCCATCTAGTGTGCCAATAGTTACCGCACCATTCAAGGCCATCTTCATGTTTCCAGTACCAGAAGCCTCCTTGCCAGCAGTGGAAATTTGTTCAGACAGATCAACCGCTGGATAAACAATTTGACCGAGACTTACACTAAAATTAGGCACGAATACCACCCGGATGCGGCCCCTCACTGCCGGATCAAGATTTACCATTTCGGCTATGCCCACGATCAGGCGTATGATTAACTTAGCCATGGCGTAGCCTGGGGCTGCCTTGCCACCAAAAATATAAGTGCGAGGTGGTAGATCTTCGCCGGCATGAAGGCGCATGTAGCGCTCCACAATGTGCAAAGCCGCCAGGTGTTGACGCTTATATTCATGGATGCGCTTCACCTGCACATCAAAGAGAGAATTAGTATCTACCAGCAGGCCCAGCTGGCTATGGATATAGCTGGCCAAGCGCTGCTTAACCTGGTCGCGCACCTGACTCCAACGCTGTTGAAAACCGCTATCGTCGCGATGGCTATGCAGCAAACTGAGGGCATCGAGATCGCGGGCCCAGTGATCTCCGATCAGCTCATCCAGCAGGCCGGCCAGTCCCGGATTTGCCACTGCTAACCAGCGGCGAGGAGTGACCCCATTGGTCACATTGGTAAACCTTTCAGGCCAGAGATTGGCAAAATCGGCAAACAGCTGCTCCCGCAACAACTGGCTATGCAATTCAGCTACACCGTTGGTGTGGTGACAGCCCACCACCGCCAAGTGAGCCATGCGTACCCGCCGCTCGGGTAGCTCCTGGATTAAGGAGAGCCTACTTAGCAATGCCGGCTGACCTGGATAATGCAGACGAGCCAAGCGCAGGAAGCGAGAATTAATCTCGTAGATAATTTCCAGCTGACGCGGCAGCAACTGCTCAAACAGATCCACTCCCCAGGTTTCGAGGGCTTCGGGCAAAAGAGTATGATTAGTATAGCTCAAGCTGGCGGTAGTCACGTCCCATGCCTCATCCCAGCCCAGTCGGTATTCATCCAACAAAAGACGCATCAGCTCCGCTACTGCAATCGCCGGATGGGTATCATTGAGCTGCACCGCAAATTTGTGGTGAAATTCAGCGGGATTAAGTCCCTGACCCCTGAGGATCCGGAACATATCCTGCAACGAACAACTCACAAAGAAAATTTGCTGGGAAAGGCGCAGCCGCTTACCCTGATCCAAGTCATCGTTGGGGTAGAGCACCTTAGACAGGGTCTCCGACTGGATCTTCGCCTGGACAGCGCGGCTGTAGTCACCGGCATTAAACGAGGCAAAGTCGAAGGAGTCTTCAGCAATAGCGGACCACAAGCGCAGGGTATTTGCCGTGCGTACGCCATAGCCCAAGATTGGCGTGTCATAGGCCATGCCCAGCACCGTGTGCTGGCCAATGCGCACCGGATAGCACCATTCTGGCCGCACCACCTCCCAGGGATTGCCGCGGGCCAACCAGTGATCGGCCATCTCCTGCTGACCATGGTGGCCAATTTGCTGGCGGAAGATGCCAAATTCATAACGAATTCCATAGCCAATAGCCGGTAATTCCAAGCTGGCCATGGATTCCTGGAAGCAGGCCGCCAGGCGGCCGAGACCGCCATTGCCAAGGCCTGGCTCGGGCTCCTGGGCGATCAGGGCATCCAGCTCCACACCCAACAGCCCGCAGGCCTGGCTAGCCGCCTGACGCAGCCCCAGATTCACCAGGTTGTTCTCCAGGTGGGGCCCGAGCAGATACTCAGCCGAGAGATAGCTGGCCGTGCGCACCTGCCGCTGGGTGTAGGTCTCAGCCGTATCCACCCAGTTCTGCAACAGCCTATCCCTCACCGCCAAGGACAGGGCCATGTAGTGGTCATAGGAGGTGGCCAAAGAGGGCGACTTGGCCTGGCTGAAGAACAGGTGCCGCCGCATCGACTCCGCCAGATCTGCGGCCAATTGATCCGTCGAGTTGCGGCTTAAGGCGATGGCGTCGGCCATGGAACGTGATTGGGGAGTGGAGGTGTTCTGATACAAGCTGGCCGTTCTGTCTGTCTCGATCACTACTGGGTCTCGATCACTACTGGGTCTCGATCACCAATAAGTGTCAATACCCAGTGGCTCGCGAACCCTACTCTTTTTCGATCACTAGTGAGTGCCAATCACTAGCATAGGTGAACATAAATAGATCACTTCTTCAGGCTTTGTGACCGGATTGTAAAGGGGCTTGACTTGGGGACATTGTCGGTTTAAAGCCATTTGCAGCCTAAGGCCATTGGCGGCTTAGGGGCCATTCGCAGCTTAAGGTCGTTGTCGGCTTAGGGTCATTTGCAGGCTTTGGTCTTGAACAGCATGCGGCAATTATTCAGGCTGGCTTAGTTGCCAGGCTGCAGCCACTACTACTAAAAACCTCAGCCACGACAATGGAATTCAGCCGCGACTGAACAACAGCGATGAGGGCTGGCCCCATTGGCCGTTGGCCTGATAGCCACGGGCATTGGCGCAGAGGTGGCGCAGGATCCAGAACAGGGGCTCCGGCGAGTCGAGCGCTAGGGACTGCCGCAACTCCTCAAGGCTGCGGGCCACACCATCGGCCAGCAGAAGCTCCAGCTTGGCCTGTAACTCCAGGATGCCGGCCGCTGCCTTTTTGCCGGCCTCCACCCCCGGCTGGTCGTAGGCGTTCACATTCACCAATTCGGCATAGAGCCCCACCGCCCGCTCGAACAGGGCGATCAGGGCGCCGAGGCTGGTGGCATCCAGGCGCCGCAGCGTGATCGAGAGCGACTGGCGGCCACCCTCCATCAAGGCCGAACGGGTACCCTGCAGGAATCCACTCAAAAAATCAGCTGGAACTTCACCGTCAATAGGGGCAATTTCGGCGGGATCTTCCAGCACTTCAATAAAGCTGGCAAAAAAGTTGTCTACCCCATCCCGCAATTGCTGCACATAGGCATGCTGATCGGTGGATCCCTTATTGCCATACACGGCCAGGCCCTGATGCACCACCTGGCCGGCTCGATCCAGCTTCTTGCCCAGGCTCTCCATCACCAGCTGCTGCAGGTAGCGGCTGAACAGTTCCAACCGGTCCCGATAGGGCAGCACCACCATGTCGCGGCGGCCGCTTCCCTCACCAGCTGCGTACCAGGCGGCGGCCAGCAGAGCGGCGGGATTGCTCTCCAAGCTGGGGGCCCGGGTGCAGACATCCATCGCCGCGGCCCCGGCCAGGAAGCCGCCCATGTCGGCCCCGACCAAAACCCCAGGCAAAAGGCCCACAGCACTGGTGACGCTGCTGCGGCCCCCCACCCAGTCGAACATGTCAAAACGGGCCAGCCAGCCCTCGGCCGCCGCTGTGGCATCCAACTTGCTGCCCAGCATGGTTACGGCCACGGCCTGGGCGCTCCAGCTACCGCCCTCTGCCTCCACCGCCTGGCGGGCTTGCCGCATGCCCAGGTAGGGCTCGGGGGTGCCGCCAGACTTGCTGACCACCACCACCAAGGTGGTGGTCAGGCGACCAGCCAGGCCGGCGAGGGTGCGGCTAAAGCCGTCTGGATCGACGTTGTCGAAGAAATGGAATGGCAGGCCCCGCCCTGGATCCTGCAGAGCCCTGGTGATCAGCAGCGGGCCCAGGCCTGAACCACCAATTCCGATCCAGAGCACATCGGTGAAAGGAACAGCGGCAGCATTAGTGAGGGAACCGGCACAGATAGCGGCGCCAAACTGCTCGATGCGCTGGATTTCCTGCTGGATGTGCAGGCCGGCCTGGGGATCTGGCGCCAGCTCGGGATTGCGCAACCAGTAGTGGCCCACCTGGCGTTGCTCATCGGGATTGGCGATCGCCCCGGCCTCCAGAGCCGCCATCGCCTCGAAGGCCCTGGTAAGGCGGGGTCTCAACTCCTGCAGCTGCGCTGGCCCCATGTCCATACGACTGACATCCAGCCAGATGCCAAGGCCCTCGTCAAACCAGAGCAGTTGCTCAAAACGCCGCCACTGGGTGGCCGGATCTGCTGCGTTGAAGCTTGCGAGCACGTCGTCGGCTACGGCCATGGGCGGGGCGGCGGAAAATCGCTGCGGCGAACCTAAAGCGATCAGTGCTCCCTACCGAGCCCAAATCGACAGACAATTGGCTTGCCGGTTGGCCTGGGCAGCTGAGCACCGCAATCTTGCTTAAGATTGGGGCGATCTGCAACTTCGGTAACTTTCGTAACAACACTGAAAGTTCTCCCTGGCCCAGCCCAACCTTGCTCCAGTTCAAAAAATTAGACCAGCTCTCGGCTGGAACCGCTTTTCGCATATGGAATCCCCCTCTGGCTGCTTGCCCCAGGGGAATGCCGCCAATAGCTGCTCAGCTCAGCCTTACCAACCTCTCCTCGCCACCGCCTCCTAGCCACCGTCTCCTAGCCAGCCTCTCCTGGCAAACCGCCTCCTAACCAACATCTCCTGGCCAACCGCCTCCCTGCCAAGCTGACCCCGGCGAAGCAAATTCTTTACAACCAGGCCTGGCACAGCAGTTCCTTGCCCACCAACCCCTTGTCGCCGCAATTTCCCAACCTGGCCAGCATCCCAGCCCACTGGATCCAGGGCGGCTGCCAAGCCCTGGGCAAACTGCAACGGGCTTACCAGAAACTCACCTGCCTCCAGGGGGCTTCCCAGGGGATCAGGGCCGTCGACCGCCATTCCCTGGCTGGGGTTAACCAGCGTCGTCAACCGATCCTTCACCTGCCCATCAGCCGCCAGCAACTGGTGATTGGTCTGGTATGTGCCTGCCTGTCCGCCCTGCCCCTCAGCCAGCGCCAGGTGCCCCACCTGAGCTCCGCGGCTGGATCGATGGGGATCCAGGCCGGGCGTCCCGGCGCCGAGGGCGGCGATCCGGTGCAGTTCTCAGCAGTGGAGCTGCAGGAGCTGCAAAGGCGCTTTGGCGTGCATGGACCCCAGCCACGCCTCACCCAACTGCTGAGCGATGGCATCGACCAGCTCCAACCGCTGCGCAGCAACACCCTGGCCCGGATTGAGGAACTGCGACCGGTAATTCGCCAAGAGAGCGCTCGCCGCCAGGTGAACCCGGTGTTCGTGGCGGCCGTGCTGTTCGACGAGATGCGCCACGCCAAACCCGGCGAAGACCTGCCTATTGCCGCCAGGTCAGGACTGTTCAGCACCCATGGGCCCGCTCAACTGGGGGTGGGAGAACTGATCCATCAGGGCCTGCTGGCGGCGGATGCCAGCCCTGAGCAGTTGGCGGCAGCCCGCGAGCTGCTGCTTGATCCCGACACCAACGTGCGCGTGCTGGTGGGCAAGTTCGCCCGCCTCAGCCGCGATCTGGGCCTGCCGCAAGGCCGGATGCTCCAGGCCAGCCGCAGCGCCCGCGATGCCAAGGGCATCGCCACCCTGGCCTATTTGCACAACGGCAAACTCGACTACCCCCGCCGCATCCTGCGGTCCATGGATGACCCGGAACTACATGCGGTCTTGTTTGGCGATCGCAAGCAGCCGATCACCCCATTGATTTGAGCGGCAGCCCCAGGCATATCCAGAAAGAAGGCTCACCAGCGTTAATGCTCGCCAGCGCCAATTGGCAGAGGCCCAAACTCTCAACAGAGCAGGCCCAGGCTATGCAGGCGTCGCTGCAGTTGAGACCAATCGAAACTGCGAGGATCGGCGCGCTCGCCGCCCAGGTCCACGGCGCGGTGGGTGGTGATCTGGTCGAAGGGAATTGGGAACCTGCCCATCCACTGCGCCAGTAGCACCGCCAGGGCGTCGTACTGGGCCTGTTTATAGCCACTGTGGCCAGGGTCGTCATCCTCGCCGTCTATGGGGGTTTCCAGGCTCACGTGCAAGGCGAAATTATTCACAGAACCACCAATCTTGGGATTTGTGATCACCCAGTGGCCGTTAAAGGCCGAGTTGCCCGCCCCAAAGGCCCGCTGCAACGGATCCATTAGCAGCACCACCTGGCCCTGCTCGCCGATCAGGGCGTGGTAACTCACCTGGTCGTCGTCATTGGCATGGGCCGTGGTGAAGGTATTGATCGCCGACTGAATGCCATATACCGTTTCGTGCATTACCACCACCCTTGGGGTGGGATCCACCGGCTGGCCATAGGCGTCGCGGCGGTAGCGCTGGCCGAAATTGGAAGGATCGATCGCCTGCCGCTCGGCCTTGCTGGGCAGATTGGCCAACAGCTGACGCAGGCGAGCAGCCAGTTTTGGATCGCTGGGGCCACAGGCTCGCTTCAGGGGGGATCGCCAGGGGTTGGTTGGCGGAGGCGCCAACCGCGGCCCGCCCAAGGGCTCTGGCTGGGGGTCCAGGTCCGCCGGCGGCGTACCCAGGGCCTGCACCATTTCAATCAAGCTCGGTTCCCGCCGACTACTGGGGCTGGGCTCGTTCAGATCCCTGGCCAGCCAGCCCATGCTGCCGAGGCTCAACGCCGCCGCCGCCGCCAGCGCCTGGAGCCACCTCATGGCCTTTGCAGCCTCAGCCAGCTGGCGCGGCGTTCCGCACTGGCCGGCTCGGCGTCGGGATCCACCAGCAACAGCCAACGCTGGACTGCTGGCGCCGCAGCTGTGATCTCCCCACTGCGCACCAGCCCATCGCGCACCCATAGCAACTGGCGCGGCTTGCAGCAAGGGGCCGCAGCCCATAGGGGGGTGAGATCCTCCTGACTGCGCAGCCTCACCCCATCGAGGGCCAGCAGTTCATCGCCCACCAACAAGCCCGCCAGCTGGGCTGGGGAATCGCGCTGCAGCCGCTGCACAGTGAGGCCAGCGTTGATGGCCTCCAATTGCCATCCCAGCCAGGGTTCAGCGGCGATCTCGGGCTGCAAGCGCAAACCCACCACCGCCAGAGCTGCGGCAATGGGCGGATCCTCAGTGCTGTTTAACCACTGGGGAAGCAGCTCGCTGAGTTCCGGATCGTAAACAGCGAAGGCGGCGATCAGTTCAGCCTGGCGATAGCCGCGGCCGATAGCTCCATGGCTGCGCCACAACTGCTGCAGCACCAGCGGCAGGCAATAGCCCCGCTGGCGTAGTCGCAAGTCGAGCACCAGGGCCAGGATTGCCCCCTTGAGGTAGTAGCTCACCTGGCTGCTGCCACTGTGGGCATCGGCCAGATAGAGCTTCACCCAGGCCTCCTCACTGCTGGCCTGGAGGCTTTGCACCTGGCGCCCGGCGGTGAGTAGATAGCGACTCAAATCGGCGCCCAGATCCGCCAGCAGCTCAGCCTCGCCACTCAGACCGGCGGCGATGGGCAGCAGCTGATCTAAGTAACTGGTGACCCCCTCGGCGAACCAGAGGCTGGGGATCACCACCGCCTGGTCGTAGTCATAGGTGGCCAGCTCCAGGGGCCGCAGCCGGCGCACATTCCACTGGTGCAAATACTCGTGGGCCACCAGCTGCAACAGTTGGCGCCGCCCCTCTGGTTTTGCCAGGGCCCGCCGGCCGAATTGCAACACGCTGCCGTTGTCGTGCTCCAAGCCGCCGTAGCCACTGGCGGTGCGATGCAGCACAAATAAATAGTGGTCGGCCGCCGGCCGCTCCACCCCCATCAGCCGACAACAGGCCAGGCAGAGCTGCTCCAGGTCGCCGAGCCAGGCCGGATCCTCCCGGGCCAGGTCGCCACCCCACTCCACCCAGCGGTGCGGCACCCCCGCCAGCTCAAAGCGATGGCAGGGATGGGGACCGGCCTCCACCGGGGTGTCGATCAGCTGGTCGTAGTCGACGGCGATCCAGCTGCCATCTGGCTGCTGGGGCAGCGCCACAAAGGGCTGCCAACCAGCGGGCAGCTCCAAACTGAGGCGATGGGCACTCCAGCGCTCCCCCTCAATCGCCAGCACCACAGAAGCCATAGCCAAGAAGGCGTGATCCGCCGTTAGCTGGCTGGTGCGCACCGTGAGCTCTGGAGCCAGCAGCTGGTAACGAATCTCGATCGGCTCCAGGCGGTTGAGCTGCGCCTGCCAACTAGCTACAGCTCGTCTTTGCAGGGCCAGGCGGCGATCCCCCTGCCATAGCTCCAAGCCTTCCAGCCGGCGCACGTAGTGGCGAATCAGGTAGGAACCCGGGGTCCATTCCGGCAAAGACAGCCTTAGCCGTAGCTGCTGCGGTTGAACCGTGATCCGTACCTGCACCAGCTGACGGTGGGGCTGGGTTAGCGAAATGCAAATGTCTGGCACCGCAGCTAGATCCTCAGACGCTCAATTGCAGCTCGGCGCCAGGGAACTGGCCAAGGGCAGCCCGCAGGGCCATGTGGGCCGCGTAGCCGCGGGTCAACTGGGACAGCAGCAGCTGCAGGGAGCGGCAGTGGCTGAGCCGCTGCAGGTCGCCCACCAGGGCCAAGGAGCCATCGCTCTGGCGCGCCCAGCCGATGCTGGTGCCTTCCGGCAGGGTGACCTGCACCGCCACGCTGTGGCGCTCGCCGGCGAAACCCACCAGTTCGCCGCCCTGAATGGGA
Source organism: Cyanobacteria bacterium UBA5018 (assembly GCA_002396505.1). Classification (GTDB taxonomy): domain Bacteria; phylum Cyanobacteriota; class Cyanobacteriia; order PCC-6307; family Cyanobiaceae; genus UBA5018. Next base: position 69,534 of record DGYA01000067.1, on the reverse strand, counting down.
TGGTGGCCTAGATGCTCAAGGCTCGCTGTCAGCCCCTCGGCATCGCTCAGCACGGTGGGCAAAATGGATAGGTGGGACATGGCCCAAGTCCGGCATTGAACGACCCTAGCGATCAACCTCTAGCAATCCAGTGGCCGTCAGCACAGACAGTGGGGACCTGCGCAGGCAGTGCAGGCGAAGCGGCAGCCCTGGGCAGCGGCAATGGCAACACCCCTAAAGCCCAAACAGCACTAAATGGCTATGCCGCCGCTTCCATTGCGCCAGCAACCATCAACACTGCGCCAGCAACCATCAACACTGGGCCAGCAAGCACTAACTGCGCCCACACCGGCCCCGGAAGAGCTGGCGCTGCCCTCCCGGGCCCCATCACCGCTGATCCCGTCACGACTGACACTGTCACGGATGACGCCGTAAGCCCTCGCCGGCGGCTGCGCCTCGGGGTGATGGCCTCCGGTAATGGCAGCAACTTTGAGGCCCTGGTGCAGGCCTGCCGCTGCGGCAGCATGCCCGCCGAAGTGGTGCTGCTGCTGGTGAACAATCCCGGCTGCCCCGCCCAGGCCAGGGCGGCCAGGCTGGCCATTCCCTGCACCCTGGTGGATCACCGCGGCTTTGCCAGCCGCGAGGCTCTCGATGCGGCCCTGGTGGCAGCCCTGGGGGCGGCTCAGGTGGACCTGGTGGTGATGGCTGGCTGGATGCGCGTCGTTACCGCCCACTTGATCGCCGCCTATCCCGAGCGCCTGGTGAACATCCATCCCTCCTTGCTGCCCAGCTTTCGCGGCCTCGATGGGGTGGGCCAAGCCCTGGCGGCGGGGGTGACCCTGGCGGGCTGCACCGCCCACCTGGTGAGCGAGCAGGTGGATGCCGGTTTGATCCTGGCCCAGGCGGCGGTGCCGGTGCTGGCCAGTGACGACCGGGAAAGCCTGGCGGCCAGGATCCTGGCCCAGGAACATCAAATCCTGCCCCTGGCGGTGATGCTGGCGGCCCAGCGGCTAGGTCTACCCAGCGGCTAAGTCTAACCAGCGGCTAGGCCTAGGGATAGAGGGGCTCGGCCTAGGGATAGAAGGGCAGTAGCGGCAGGCCCGTGGCCCCATCCAGCCCCGCCATCAGATTCAGGCACTGCACCGCCTGGCCCGCCTGGCCCTTGATCAAGTTGTCGATCGCACTCATCAAAATCAATTGGCCAGTGCGTGGATCCACCTGCAGCGAGATCAGGGCCCGGTTGGTCTGGCGCACCCATTTGGTGGAGGGATAGGTGCCCACCGGCAGCACCTGCACGCAGGCCCGATCGCGATAGGCAACCTGCAGCAAGGTGGTGCAGTCTTCGGCGGCGAGGCCGGGATCGCGCAGGCGGCAGTACACCGTGGCCAGCAGTCCCCGCACCATCGGCATCAGATGGGGGGTGAACTGCAGCTGAATCGCCTGACCGGCCACCTGAGAGGCCATCTGTTCAATCTCACTGGTGTGGCGGTGGCCCACCACGCCGTAGGGCATCACCGCCTCCCCCGCCTCCGCCAACAGCAGGTGCTCCTTGGCGGCGCGGCCACCGCCGGAGCTGCCGGTTTTGGCATCGATGACGATGCCATCGAGCTCGATCAATCCCTGCTTGAGGAAAGGGAGCAGCGCCAGCAAACTGGCGGTGGGGAAACAGCCGGGCGCCGCCACCAGCCGGGCCTGGCGAATCCGCTCCTCCTCCCACTCCACCAGGCCATAGACGGCCTGTTTGCAGAGCTCGTCATCTTGTCTGGGCACCTGGGCGGCCTCGGCCGCATACACCTCCTGCCACTGGGCGAGGGAGCGGTAGCGGTAGTCGGCGGAGAGATCCACCACCTTGACCCCCAGCTCCAGCAGCGGCGGCACCAACTGGGCCGCCAGACCATTGGGCAGGCTGAGCACCGCCAGGTCGGCGGCGGCGGCGATCGCCTCGGGATCCGGACTCTGCACCAGCGGATCGCCCGGCAGCGGCAGGAAGGGGGTCAGTTGGCTCCAACGCTTGCCACTGCTGCGCTCGCCGCCGAGGAAGGTGACCTGGAACAGGGGATGGCCCTGCAGTAAGCGCAGGGTCTGCAGCCCTCCATAGCCGCTGGCGCCAATCACCGCCACCCGATGGCCCCTGGCCTGGTGCGGCAGCCCCCGGTTCAGCCCATCCTGCTTGCTGGCCATGCCCAGGTGCCCAACCCAGAACAACTCCGGATTTATAAAGGATCATTGCCTTTGGCCCCTGGGCCGGGATCGCCTGCCGTGACGCGCACCTGCGAGGCCATCCGCTTCGACGCCATACCCGATGCCCTAGCTGCCATTCGTGGCGGCGAGATGGTGGTGGTGGTCGATGACGAGAACCGTGAGAACGAGGGGGATCTGATCTGCGCGGCCCAATTCGCCACGCCGCAGCAGATCAATTTCATGGCCACCGACGCCCGGGGGCTGATCTGCCTGGCCATGGAGGGCGAGCGGCTCGATGCCCTCGACCTGCCCCTGATGGTGACTCGCAATACCGATGACAACCAGACCGCCTTCACCGTGAGCGTGGATGCCGGACCGGAGCAGGGCGTCTCCACCGGCATCTCCGCCGAGGATCGGGCCCGCACCATCCAGGTGGCGATCCACCCCGATAGCCGGCCAGATGATCTACGCCGCCCTGGCCATATCTTCCCGCTGCGATCCAGAGACGGCGGCGTGCTCAAACGGGCTGGACACACCGAGGCGGCGGTGGATCTGGCCCGCCTGGCCGGCCTCTATCCGGCCGGGGTGATCTGCGAAATCCAGAACCCCGATGGTTCGATGTCCCGGTTACCCCAACTGGTGGACTATGCCAAGCGCCATGGATTAAGACTGATCAGCATCGCCGATCTAATCAGCTATCGACTGGACACCGAACGGTTTGTGCGCCGCCAGGCCACGGCTAGCTTACCCAGCGCCTTTGGCGATTTCAAGGCTATTGGCTATATAAATGAGCTGGATGGCAGTGAACACGTAGCCATCGTCAAAGGCCAGCCAGAAGCCGCCACCGGGCCCGTGCTGGTGAGGGTGCACAGCGAATGCCTTACGGGGGACGCCTTTGGCTCCCTGCGCTGTGATTGCCGACCCCAGCTGGAGGCGGCCCTGCGCATGATCGAGCAGGCCGGAGAAGGGGTGGTGGTCTACCTGCGCCAGGAGGGCAGGGGCATCGGCCTGGTCAACAAACTCAAGGCCTACTCGTTACAGGATATTGGCCTAGATACGGTGGAAGCAAATGAGCGACTGGGCTTTCCCGCCGACCTGCGCAACTATGGCGTAGGCGCCCAGATTCTGAGCGACCTGGGGGTGCAACGGCTGAGGCTAATCACCAACAATCCGCGCAAGATTGCCGGCCTCGGTGGCTATGGAATTCAAGTGGTAGATCGGGTGCCACTGGTGATCGAACCCGGCCTCCACAACGCCAACTACCTACAGGTGAAACGCACCAAACTGGGGCACCTGCTGGAAAAGGGCCCCAGCTGTCCTGTCGGCGGACCGCTGGCGCTGCTTGGCTGGCGAGGCTCGATCGACCAGCCCGACCAGCCCCTAGCCCTGCTGCAGGCAGTGGAGGCCTGGGCGAAATCCTGCGACCTGGCGGTGGAGCGCCACGAAGAGCCGCGCCAGCTGGCCCTACTCAACCAACCGCAATTGGCGATTCAACTCAGCGGCGCCGCATTGACCAAAGAGGCCCTGCTAGCAGCCCTGGAGCAATTGGCAAAATGGCCCGGCACCAGCCGCGTCAGCCTGCTGCTGGCCAGCGACGGCCAGCGCAGCGCCCATCCCAGCGCGACCCTGGAACCCCAACGGCGCCCCCTGGTCGAACTGGGTGCCAAGGGTTCCGACATCTCAGCTCTGAAACTGGATTCCGAGCTGCTGCTCGAGTGGAGCTAGATCTAATAAGGCTAGACAAGGGGGCAATGCTTTGCCCCAGGCATCAATCCTGAATGGTCAGCTTGTTGATACGGCTGCCGCCCTTGAGTGCCATCACCACATCGAGGTTATTGGTGTGGCCAAAAACAGTGTGCACTCCATCCAGGTGGGGCTGGGCCCCATGGCAGATGTAAAACTGCGAGCCGCCGGTGTTTTTGCCGGCATGGGCCATGGCCAGGGTGCCGGCCTGGTGCTTCTGGCTATTGATCTCGCAGTTGATCTTGTAGCCAGGACCGCCGGTGCCAGCCACGCCACGGGCACCCTCGCGGCTGTTGGGACAACCGCCCTGGGCCATGAAGCCCGGGATCACTCGATGGAAGGCCAAGCCGTCGTAGAAGCCTTCCCTGGCCAGCTTCACGAAGTTGGCCACGGTGTTGGGTGCATCGGTATCGAACAATTCCAACTCGATGCTGCCGGCATCGGTATCCATCACGGCCTTGGTCACTGCTGCTAGGGGCAAACGGCTCCCAGTATGCGCGTTGCCGTCCGGTAGAACTATTCCCGTTTCACCGGGAACGCCCCGTTCCGCCGCCGATGAGCTTTAGCCCCGGTCTCGACCTCAGCCAGGCCCGTCTCGGTGTTCTCGGTGGCAGCGGTCTCTATGCCATGGATGGCCTGGAGGATATCCAGGAGATCGTGGTGGACACCCCCTACGGCCCCACCTCAGACAGCCTCAGACTCGGTCGCCTGGGGGATCTGGAAGTTGTGTTTCTGGCCCGTCACGGCCGCCATCACAGCCTCTCCCCCACGGAGGTGCCCTACCAGGCGAACATCTGGGCCCTGCGCTCCTTGAAGGTGCGCTGGATCCTGTCGGTGTCGGCCGTGGGCTCGCTGCAGCCCCAGCATGAGCCGCTTGACATGCTGGTGCCAGATCAATTCATCGATCGCACCCAGCAGCGGCCCCTGAGCTTTTTCGGCCAGGGTGCTGTGGCCCACGTCACCCTGGCCGATCCCTTCTGCCCGGTGCTGAGCAGGGTGCTGGCCGACGTGGGCGAGAGCTTGATGCCGGCTGATCGCAACCTGCATCGCGGCGGCACCTACCTCTGCATGGAGGGTCCAGCCTTTTCCACCCGCGCCGAATCCGAGCTCTACCGCAGTTGGGGCTGTGCCGTGATCGGCATGACCAACCACAGCGAAGCCCGGCTGGCCCGCGAAGCCGAGATCGCCTACACCACCTTGGCGATGGTCACCGATTACGACTGCTGGCACCAGGACCACGAAGCGGTCACGGTGGAGATGGTGATCGAGAACCTGCGCAGCAACGCCGCCCTGGCCCAGACCATCGTGCGTGCCACCGCTGAACGGGTGGGCGCCATCCGTCCCACCAGCAGCTCCCACCAGGCCCTGCGCAATGCCCTGATGACGCCCAAGGAGCAGGTGCCGGCCGAATGTCGCCGCCGCATCGACCTATTCACCAGCCCCTACTGGGGTGCCTATCAGGGCGAATAGACAGGGTGGATAGACAGGGTGGATAGTCGGGGCGGATAGACGGGGCAGACAGGGCTGAATCCAGTTCCCCCGCAGCTCGATTGAGCCGCCTCCTGGGCCCGGTCAACCGGCTCTGGGGAGCTAGAAGGCTGGGGGGCTAGCGGGCTGGGAATCGGCCGACCTCTGCAGGGCCAGCAGGGTGGATCGCAGCGACGGCCCGTAACTCTCCAGGGCGGCGCGGGCCGCGCTGGGGTCCAGCTGGGTGGCGGCGATCAACAGGGCCAGCTTCACCGAGCCCGCCGTCTGGTCCAGCAACTCCCTGGCGGGCTGCCGCTCCAGCCCAGCCAGGTCCCGCAGGATGCGCAGGGCCCGATCCTCCAACTTGCTATTGGTTACGGCCACATCCACCATGCGGTTGCCATGCACCTTGCCCAGCCGCACCATCACGCCTGTGGAGAGGATGTTGAGCGCCATCTTGGTGGCGGTGCCGGCCTTGAGACGGGTGGAACCGGTGAGTAGCTCCGCTCCGGTGAGCAGGCGAATGTCGATGGCGCAGGGCATCGGCGCTTGTTCGCTGGGTACGCAGGCCAGGGCGATGGTCAGGGCGCCGATGGCTTGAGCCTGGGCCAGAGCACCAATTACGTAGGGGGTGGTGCCCCCAGCGGCGATGCCCACCAGGCAGTCGCCTGGGCCAAAGCCGCGGGCTTGTAGATCGGCCCAGCCGGCGTCGGCCCGATCTTCCAATCCCTCCGAGCTGCGCAACAGGGCGGCGGGTCCGCCGGCCAGCACCCCCTGCACCTGCTCCGGGTCACTGCAGAAGGTGGGCGGGCATTCGGCCGCATCCAACACCCCGAGACGACCGGAAGTGCCCGCCCCCAGATAAAAAAGCCGGCCCCCGGCCGCCAGGCGCTCGGCGATGGCATCCACCGCCTGGGCCAGCTGGGCGGCGGCAGCGGCCACGGCCCGCTGGGGCTCCAAATCATTGGCCACAAACAGGTCCACCAAATCGCCGGTGGCTAACTGGTCGAGCTGGGCGCTGAGGGGATTGGCCTGTTCGGTGAGCAGATGGCCGCGATCACCTTGATCACCGGCAACAGCCTGATCACTGGCGACAACCTGGTCACCGGCAACAGACTGGGCACCGAAAACAGCCTGGTCACCGGCAACAGCCCTGGTCACAGCAAACCCTCCAACTGGCGCCGGAAGGCCTCCAGCTCCGGATCGCCAGAACTGATCTGTTCTACTGCCCGCTCGGGCAAATTGGCGGCTGGCCCGGCTGACTCCCGGGCGATCCCGGCCCCGCCGCTGGCGGCCAACTGCTGCTCCTGCCAGTTGCTCACATCCATGTTGCGCTCAGGCGGAGCGATCAACAGCCGCTCCTCCTGGCTTTGGGGCAGGAAGCCCGAGGGCACTAACTGGGCCTGATAGCCGGCCTCGCGGCAAAACAATTCCATCTCCTCGAGATCAAGAGCCTCCACGGTTGGCACGGGAAAGTCTTGGGCCTCCAACAGGCCGGCGTAGCGCTCGGCATCATCGCGGGCTTCGAACAGCAGCACCACGGTGTGACCGTTCAACTCTAGGGAGTGAATTCCCTCCTGGTCGCTGCCTGCGTCAAAGAGCAGCACATGCACAGCCACGGCAAACCCCAACCAACAAGATCATTCAGTGTGTCACCGCCACACAAGCCCACCAGCTACCAACTGCCGGCTGCCAACTGCCTGCTGCGAATGCCGGCCGCCTGCTGCTCAACTGCCAACTACCAGCCCCCGAGCAGCGGCCACCTGCTGCCTGGCGATCAGCCCCGAGCAACGGCAGCGGGCTGGCTGGCGATTTTTCAGGGCCGGCGGTCCTCGTCCTCGGCCAGCTCCCGCAGGCGGCGGTAGAGGGCCCTCTCGTCGTCATCGAGCTGCTCTGGTACCACGATGCGCACCTCCACCAGCTGATCGCCGCGGCGATCACCCCACTGCAGGCCGCGACCACGCAGCCGCAGCAGGCGACCACTGGAAGAGGCCGGCGGTACCTGCAGCTTGACCGCACCCGCCAAAGTTGGCACCACGGCACTGCAGCCCAAAACCGCATCGGCGGGCAGCAACTCCAGCTGGTAGTCGACGCGCAGCCCATCAATGCGCAGTCCCTCGGGCGTGCGTACCTGCAATTGCAAAAAATGGTCAGCGCCGCCGGGGGCGACCCCCGCCAGCCGCAGCCGCCAACCATCGCCGGCCAGGGGCGGCGTCCACAGCTCAACGCAGGTGCCATCCGGCAGCTCCAACTCCACCTGGGCACCGCTCAAAGCCTGCTCTGGAGTGAGGCAGACGAGGGTCTCCGCATCACTGGACGCCATCACCGGCGGCGGCGGCGGCGGCGGATGGGTGACCCCGGTAAAGCCTGCGGCTGCCTCCGCAAAAGCTGCCTCTGGATCGGCGTCCCTCCCCTTCAGGTCCCAGCCACGGCCATCGGATGAGGGCCTGGGATCGGCAGGTTCAGCGGCAGGTTCAGCCGCTGGCTCCCCCAGGTCGCTGCTGCCGCCCCGCCGCCTGGGCCCAGCGCCGAACAGGGCATCGCAATAGTCCTCGAAGGCTGGAAAGCCGCTGGCAAACGGGTCCAGTCCGGCGGCGGCGCCATCCGGCCCCATGGCGCCGCTCTCCCAGGCCTGACGCCGCCTGGGATCGGAGAGCACCGCATAGGCCTCATTCACCTGCTTGAAGCGCTCTTCCGCCACCGGATCGCTGCCATTGAGATCCGGATGCCAGCGCCGGGCCTGGGCGCGAAAGGCTCGCTTCAATGCAGCGGCATCACCCCCGGGTTCAAGGCCAAGAATGGCCCAGTAATCGCTCTGATCGCTGGAGGGGGCCACGCCGCTCAAATATCACCCCAGGGATCGGGATCATTCCAGCCCACCTGATTCCCAGCCTGATTCCCAGCCTGACGTCCAGAGGTCTCTCGCCTAGTCAGCTCGCGGCCAGGTCGGTCCTGGTCCCGGCGGCCTACCTCGTCCAGCAATCGCCCGGCGTCACTGGAGACAGCTCGATCCGGCCGATCGCGATCCTGCGGGGAAGCATCCGCCTGGTTCCCGTCCGCCCGATATCTATCCAACTTAAACCTGTCCGACTTAAACCTGTCCGACTGAGACCTGCCCTCCTGATAGCTATTGGGCTGATAACCAGTTGCCCCGGAGACTTCGTCGTCGAAACGATCGTCATCAAATCTGTCAAGTTTAAATCTATCGCCCTTGGCTTGGTCGTCAATAGGTTTATCTCTACTGAATCTGTCACCGCCGACTCTTTCACCGCTGAACCTATCACCGCCCAGTCTTTCACTACTAGATCTTTCACTGCTAGATCTTTCACCGCCGGGTCGGTCACTGGTAAACTGGTAACTGGTAAACTTGTCACCAGTAAACCTATCGCTGGCATAGCTGTCTCTAGGATCGATCGAGCCCCCCAGCCGGTCGCGAATGCCAGCCCTCCGGGCCGGCGCAGCGGCCCAGGGGTCAGGTGTTGAGCGACCCCAGTCGTCCTCCCAGTCGTCGTCAGAGAACAGCTCGTCCTTGAGCGTACCCAGGGTGTTCTTCAGACCCTGCAGGGGGTTGCTGTCCACCTTGCGCTCGCTGAGCAGGCGGCGATTGAGGCCGAACAGGGCCTCTTGGAGTTGGCTGACGGCCAGCTCCAGGTCGCCGGGCTCCGCCTGGCCTCTCTCATCGAGCGGCAACAAATCCTGGAGATCCCGCAGGGCCATCTCCACGGCCCGCTGCTGGCGCTCGGCGCCATAGGGGCCCAGTTCCAGGGCGGCATCCCGCAGCCGCCGCTCGGCCTGGGCCACCAGGGTCTGGGCCCGATTGCGGCGATCGATGGCAATCCGTAGGCGCCGATCCTCGGCGGCCTTCAGCTCAGCCTCCGCCAACAGCCTGGCGATTTCCTCTTCACCAAGGTTGGAACCGCCCTGGATACTCACGGTTTGCTGACGGCCGGTGGTGCGATCGGTGGCGGACACCTGCAGCAGGCCGTTGGCGTCGATATCGAAGGAAACCTGCACCTGGGGCACACCCCGGGGTGCCGGCGGGATGCCAGAAAGGCGGAACCGGCCCAGCGACTTGTTGTCGGCGGCCATCTGGCGCTCCCCCTGCACCACGTGGATTTCCACCGAATTTTGATTCGACTCCGAAGTGCTGAACAGATCGCTCTTGCGCACTGGGATTGGCGTGTTGCGGGGGATCAACACCTTCATCACACCGCCAATCGTCTCCAGCCCGAGCGAGAGGGGGGTGACGTCATTGAGCATCAAATCGCGAAGCTCGCCGGTGAGGATGCCGGCCTGCACGGCGGCGCCAATCGCCACCACCTCATCGGGGTTGACGGACTGACAGGGCTCGAGTGGGATCAAGGTGCGCACCAACTGCTTCACCATCGGCATGCGGGTGGAGCCGCCCACCAAAACCACCTCGTCGATGTCCTCGGCCGCCAGGGCGGCATCCCGCAGCGCCCTTTGCACAGGTCGCAACAAGCGATCCAACAGATCGGGGCAGAGGGCCTCAAAGCCACCGCGCTCCAGGCTGGTCTCGATATGCAGGGGGCCGGCCTCGGCCGTGGCGATGAAGGGCAGCGAGATCGGCGTGCTCTGCACGCCACTCAATTCGATCTTTGCCTTTTCGGCCGCCTCGGTAAGCCGCTGCAGGGCCTGGCGATCGCGGCGTAGATCAATGGCGTGGCGCTGCAGGAAGCCATCGGCTAGCCAGTCGACGATGCGGCGATCCCAATCGTTGCCGCCCAGCTGGGTGTCGCCGCTGGTGGCCTTGACATCGAAGACGCCCTGGGCAATTCGCAGCACGGAAACATCAAAGGTGCCACCACCTAGGTCGAACACCAGCACCCGCTTGACGGTGCTGCGGTCGAAGCCGTAGGCCAGAGCGGCAGCGGTGGGTTCATTGATGATCCGCTCCACCGTCAGGCCCGCCAGCCGACCGGCGTCGCGGGTGGCCTGGCGCTGGGCATCGTTGAAATAGGCGGGAACGGTGATCACCGCCGCCTCCACCGGCTCCCCCAGATAGGTGGCCGCGTCATCGCAAAGCTTGCGCAGGATGCTGGCCAGCAGCTCCTCTGGGGCGTATTCGCGCTCGGTGGCCGGGCAGACGACACGCACGTTGCCCTGGGGGTTGGCGCGCACGGTGTAGGGCACCGAAAGGCTGCCCTCGTCCAGCTCCTCCCACTGGCGCCCCACAAAGCGCTTCAGATTTGAAAAACTGTTGCGGGGGTTGAGCACCAACTGCCGCCGCGCCAGCTGCCCCACCAGCAGCTCCTGATCCTTGCTGAAACCCACCACCGAAGGGGTGGTGCGACCGCCTTCGGCACTGGCAATCACCAGGGGCCTACCGCCCTCTAGCACAGCCACCACTGAGTTGGTGGTGCCCAGGTCGATGCCAACTATTCGACCCATGGACGTCCACCCATAAATTGCCTCGACCGATCCAAGCGCTGCTGGCGCCCCAAAGTACTGGCCCCACAAAGGTTAATCCAGACTTAAACATCTACCGGGGATGGGTGCATAGATTCAAGCCTGGCCGTACGCCTTGGCGTTATCAGGCCATCAAGCTCTGAATTCCGCATGACGCCGGACATCCCGCCCGCCCTGCTCGCTGACCAGTTCACCCTCCGTCGGCGACCACCGAGCGAAAAGCTGGTGGACCTGGGCTTTCGCCAACTCACATTATGCCTGGCATCAGTGGTGGCGCTGTTGCTGCTCGGCATCTTCTTCACCGTGCTGCACGGTTCCGAGGAGGCTTTCCACAACTTTGGCCTCAGATTCCTGACCACCTCTAGCTGGGATCCGGTCAACGAGCAATACGGTGCTCTTGTGGCCATTTACGGAACCCTGGTCAGCTCTCTGTTGGCCCTGGTGATCGCCGTACCACTGGGCCTGGGCACGGCAATCTTCATTACTGAAGATCTGATCCCCCTTTCCCTCAGGGAAGCCATCGGTTTGATGGTGGAACTTTTGGCGGCCATCCCCTCGGTTGTTCTAGGGCTATGGGCAATTTTCGTGATGGAACCGGCCATCAGGCCGGTCCTGGATCTGCTCAACCAGCTACTTGGCTGGACGCCATTCTTCAACACGGTGCCCCAGGGACCAGGCATGGCGCCGGCAATTTTAATTCTGGTGGTGATGGTGCTACCAATTATCACAGCCATTTCCCGCGATGCCCTCAACCAGGTGCCCCCGGAACTGCGCCAAGGGGCCTATGGAGTGGGCACAACCCGCTGGGGCGCCATCTTTAGCGTAATCCTCCCCTCAGCGGTCTCGGCAATTACCGGCGGGGTGATGCTTGCCCTAGGCAGAGCGATGGGCGAAACGATGGCCGTAACAATGATTATAGGCAATTCGCTAAATTTCAACCTTTCCCTGCTATCTCCTGGCAATACAATAGCCTCAATGCTGGCCAACCAGTTCGGGGAGGCAGATGGCATACAAGTTTCAGCCTTAATGTATGCCGCATTGATTCTGATGGTGCTTACTTTTGCGGTAAATGTCTTCGCTCAATGGATCGTAAGGCGCCTGAGCCTGCGTTATTAATTTAAAATTGAGCCAACAACCCCAACCATGTCTACCCCCTCTTACCTAAATCTTTCCAGCGATCAGCTTTTCGACCGCAGGCCGCTCACCAGGGACCCCTCCTTGCGCCGCAATAGAATAAATCAACTGTTCACATTAATTGCTGGCATCTTCGCTTCAATAGCAGTACTGCCATTATTTTTGGTGCTGGTTTATGTATTGATCCAGGGGGGCAAGCTTATCAGCCTTGGCCTGTTCACCCAGCTCCCTCCTGCCCCAGGCCTCACTGGAGGCGGTATTGGCAACGCCATAGTGGGCACAATCTTAGTCTCTGCAATCGCCTCTCTTTTGGCTATTCCAGTGGGAGTTGGCGGCGGGATCTATCTCTGCGAATACGCTAATCGAGGCTGGTTTGCCCAGTTTATACGCTTTGGCAATGATGTACTGGCTGGGGTCCCATCAATTATTTGTGGAGTTTTTGTCTATGGGGCAATCGTAGCTACTAGAGTGTTTTTTGATCAGAGTTACAGTGCTGCAGCTGGTGGCATTGCCCTGGCAGTTTTAATGCTGCCCACTGTAATAAAAACCACCGATGAGGGACTAAAGCTTGTACCCCAAGAGCTGCGCTGGGGAGCCTATGGCATAGGCGCCTCTAAATTTGTGACCATAATGAGAGTTACCCTGCCCGCCGCCTTCACCCCAATTGCTACGGGAATTGTTTTGGCCATCGCCCGAGCCGCAGGAGAAACAGCGCCATTAATATTCACTGCTCTATTTTCATCCTTTTGGCCAGAAGGTGTATTCAATCCGATTGCATCAATGTCAGTGCTTATATTCAATTTTGCCATCATGCCCTATGAGGCCCAGAACTCCCTGGCCTGGGCGGCTTCATTTGTGTTGGTTATGATGATACTGGCGGCAAATCTCTTGGCACGCTGGCTCAGTCGAATTGCCCGCTCCTGAGTTGGCAGTTCAAATCCAATCTTTCCCATCTCCTTCCCCCTCCTCCCAAAACCAATGACCACCAGCCTCCAGGAGCAGATGTCATCTAGAACCGCCCAGGCCGGCACTTGCATGTCGCTACAGGATGTAACTATTTCCTACGGAAAATTTGAAGCCGTAAAAAATGTCTTCATGGACATTCCTTGTGGCAAAGTTACTGCATTTATCGGGCCTTCTGGCTGTGGCAAGAGCACAGTTCTTCGTGCTCTCAACCGGATGAATGATTTGATTCCTGGGTGCGGCTTGAAGGGGAGGGTTGTTTTTGATGGCTATGACCTCTACGACAAGCGCATTGACCCTGTAGAGGTGCGCCGCCGAATCGGCATGGTGTTTCAAAAACCCAATCCCTTTCCGAAAACCATCTACGAAAATATTGCATTTGGTGCCAGAATCAATGGCTACAAGGGTGATATGGATGAATTAGTTGAGCGTTCCCTGCGCAAGGCCGCCGTCTGGGACGAATGCAAAGACAAACTCAAGCAAAGCGGCCTAGCCCTATCCGGTGGCCAACAGCAGCGCCTTTGCATTGCCCGCGCCATTGCCACTGAGCCCGAGGTGATTCTAATGGATGAACCCTGTTCCGCCCTCGATCCGATCTCCACCCTAAAGATCGAAGAGACTATGCATGAGCTGAAGCGCAGCTACACGATCATTATCGTGACCCATAACATGCAGCAGGCAGTACGAGTTTCCGATATGACCGCTTTCTTTAATGCTGAAGCCGTAGAAGGCGGCACCGGCAAAGTTGGCTACCTTGTTGAATATAACGATACAGAGCAAATCTTTAATGCACCCGGCCAGAAAGCCACGCAGGATTACGTGAGTGGCCGCTTCGGCTAAAGGGCAACCCGGGAATTACTAAATATCTCTGCAATCTTGACCTTAGAAGCACCAGCCAGCTTGTTTCAAACCGTTTTGATTCTAGAAACATCGCAGCATTCACCTTGCTCAATGCTCTCTATCTCAGCAGCTGGATTTATACATGTTCGCGAGAAATACACTGGCGAGCAATTTCTTATTCATAAATTCTGAAAATAGCCTTATTAAAGTTCCTGGGGATCTGGATCTATTGTCAGGCTAATATTCGCACCCAATCCCTGCCGCAAGATCAGCTCTGAGGGTAGAGGCAGATCACTGCCCCCGGGCCCATGCAATAGCAGCTGCCAGCGGCTCTTGCCGGCAACTTTGGTTACCGGGGCTGGCGCCGGGCCGATCAATAGCCAGCCAGCGGCCAGCACCTGGGGGCGAATCTGTTCGGCCAGGGTGGTAGCTGCGGTGGCAGTGGCGCTGGCGGTAGGTGCACTGAAACGAAGCAGGCAAGCCCGGCTGAAAGGCACCAGGTTTCCCTGGCGTCGCAACTGCAATTCTTGCTCCAAAAATTGCTCATAGCGTCCATCAATTAGATGGCGGATCACCGGATGATCCGGGCTGTAAGTCTGCACAAGCATCTCCCCAGGAAGCTCTCCCCGGCCGGCACGGCCGGCCAATTGCATCAATAATTGCAGACACTGTTCGCTGGCACGCAAATCTGGTCTATGCAATAAACCATCTGCGGCCAGCACCGCTGCCAGGGTAACCCGGGGCAGATCGATACCCTTAGCTAACATCTGCGTACCAACCAATATGTCGGCATCTCCGGCTGCGAAGGGTTCAAGCAAGCGACGATGGCCGTCGCGGCCACGGGTGGTGTCTCGATCAAAACGCAATAGCCTTAGGCCCTCCAATTCACTGGCCAACTGTTCGACCACCTTTTGGGTGCCGGCCCCAAACGGTTTGAAAGCTTGCGAGCCGCAATGGTCGCAGCGCTTACTGGCTTCCGCTCGGTAATCGCACCAATGACATCGCAACCACTCGTGACCATCGCCACGGCGGTGAACGGTTAGGGACACATCGCAATGGGGACAGAGCACCACCTCCCCACAGCTGCGACAACTTAAAAAGGCTCGATAACCTCTGCGCGGCACCAGGATCACCGCCTGTTCCCCACGTTGCTGCAATCCCTCCAGTCGGCCGATTAGGGCGCGGCTGAGCAGCCGCCGATGGCCATCCGCCAGCTCGTGGCGCATATCCACCACCCGCACCTGGGGCAGGGGCCTGCTAGCGATCCGCTCTGGCAGACGCAGCAATTTGGTATGACCTGCCTTGCAGTCATGCCAGGTTTCCAATGAGGGAGTAGCGCTGCCCAGCAGCAACTTTGCACCGCTGCGCTCTGCCCTGAGCCTGGCGACACTGCGAGCGTGATAGCAGGGCATCGGACTTTCCTGCTTATAGGAGCTGTCGTGTTCTTCGTCGAGCACGATCAATCCCAAATCCGCCAGGGGCAGAAACACCGCTGAGCGGGTACCCACCACCAGCTGGGGGCAGTGGGACTGGGGGCAGTGGGAATTCGCCGTTTTCAGGCAGTGGCGCCAGCTACGGATGCGCTCCGCCTCAGCCACGCCGCTGTGCCATTCCAACACCCCCTGGCCAAAACGGCTCCTGCAGCGGTCTAGGAGCTGTGGCACCAGGGCGATCTCCGGCGTGAGCAGCAGCACGCTGCGGCCTGCAGCCAAGCTGTGGGCAGCTGCCTGCAGGTAAACCTCGGTCTTGCCCGCACCGGTCACCCCCCAGAGCAGCAGGCTTGCGCCGGCGGCGGCGGCTGTGATGGCCGCTACCGCCTCGGCCTGGGGTGGGGTAAGTCGCTGGCCAACCTCGCCCTTGGCCAGAACCGGCCCCGCGGGGCCACCCTCCGGTAGCGCCTGGCGAGCCACCAGACCTCGCCGCTCCAGACCCTTCACCACCGCCTGGTTGATCCCCTCCTGCTGTAAAAGCTCTCGCATCGGTGCCTGGCCGCCGCGCGCTTGCAGGATCTCCAGCAGGGCCCTTTGCCGCTCCCCCAGCCGCTGGAGGGCGACCTCGCCAGGGGCTGGCTCCTGGATCAGGGCCAGCTGCCAATTAATGCGTTGGCGAGTCGCCTTGGGCTGACTACGGCTGCCCAGCCAACCTGGCGGCAAAGCACTGCGCAGGGTCAAGAAGCTGCTGGTGTGGCACTGCTGGGCCACCGCCTCGATCAGCTGGCGCCAGCTGGCGTCCACAGCCGCCGCTTCCAGCACCGCTTCAATTGGTCGCAGCGCCTCAGCGCTCAACCCTGGCGGCAGTTGGCCGGGCAGCCCCACCACCAGGCCGCTGTGGGGACGTCCATTCAGCCGCACCCGCACCAGATCCCCCACCCCCAGCTCCAGGCCCAGGGGGTTGGCGTAGGTGAAAACCTGGCCCTCTCGGCCGGCTTCCACCCAGATATCAAGCCATGGGGGGGTGTCCAAGCTTGCAATGGTCACGTGCCATCCATAAAATGAAAGAGTTGGACAGTCCTTGGGCTGTCGTCGGAACGAGCGGCGTTCCGTACCAGCGGGAAGACCTGCAGAGAGTGCCTGGGTTCATCCCACCATGGCCTCCCGGTCTGAGACCACCCCTGACAACGCTGCTACGGCCCCGGCCCCGGCTACTTGTTTTTGACCCTTGGTTCCTGCCTCCCTGCCCACGTCAGCAAACCACCTACCCCTGGCTTCCCAGCCAGCCCTTAAACGGTCCAGCTCTAAACACCGGACACTTAACCAATCCAGGGCCCGCCAGTCCACAGCCAGCTGGCCCCCAGCCCACTGGTCCACGTCTAGCTGGTTCCCAGCCAGCCGGTCCACAGCCAGCTGGTCCACGGATGTAGGGTCGCAATAGTGCGTATCGGCTTGGCACTGTTCCATTGCCAGTCCATTCCCTTGGCAGTCCGTTCCCTTGGCAGTCTCAGTATCTGCTGGCTTAAAGACTGGACTGAGGTCATGGCGTTACTAACTCCGGTCTTTGACTGAGAATTGTTTGCTTTTGTATCGATCCATTTCGGCCGAACCAGGCTTGGCTGATCGAGTCATGCAGGCCCTCGGGCTGTTCAGGTATTCGTCCCAAGTTCCTCCATGCCATAGAAACGGAGCATTAGCGACACCTGCTTCCACAGCAGTTCAGGGCTTAAGCCGTCCAAGGCTTAAGCCATCCAAAGCTGAAGCCATCCAAGGCTGAAACCATCCAAGGCTGAAGCCACCCAACCCCCTAGCCATCCAAAGCTGAACCATGAACTTAAATCTCTATCGCAGCAGTGGCTGGGCCAATCAACTACGATCAAATCTAATGCTTATTTGAGCAAAATCTTGCCTAGCTCTTTTTTGGGCACAGCTTCATTAGGCCTAAAGCATCGCTTTTCAGCTCACCATATCTGTGATCTGAGCGCCTGATACCGATTAATTGTTCTCTTTCGACTTTGTCGTCTCACTGCCTAATTCTTTCTCTCCATGAGCTCCCTCCTCGCCAACACCAAGCCCAAGGCTGCCCCAGAAATCCTGATGGTGGCCAATGCTGCCGGCGAGGCTGTAGTAGTGAAGACTGTTACTCGCAAGCCCAGGCGTAAGCAAGACCCTGATTCCGACCCTGGTTCTGAAAATTCCGCGACCACTACCGCGGGCAGCTCGGCCAATGGTGGCGTAAAGAAAGCAACCAAGAGCAGCAAGCCAAAAGCTGCTAAAGCAGTAGTTGTTGATGATGGTGGTGAAACAGTCACCAATCAAGCCGATGTAGATGGCCAGTCCGCCACCACAAAAGCCGGAAGTAAGAATTTAAGCACTAAAGCTAGTGGCACTAAGGCCACTACCACTAAAGCTACTAGCACTAAAGCTGCTGGCGCTAAAACCTCAACCACGAAGGCTGCTAGCACGAAAACTGCCAGTGCTAAAACTACCAGTGCTAAAACTGCCGGCGCTAAGACTTCCAGCAACAAAACAGCGGCCACCAAAGGCACGGACAGTAAAACTGCAGTCAGTAAGAGCGCTGGTGCCAAGGCTGACCCAACCAAAGCTGCAGGCGGCAAGACAGCTGCCGCTAGTTCCTCAGCCAAGTCAGCGGCCACGCCAAAACTAGCCAACACCAAGTCTGCCGCAGTCAAAGCAAGCGCCAAAACGGCAACTACCACCAAAGCCGCAGCGCCCAAGGCTGCAACGGCTAAGGCTGCAGCGGCCAAGGCCAAACCCTCAACCAAAGCACAGCCCCTCGATACAGCAGTTGATCTTGATGCGGCTGCCGACGAGTTAATCGACGCCGCTGAGCTCCCTGATCTCGAGGCTGAGGATTCAGGCAAGGATGACAAAAAGGTCTTGGCAAGCATCAAGGTGGGGCCGAAGGGAGTTTATACAGAAGATTCAATTCGGGTTTATCTGCAAGAGATCGGTCGCATTCGTCTGCTGCGGCCCGATGAGGAAATTGAGCTGGCGCGCAAAATTGCCGACCTGCTCCAGCTAGAGGAATTAGCTGCCCAGTTCGAGTCCGATCACGGTCACTTTCCCGATAACAAAGAGTGGGCGGTCCTGGTGGACATGCCCCTGGTGAAGTTCCGGCGGCGCCTGATGCTCGGCAGAAGGGCCAAGGAAAAAATGGTCCAGTCGAACCTACGACTAGTCGTATCTATTGCAAAAAAATACATGAATAGAGGCCTTTCCTTTCAGGACCTAATCCAAGAAGGGAGTCTTGGCCTAATCCGTGCAGCCGAAAAGTTTGACCACGAAAAGGGGTACAAATTCTCCACCTATGCCACCTGGTGGA